>CAYGEE010000018.1:0-26411 GCA_964348765.1 uncultured Planctomycetales bacterium | reverse complement strand
CGGATATATCCGATAGTATCTTTGAGGATCATTACGTTCTTGACGTCAGTAATGTGAATGATCTCACGTTTGATCGTAAATTCTAAGATCTTAAATTCTTCATCTCGTAAAACGGTGATCTTGACGTCGGTCCCAGGTTTGCCGCGAAGTTTTTTGACGGCATCATTTAAAGTGATATCGCGAGTCAGATCATCTTCGATCTTAACAATATGATCGCCGGCTTTGATCCCTGCTTTCCAGGCCGGGGTATCTTCGATCGGTGAAATGACGGTCAGCAGTCCGTCTTTGATCGAGATCTCAATGCCAAGTCCGCCGAATTTTCCTTGGGTTTCGGTTTTGAGTTCTTTATATTCATCGGGGTCTAAAAATTGGCTATGTGGATCAAGAGTTGCGAGCATTCCTTTAAGCGAGCCGTAGATCAGTTTTTTTGATTCAAGTTCATCGACGTAATCTGATTGGATCGTCGTTAAAGTGTAGCTGTAAAGCTCGATCTGAGAATAAAGGTCATCTTTTGTTTTGCGGTCCATTTGTGAGATCGCAAGTGTTGTTATCGCGAAAACTGCAACGAGCGATAGGACGGCAACTAGTATTTTCTTACGCATTCAACAGCCTCCTTTTAATGATATCCCCGATTCTTTTAGGGTTTGCTTTTCCTTGAGTTTTTTTCATGGCTTGTCCAACGAGAAATCCCATCGCGCTTTCTTTTCCGGCTTTGATCTGGTCGACGACTGTTTTGTTTTCACTGATTATTCCATCGACTATCGCCGTCAATGCCCCGTCATCAGAAACTTGCGCGAGGCCTCCTTCGGTAATGATCGCTTCAGGATCTTTTTGAGTGTCTAAGACAGTTTTTAAAACATCTTTCCCAATGAGATTACTGATCGTCTGGTCTTCGACTTTTTTGATGATCGCGACGAGATGTGCGGGCTTGAGTCCTGATTCGGTAATATCTTTTTTGCGTTCGTTTAATTCGAAAAGAAGCGCACCGGTGATCCAATTAACGATCTTTTTAGCATCGGGAAAAAGTTTGGCGCATTCTTCAAAAAAGTTAGCGAGCATTTGATCCTGGATGAGAACATTGGCATCGTATTGGGAGAGATTGTATTGTTTTACGAACCGTTCAAGTTTTTGTTGTGGCAGTTCAGGTAAAAATTTTTTGATGTTATCAATTCCAGAACGCTCGATCATAAAGGGAACAAGGTCCGGTTCTGGGAAATAACGGTAATCATGAGCTTCTTCTTTGCTTCGCATGGGAAGGGTTATCATTTTCGCATCATCCCAAAGAAGCGTCTGTTGAATGATCCTCTCGCCGGCTAAAATGAGTTTGGCTTGACGGATTTCTTCATATTCCAATGCCGCTTTAACAGCTTTGAAAGAATTAAGATTTTTGACTTCCGTTTTTGTCCCGAATTTTTCCTGGCCTTTTTCGCGGATCGAAACATTTGCGTCACAGCGTAAACTTCCTTTTTCCATGTCGCAATCTGAGACATTTAAATATTGCAACGTGAGCTTTAAGATCGTTAAATAATCATAAGCTTCTTGCGGTGATCTGATGTCTGCTTCTGTAACGATCTCAAAAAGAGGCGTTCCTGTTCGATTGTAATCAACTAAGCTTGCGTTTATTTCATCATCATGAATAAGCTTTCCTGCGTCTTCTTCCAAGTGTGCGCGGTGAATACGGATCTTTTTTTGTTCTCCATTTTCTTTTTGGATCAAAATATAACCGTTTCTGGCAATTGGTTTATCAAATTGCGAGATCTGATAACCTTTTGGCAGGTCGGGATAATAATAATTTTTTCGGTCGAATTTGATGTAAGGATTCACTTCACAGTTTAACGCGAGTGCTACTTTGATCGCGTAATCTAACGCTTTTTTATTTAAAACCGGCAACGACCCCGGCAAACCTAAGCAGACGGGACACGTTTGCGTGTTGGGGGCTTTCCCAAAAAGATTCGCGCAGCCGCAGAAAATTTTGGTGTTTGTTTTAAATTGCAGATGGACTTCGAGTCCGATGACTGTTTCAAATTGTGTTTGGGTTGTCGTCATGATTTCTTCACGATCTTCTTTTTATGCCATTCGGTATTTTGTTCAAAAGTGTACGCGATCTTAAAAAGTGTTTCTTCGGCAAATGGTTTGGCCATTAATTGCAAACCGATTGGCAAATTATTTTTTGAAAATCCACACGGAAGCGAGATGGCCGGCACGCCGCTTAAGTTCGCTGAGATCGTATAAATATCTGATAGATACATGCTTAACGGGTCACTCGACTTCTCTCCGATCTTAAACGCTGTCGTCGGTGCTGTCGGAGTGATAATTGCGTCGCAGGTTTTAAAAACTTCGTCGAAATCGTTTTTGATAAGGGTTCGGACTTTTAATCCTTTCAGATAATAAGCATCATAATAGCCGGATGATAATGAATATGTTCCTAACATGATCCTTCGCTTTGCTTCTGATCCGAAGCCTAAGTCGCGAGTTTCTTCATACATGTCAACGATCGGTGTTTTACGTGTTGATGACGGTTGCGCGCGAAGTCCGTATTGAACACCGTCGAAACGGGCTAAATTGGAACTGGTTTCGGAGGTTGCAATAATGTAATAGGTCGCAACTGCGTATTCAGTGTGCGGCAGAGAAACATCCTTGAAAGCCGCTCCGCATTTTTTTAGGACGGAAATCGCTAGATGAATGCTGTCTTTAACTTCTGGATCCATCCCTTCGACAAAATATTCTTTTGGAATTCCGATGGTTAAACCTTTGACATTGTTAACAAGGGATTTTGTATAGTCTGGAACGGGAAGATCGGCGCAAGTTGAATCATAAGTATCATGCCCGGCTAAAATATTTAAAAGGATCGCTGAATCCGTCACATCTTTTGTGATTGGCCCGATTTGATCCAGGCTTGAAGCAAACGCAATGAGTCCATAACGCGACACGCGTCCATAAGTTGGTTTAAGCCCAACGACGCCGCAAAAAGCTGCCGGCTGACGGATCGATCCACCGGTGTCTGAGCCCAACGCCCAGATCGCTTCATTCGAAGCAACTGCTGAAGCTGATCCGCCGCTGGATCCTCCGGGAACGCGTGTCGTGTCCCACGGATTTTTTGACGGGCCGTAGCAGGAATTTTCCGTCGATGAACCGAACGCGAATTCATCCATATTTGTTTGGCCGATAATCGCTGATCCGGCATTTTTAAGTTTTGTGACAACGGTTGCATCGTAGGGCGAAGTAAATCCTTTTAAGATTTTTGAACAGCACGTGATCTCTTTTTCGCGGGCGCAAATATTATCTTTTAAGGAAATGGGAACGGTTGGATTTTTAAGCTCGCTAATTTCTTTTTGGATGGAATCGTTGACGCGGACGTAGGCATTCATTTCCTTATCGTTGTTTTTAATTTGTAAAAGAAGCGAATCCGCGATCTCTTTGGAAGATGTTTTCTTGTTTTCGATTAAGCCTAAAAGTTCATGGGCTGTCAATTCATTCAAGTTCATTCGATGACTTTCGGGACTTTAAAAGATCCGTGGTGTTTTTCTTTGGTGAGTTTCATCACCTCATCTTGCGAGAGTGACGGTGTTGCGATATCGTCGCGATAAACATTTTTAAGCGGCAAAGCGTGGCTGGTGGGTTCTACGTTTGCTACATCAAGTTTTTCAAGTTTTTTGATATACTGCAGAACATCTTCAAGGTTTTTTGTGAGCTTCGCAATTTCTTCATTCGTTAAATGAATCCTCGAGAGATTTGCCGTATATTTGACGTCTTTTTCGGTAAACATTTTCTGCCCTTTTGTCTAAAAATTCAAAGCCCTATATTAACATCTCTAAAAAATAATCACAAGTTAAAACTAAGCTCTTTGAATCATTTTTGGTGGGGGAATTTATCTCGATATTAAGTGACGTAAGCCTTGTAGCGCAACTATTAAACCGATCAAAATTAATACGGTAGAGCTCACATAAGGAATTTTACGCGCGAAATCACCGAAGCTTTTAAACCTTTTGCTCGCATGTTTGATCGAAATAGCGGCGATCGTTCCCACCGTCACCAGGGTGATCGCGAGGCCTAAGCTAAACCCCATTACTAACGCAAAGCCCAACGTTGCTTTTTTTAACTGCAGGCAGACTAATAAGACCGCCAGCGCCGACGGGCATGGCAGCAAACCGCCGGTCAATCCGAATAAGATCACTTGTCCTGTCGTGACGTGTTGATTTTTTAATTGTTTTTGCATTTCCGCGGCATGAGCCCGTTCATGGGCATCGCCAAACTCAATATTTCCAGCCGGAGCCAATTTTTCATGATGATGGTGGTGGTCGTGATCATGATCGTGATCACTGTGGTCGTGGTTATGGGAATGAATTTTGATTTCGTTCTGTGCCTGGCGTGTGCGATAAAGCATCCAGGCCGCCAGCCCGATGACAATAATCCCAGTTACAAGTTGAAAATAAGGCTCCAATTCCTCTACGTTTAACTGGGAAGAATAATGCAGTCCGACACCGGCGAGTATCCAGATGATCGCCGTGTGAGAAATGGTCGCTGAAACTCCTAACAGAAATGCCTGCCAAACCGTGCCGCGGATCGCCACGATAAAGGCGGTCATCATGGTTTTGCTGTGCCCGGGTTCCAATCCGTGTAACGCGCCGAGCGCAATGGCCATCGGGAAGAATAACCAAGCGTTGCCTTGCGCGATATATTCATTAAGGAGATGCATAAAATTTACGTGAGTTTTTTACGAATATCTTCGGGAATAGGGATCGGTTTGAAATTTTTGTCAAGGCTGACAAGATAGACTTCCGCTTCTACTAAAAGGCGTTTATCGGTTTTATGGAAGATCTTCTGATCAAAGATGATCTGTGCTGCGCTGAGTTCTTTTATTTCGGCTTCACACACAATGGTGTCGCCATAACGCGCCGGACTGCGGTAGCTGATGTTGCATTTACGGACTGCGTAAAAAAAACCTTGATCATGAAGGTCTTTAACAGGTAATCCTTTATTCTCTAGAAATTCCGTGCGTGACTCTTCAAAAAACTTGAGGTAATTCCCGTAATAAACAACCCCTCCAGCATCGGTATCATGATAGTAGATCTTAATTTCCATAGGCATTTTTGTATCATCCTTTGTGTGAACTGTCAAGATTGGCTTCATACAAAATAGTTCACAAAACTTTCTACTTTCATCTTGAAAATTGAAAGTTTGTATGTTACATTTACTTCATGCCACGGAAGTCCTTTATTTTAGAGGACAAACGTGGTTTTTTTGCTTTCTATAAGAGGTTAAACCAGCTTTCTGTGATGGAGGACTGATTATGGGCATGCTTAGTCACAAAGCAACAAACCTCGATAGTTCAGAACATCGATATTTTCCCCGCTGGGAGGTTAAGAATAAGGTTGTTTGTGAATTAGGCTCGATTGCCACTCCCGTTATTGCTTACACAAAAGATCTAAGTTGCGCTGGGGCTTGTCTTTGCCCTCAAGGGACACTTGCTTCTAATCAAAAAATTAAGCTCACGGTTTATTTGTCTGAAAGCACAACGGTGGACCTGCACGGCACTGTTGTCTGGTCAAAGAATCATAATCAAGATCCGGAAGTTGGCGTGAGTTTTTATAATACAACGGAAAAGGCTCAGAAGTTGATCTTAAAATATGCGTTTAATCTTGATAAGAAGAAATATGTGAATAATTTTTATAAAGGCTGGGAAGGTGTTAAGGAAGTTTGATGTTTTTACACTCTCGTCTCTTCGATCTTATCGCTGATCGCTATAAAATCTCTTAACGTTAAGTTTTCCGCACGAAGTGTTGTTTTTAATTTTAATAGATTCAAAATGTCCTCAAGTTCATTCTTCTTGATCAGAAGGTTCATGGAATTCAGGACGTTCTTTCGTCGTTGTTGGAAGGATGTTTTGATCAGTTCAAAAAGCAGTTTTTCATTTTTCGCTTTGATCCTCGGTTCACTATTGATATGAAGTCGGACAAAACAAGATTGAACTTTTGGGATCGGTGAGAAAGCGGTGTTGTTGATCTTAAATAATAATTTTGTTTCGCAAAAGTATTGAACAAGGCAAGTGAGTGCGCCGTAATCTTTGCATCCGGGCTGAGCGGTTAATCTTTTGCCATGTTCCAATTGAATGGTCATAAAGAGCGTTGTGCATTGTTTTCGGTTCTCTATAATTTTTTCGATGATCGGGCTTGCGATATTGTAAGGAAGATTTCCGATAACCTTTAAAGGTGTGGGTAATTGGCTTAAAGAAAATTTTAAAATGTCATTTTCAAAAAGGGTGAAATTCTTAGCTAAGATACTTCTTCGAAGTTCTTCTGCCAGCATCCAATCTTTTTCAACGACATATAAGTGCTGGACTTTAGGTGCAATTTCTTTAGTAAGTGCTCCTTGTCCCGGTCCGATCTCAAGGACTGTATCGGTATTTTTCAGTTCACATGCTTCTATGATCTTGTTTCGAATATACTCGTTAATAAGGAAATTCTGTCCAAAAGATTTTTTTGGGAAAAATGATCCTGATAGCGGCTTAGCTCTTTCTTGTTTCATCACGATAATAAAACGGCAAGTTTGATCGCTTCGATCATGGAACTTTCATCCGCCTTGTTTTTTCCGGCGATATCAAAAGCCGTTCCGTGAGCTGGAGATGTTCGAATAAATGGCAAACCGACGGTGAGATTCACAGCGCTATTGAATTTAAGCGTTTTAATAGGAATGAGGCCTTGATCATGATACATCGCAACAAAAGCATCAAAATTTTTTATGTTCTTTGGTGAAAAAAGCGTGTCGGCGGCAAATGGCCCCGAAACATTGATCCCTTTTTCTTGTGCTTGTTTTATGGCTGGAATGATCTTCGTGATCTCCTCTTTCCCGATCGTTCCTCCCTCTCCCGCATGCGGATTCAATCCGCAGACAGCGATCCGAGGAGTTTTTATCTTGAATTGATCTTTTAATGCTGTATACGCGAGGTTGATCGTTTCAAGGATCGATCGTGAGTTAAGAGTTTTGCTGATCTCATTGACCGCGATATGCCGGGTCACAATGATGGTTTTCAGTGTGTCCGTGACAAACATCATTCCGAAATTTTTTACGTTAAACGCCTCGGCTAAGAATTCTGTGTGACCATGGAAATGTGGTTTGATGAGGCAAATCGCTTCTTTATTAACCGGCGCTGTGACGAGCGCGTGAATGTCTTTCTTTTTTAAGAGATCGATCGCTCCGTCAAGGTATGTTAAGGAGGCCTGAGCGCTCGCACGGTTGATCTTACCGATTTTCAGATTGTTTCTTGCGATCAATTTGAAATCAATAAAGTGGCAATTCGATGGGATCGTTGAGGCATGTTTTTTGTAAATGAACCAATCTCCGAAAATGACAAAACGTCCAGTGCTTCTGGATAGCTTTTTGATAGCTTTAGCAACGACTTCTGGTCCGATTCCTGAGGGGTCTCCGAGCGTAATTCCGATGATCTTATTGCTTGATCTCAATGTAGGCCTTCTTTTTAAGCTGAACCATCCAATCGGAGAATTTATTTTGAAATTTCTGGTTATATAAGAATTGAGTGATGGCATCTTTGACATCTTTTAATGGAGCATTCTCAGAAGGAGTTCTCCCAGTGAGCTTGAAAATATAATAGCCAGTTTTTGTTTCGATGATATCGGTTATTTCGTCGATCTTTAAACTGAAAACTTTCTTGTCGATCTCCGGCATTAATTGACCTTGTTCAATGGCTCCAACAGACGGGCTTTCAGAGTATTGTTTTGCGATATCGGTAAAATTCTTTCCTGTTTTGATCAGATCATAAGCTTCTTGGATCTTTTTTTGTGAAGCTTCTTTTTCTGTTTTAATGGCAACAAAGATCGATTCAAGATTGATCCGTTCATTTCGTTTGAATTGTTCTGGATGCGCTGTGTAGTAATTAGTGACTTCTTGCGGATTGACAAAGATCTTTTCTTTGACTTCATGTTCAATGAGATATTTGATCTTGAGCTGGTCCAATATTTTTTTTCGCAGATCACTGATCGTTGCCCCATGATCGATGAGTTGGGAAAGAAACTCTTCTTCTGATTTATAACGGTGTTTGATCTCATCCATTTTATCATCAATGAGTTTGTCTCTGATCGTTAGTCCGATCTTATTTGCTTTGCTGATCATAAGTTTTTCTTCAATGATCTTGTTGATCCCGTTCTTTTCTAGGTCTGCGATTATGTTCTTTAATTCAGTTTCACCTCGGCCTTCCGCGAGCAAACTAAGGTAAGTGGCATTGATAAAGTTATGCAGGTCCTTTAGAGTGATCACCTCATCATTGACAACGGCGAGTATGGCGTCGGTTAATGCAAAGGAAGATCGTGCGCTGCTGGCTATTAAAAAGACAGAGCAAATGCCGATCTTAATTAGGTGAAAGAATTTTTTTGTATTGATCATCTTTTCTCAAATGTTCGATAGACTCTTTTAAAAGTCGGCAATATAGATCAAAACCGATATTCGTGATATATCCGCTTTGTTCTTGTCCTAAAATATTTCCTGCTCCGCGTAATTGCAGGTCTTCAAAGGCAATTTGAAATCCGGCGCCTAATTGATCATACTTTTCAATGGCTTTAATTCGGGCCTGTGCTTCTGTTGAAAGACGTTCTTTGGGCGGAATAATAAAATACGCATGAGCGATCCGTTCAGAACGTCCGACCCTGCCGCGTAATTGATGAAGCTCTGAAAGCCCAAACATGTGTGCATTGTTGATAATAAGCGTGTTCGCATTCGGGATATCGATTCCTGATTCAATGATCGTTGTGCATATCAGGATATCAATGGCTCCGTTTAAGAAGCTGATCATGATCTTTTCCAGATCTTTTCCTGCCATCTGCCCGTGTGCTACGGCAATATTAGCATGTTCTCCGATATTCTGCCTAACTATTTTCCCGATTTGTTCAATATCGTCAACTCGATTATGAAGGAAGAAAACTTGCCCCTTCCTTTTTAATTCTTGTTCGATAGCTTCTTTGATGATGTTTTCATCGAATTTGATGATCTCTGTTTTAACGGGGCTTCGATTTTGAGGAGCGGTTGCAATAACGGACATCTCTTTGGCTCCCGTTAAGCTCATATAGAGTGTTCTGGGGATTGGTGTTGCCGTTAAGGTTAAAACATCCGCGAGCAACCGCATATGCTTGAGGCGCTCCTTTGCTTTAACGCCAAAGCGCTGCTCTTCGTCAATGACGATCAGGCCAAGGTCTTTAAAAAAAATATCTTTTGATAGCAAGCGATGTGTTCCAATGACAACGTCTACTTTTCCATCGGCGAGATCTTTGACGATGGCTTTTTGCTCGCTTTTAGTTTTGAATCGGCTTAACATCGCGATCGTGACCGGGAATTTTTTGAAGCGTTTTGTAAAATTATAATAATGCTGCTCGGCAAGAACAGTTGTTGGGACAAGCATGGCGACTTGTTTATTATCTGTGACAGCTTTAAAGATCGCGCGAATAGCGATCTCGGTCTTTCCGTAACCAACGTCACCGCAAATAAGCCTGTCCATCGGGCGTGTGGATTCCATATCTGAGGTCACTTCATCGTCGGCTTTTAATTGGTCTGGAGTTTCTTCAAAAGGGAATTCTTTATTAAATTCTTTTTGCCACTCGTGATTCTTTGAAAAAGCAAAACCTTTTAAACTGGCCCGTAAGGCTTGGGTATGCAGAAGTTCAGCCGCTAATCGTTCTAATTGTTTTTTTATTTTGGCTTTTACTTTTTTCCATTCTCCGCTTCCTAATCGATAAAGCCGAGGCGGTTTTTTATGGAAGCCGACATATTTTTGTACGAGCCGAATATCATGTTTTGGTACATAAAGTTTATCGCCTCCGTCATATTCGATGATCAGGTGTTCTTTGGTGTTTTCACTAAATTGACGTTCTTCGATCCCGAGAAATCGTCCAATCCCATGGTGATTGTGAACAACATAATCGCCTTTTTGGATATCGACAAAATTATTGATCGGGGTGTCAGCTGAGAAAATTTCTCTTCTGTGGGCTTTAAAGGGAAGGATAATGATGATGCTGTGCTGCCAAATGGATTTGCCGGTCTCGGCATATATCGTGGCGATGGATCGGATTTTGGTATCCTCAAAATCGATCCTAACCGGAGAGTCAAAGTGAACAGGATAAATGTCTAGAATGCCGCCGTGTTGGCTGAATTCGCCTTCGTGAGGATTTCTTGAGACCTTGATATAATTAAAGGCAACAAGATTATTGAGGACAACATCGATCTCAATTGTTTGTCCGGTAAAAAGCTCAAAAGACTCAAACATAGCATCTGATTTCTTTTTCGTAAATCAAATGGGATTTATGTTTTTGTTGTTAAAACGTTGGCGATCGCTTCTTTGTCGAATTCAATTTTAACGTTGTCATCGACTTTCACTGTAACCGTTTTCTCCTTGACGATCGTGACGATCCCGTGAATGCCGGATGTGGTGACGACTTCATCATTCTTTTGCAGGTTCTTTAGCATGTTCTTCAGGTCATTTTGTTTTTTTCTTTGAGGTTTAATGACAAGAAAATAAAAAATCAAGAAAATAATCGCGTATGGAACGATCATTGAACTTAAAATAGGATTTGCGGCTTGATCTGCGGGCATTGGTTTTACCTTTCTTTATAGTTAAAAGGTTGGGGCGTGGATGCTTGTATGGAGAAGTGGTTTGGTTCGTGGGCTTTTACCAACTTAACCCCAACCCTCCAACCATACTGGCTTCTATACCTCAACCCGACACAACTAATTTTTTTTCGAAGCTTTCTTCATCAGTGACCTGACCGTATTGCTCATTTGCGCGCCTTTATCGACCCATTGCTGAATCTTCTCGACGTTTAAATTGACGCTCGCCGGTTTTTGCGATGGATCATAATATCCCAATAGGTCTAAGTGTCGGCCTTGTCGGTTATTGGTTTTGCTGATGGCAACGATCCGATAATTATATCGTTTTTTTGCCCGTGTTCCTGCTTTTTGTAGACGAATACGAACTTCCATGGTTATCTTTCTCCTTTTTTGTTAATTCTTGGATATCAGAACATTGCGAACTATGAAAACCGTGTCCTTGCGAGGAGCCCGAAAGTTTTTGATATTCTTAGCGACGAAGCAATCTTTTAGATTATTTCAAAAGATTGCTTCGCCCTGAGGGGCTCGCAATGACACAATGGTTCGTGATGTATTGATACTTTTTAGTTAATAGCTAGAAGGATCCAGTGACCCTTCCGCTATTTCTATTGCCCGAATTTGAGCTTTTGCTTTGTTCACTGTTTCTTGAAACTCTGTTTTAGCTACGGAATCAGCCACGATCCCCGCACCTGCTTGAATGTAGGCTTTTTTGCCTTTGACAACAATTGTTCTTATTGTGATGCAGGTATCTAAGTTTCCCGAGAAACTCAGATATCCGATGCACCCAGCATAAGGCCCGCGGGAGACTTTTTCAAGCTCTTCGATGATCTCCATCGCGCGGATTTTTGGCGCGCCTGAAACTGTCCCGGCTGGAAATGCTGCCGTTAAGACATCGAGATGATCTTTATCTTTCTGCAGTTTTCCAACGACACTGCTGACGATATGCATCACGTGGGAATATTTTTCAATGATCATGAAATCTTTCACACGAACACTGCCGCGTTCACAGACACGTCCTAGGTCATTTCGCCCGAGATCAACGAGCATAATGTGTTCTGCCCGTTCTTTTGGGTCCTGAAGTAAGTCGACTGCAAGCCTCGCGTCTTCTTCTTCGTTTGCCCCGCGTTTGCGCGTTCCCGCGATCGGGCGTGTTTCAACCTTTCCATCTTCACAGCGCACCAGCATTTCCGGTGATGATCCAACAATGTAAATATCCTTGAAGTTCAGGAAATACATGTAGGGTGATGGATTTAAGCCCCGCAGGCTGCGATAAATATAAAACGGATTTGCCTTTAGGTCAACCTGAAATCTTTGTGAGAGCACGATCTGGATAATGTCGCCTTTTTGGATATATTCTTTGGCGCGATCAACGATCGAACTGAATTGCTGTTCATTGAAATTCGATGTAACTTTTAAATTTGATCTTTTTGTTTTTTGGGGGGGATTTGGGGCGTTTAATGGTTTATTAAGCAAAGATGTCGTCGCAGTAATGGTCTTAAGCGCTCTTTGATAAGCTTTGATCTTTTCTGCGGTGGATGATTTGTCCTCAATATAAACACAGCAAACGATCTTTATTTTATGATTGAGGTGGTCGAAGATGATAATATTCTTTGTTAGCGCCATGAGAACATCCGGAAGATCAAGGTCATCACGGGTCAGTTTTGGCAATTTTTCAAAGAATCGGACGATATCATAACTTAAGAACCCGACAAGTCCCCCGCAGAATCTTGGGAGCCCTTTGACTTCAACGAATTTATATTCTTTGAGAATATCCCGGATTGCCTCTAGCGGGGATGTTTTGATCTTGAATTTTTCTTCTTTTGTTTTTTTGCCTGTTAATGTGGTTATTTTTACGTCATTGTTCTTTGTCTCAAGGATGAGCTCCGGTTGATAGGATAGAAAAGAAAACCGCGCGACTTTTTCTTCTCCCTCAACAGATTCGAGTAAAAATGAATATGGGCTCTTTGATGCGACCTTGTAATAAGCGGAAACAGGAGTTTCGAGATCACCCGATATTTCTTTGTATATTGGGATCAAATTCCCTTTTTTGGTCAGTGCTAAAAATTCTTTTTCAGTCGGTGTGTGCATGATTACCTTCTGTGTCATTGCGAGATGCTCTTGCGTTATTTACGAAGCAATCTAAAAGATCGCTTCGTTATCGATGAAGAAGTCTCCTTGCGATGACACAAGATTAACATTTAATATTTTATTTTTCTGTAAAAACAACTCTGCTCATTCGTGTGACATGCCGGCCCGACGGGATTGACTTTAACTAATAGACAATCGCAATCGCAATCGCAGGCAACAGATTTTACGAACAAGAAATTCCCTGAAGATTCTCCTTTGACCCAAAGTTTTTTTCGAGAGCGTGACCAAAAACAGGCTTTGCCTTCTTTGAGTGTTTTTTTAAGTGAAACAAGATTCATAAAAGCGAACATAAGGATCTCTTTAGTTTTGTCGTCTTGGATAATGGCAGGGATCAGTCCATCGCCGGCAAAAGTGAGCTTTGTTAGATTTTTTGAAGTGATCTGAATTGTTTCTAAATTTGTTTTCATCGGACTTTGATGCCTTTCTTTTTTAAATGATCTTTAACATCTGCAACTTTTAATTCTTGATAATGGAACACCGACGCGGCTAACGCGGCATCAGCAGTGGTTTTTTGAAAAACATTCGCGAAGTCTTCAACGCTGCCAGCTCCGCCTGAGGCGATGACAGGAATGTTGACGGCTTCCGTAATAGCTTTGGTTAAGTTTATATCGTAACCTTTTTTTGTGCCATCAAAATCCATGCTAGTTAAAAGGATCTCACCTGCGCCTAAACGTTGAGCCTCTTTTGCCCATTCTATGGCATCTTTCCCCGTTGCTGTTCGTCCGCCGTGCGTAAAGACTTCCCATTTATTCGAAATTCTTTTAGCATCGATAGCAACAACAATGCACTGGCTTCCAAAAATTTCTGACGATTCTTTTATAAGAGCTGGATTCTCAACTGCCGAGGTGTTCATGGAAACCTTATCAGCTCCGGCGTTAAGAAGTTCTCGGATATCCTCAATGGTTTTTATCCCGCCTCCGACAGTCAGCGGCATAAAAACACATTCAGCCGTTTTTTTAACAACATCAATAAAGATGGGCCTTTTTTCAAAGCTAGCCGTAATATCTAGAAAAACGATCTCATCCGCTTTTTGTTCGTTATAGATCTGGGCGACTGAAACGGGATCACCAGCATCACGTAAATTGATGAAGTTGGTGCCTTTCACAACTCGTCCATCTTTGACGTCTAAGCAGGGAATGATTCGTTTCGTTAACATAGGGCCAACGCATCTTTTAAATTGAATTTTCCTTCGTACAGTGCTTTCCCGACGATCGCGCCCATGACGCCATCATGTTCTAAAGCTTTGAGTTTTTTGATATCATCAAGGCTTGCAACTCCGCCTGAGGCGATGACAGGGATCTTTGTCGCTTTAAGAAGGATCTTTAACGCTTCAAAGTTCGGGCCGTTTAACATGCCATCCCGAGAAATATCTGTATAAATAATATTAAGGACACCTAATGTTTCAAGCTCTTTAACTAATGTTGTCGCGTTGACATCTGATGTCACCGTCCAGCCGCGTTGAGCGACAAAGCCATTGATGCAATCGATGCTGATCGCGATTCTGTCTTGCCATTTGTCGAGGATCTTGTTCAAGAACTCTTTATCTTCGGTTACTTTTGTCCCGAGGATCACTTTTTTTACACCACCTTCAATTAACTTTGTAATATATTCTTCTTCGCGGATCCCTCCTCCTGTTTGGACGTTTGTTTTAACAGAGTTTGCGATTTTTATTACAATGTCGATATTTTTTGGTATCCCGTCTTTTGCGCCATCGAGATCGACAACATGCAGCCATTGCGCGCCTTGGGTTTCAAATTCCTTGGCGATCGCGATCGGATCGTTTGAATAATTTGTGACCTGGTCAAACTTTCCCTGGCTCAGCCGGACAACTTTTCCATCTTTAATGTCTATCGCGGGATAAAGGATCATATTTTTAATTCAACAAAGTTTTTTAAGATCGTTAATCCCGTATCTTGGCTTTTCTCGGGATGAAATTGAACTCCAAAAACGTTATTTTGCCATACGCTCGATGTAAATTCAACGCCATAATCGGTTATTGTCGAAGCAGCTTGAGCATTTTTTGGTTTTACAAAATATGAGTGACAAAAATAAACATGCGATTGATCGGCAATGTTCTTAAATAATGGACATTTTGTATTTTTTATCTGTAATTGATTCCATCCCATATGCGGAACTTTAAGGCTTTTAAATCGTTCAACGGATCCTTTGATGATCCCGAGGCCTTTGACCGATCCGCCTTCACTGCTTTCTTCAAAAAGAAGCTGCAGGCCCAAACAGATCCCTAAAAATGGTTTTCCTGCAGAGATTGCTTCATTGATCGCTTGTGTCATTCCATTGGCGTTAAGCTTTTCTATCGCCGGTTTCATTGCGCCGACGCCGGGAAGAACGACTTTTTCGCTTCTTTTAATAATAGAAGGATCTTGTGTGACCAAAGCTTTCGCCCCAACACGCTCAAAAGCTTTTTGAACGCTTCTTAAATTTCCCATTCCGTAGTCGATGATTGTGATCATAATAAAAATAATGGTGGTCAGTGTTCAGTGATCGGTGGTCAGTGAGAATATTTTGACCACTGAGCACTGGTCACTGAACACTTTCGTCTAATCAATTATCCCTTTTGTCGACGGAACCGCGTTCTTTCGACGAGGATCAATAGATGTGGCTTGATCAAGTGCTAAGCCTAAGGATTTGAAAACAGTTTCCAATATTGTATGCAGATCGGCGGAAGCTGTTGGGTTCTGAACATTGACAATAATATTCGCGCCGAGATTCTTTGCAAAGGAATCAAGAAAATGTTCTAGATATTGCATGGTGTAGCCATCTTCAGCTTTGATAACGTTATGCCCATTGGAACTAAAATTTATTTTCAAATGCCCTCGTCCGCTGATATCAATAACAGTGTGTCCAAGAGTATCTTCCATCGGTGAAAATCCTGATCCAAAACGTTTAATGCCTTTTTTTTCTTTTAAAGCATCTTTAAAAGCTTTCCCAAGGACAATGCCGACATCTTCATTGGTGTGGTGAATGTCGATATTGATGTCTGCTTTTTTGACGTTCAGGTCAAGGTCAAAATAACCATGAAAGGCAAAGAGTTCCAGCATGTGATCGAGAATTCCGATATGTGTTTTGATCTTGGTTTTCCCTGTTCCGTCAATATTAACGATAGCGGTCATTTGTGTTTCTTTGCTTTTTCTATCGATCTTTGCTTTGCGTAGAGTGCTCATGGATTTTTCCTCTTTTGTTTTAATCAAACCGAACTTTGATGGATTCATAATGTTTGGGCAAACCTTCCAGCAGCGCGATCTTTTCGATCGGTGTTTTCATGTTCTCAAGCGCGCGTTTGGAGTATGAAATAATGTGGCTGCGTTTAACGAAATCAGAAACGCACAGGCCTGAGAAAAACCGTGCGGTGCCAAGTGTTGGTAAAACATGGCTTGGCCCGGCGGCATAGTCTCCTAAAGCGGTTGGGCTGTAGGGCCCTAAAAAGATAGCCCCGGCGTTCTTGATCTTTTTCGCGATAGCGGTCGCATTATTTGTCAGGATCTGTAAATGTTCCGGAGCAAGTTTATTTGCTATATCAACGGCTTCGTCAATGTTCTTTGCGAAAACAATGTAGCCCTTAGGTATTCTTTTTCGTACTTGTTTGAGGATCTGCCGGGATGTCGTGATCAGGATCCCTAATCCTCCAATGTGTTCCATTTGAGCTTCAAGATCAGCGATAATATAGTTGATGTTGCTGTGACGGTTTGCGATGATGACTAATTCCGTCGGGCCGGCAAGCATATCAATATCAACATAGCCAAAAAGTTGACGCTTGGCTTCCGTTACGTACATATTTCCAGGCCCAATGATCTTGTCGACTCTTTGGATCGTTTTTGTCCCCATAGCCATCGCGGCGATCGCCTGTGCTCCACCGACTTTATAAATTTCATTAACTTTTAATAAATTCGCGACAGCCAGAATATGCGGATTGATGTGGCCATTTTTATCCGGCGGTGTGGCAATGACAATACGTTTAACTCCGGCAACTTTTGCAGGGATAACAGTCATATAGACGGTCGAAACTAATGGCGCTGTTCCGGCTGGGATATAAATTCCAACGCTGTCTAAGGGTTCAATATTCTCTTTTAGTAATGCGCCGTTTTTATCACTTAACCGGCAAGGTTTTTGGATTTGTTTTTTATAATAAGATGAAACGTTATTAATGATGATCTTTAGATTTGAAATGAAATCACTGGTAATGCCCTGAAAAGCGGCGCTGGTGTCACTTTCGTCGACTCGCAATTGGCGGACTGTGAGTTTGGCTTTATCATATTTTCGAGTGAGTTTGATTAAAGCGTCATCGCCGTTTTGCTGAACATCTGTGATGATCTTGCGGACTTTCTCTTCAATGCTTTTTTTACGGAAGAGTAAATTCCGGTCATAAAGTTTTTGGATCGCTTGGCCTTCTTGTTTGACTATTTTCATTGTGTCAGCGCTTTGGTTAAAATGGTTTTCGCTCTTTCGACGGCGACATCGATATCTATTGCTTCTTTGTTTCCTGCCTGTGCTGTTTCTGCCGATCCGCCGCCATTGCCGTTAATAAGAGGCGCAATGCTTTTAATAAGATCATTGGCTCGAATACCTTTTTGAACAAGGTCCTTAGAAACATTAACGACAATTGATGAACCGATGCTTAACGTTGATCCAGAACAACTAATCACTGACGGTACTTTTTGTTTGATCTCTTCGGACATCTGCTTAAGAAGATTAGCATCTGAGTTTGGAAAAGTAAATGTAATAACTTTCGTATTTTTAATCGATAGCGCATTTTCAATGAGATCATTTAAGCGCTCTTTTTTGAAGGACTCAAGAGCGGTGCGATCCATCTCTTTTTTATTTTTTTGTTCTTCGAGGCGTTTGTTTTGAAGTTCTATTTGCTCGGCTTCTTTCTCTTTTTGTTCAGCAATAAACAGAACCGCGGCATGTGATGTTCGAGCTTCAATGCGGCGGATCCCTTGTGCGACCGCGCCTTCGCTTGTGATCTTAAATGTTTCGATCTCATTGGTGTGATCTAAGTGCGTCCCTCCGCAAAATTCTTTTGAATATCCGTCGATCGTGACAACCCGGACGGTTTCACCGTATTTTTCAGCGAAAAAAGCGAGCGCTCCGATCTTTTTTGCTTCTTGGATCGGCATAACTTTTTTCTCAACGATATTGTCAGCATCAATATAGTTTTTGATCAAAGATTCAATAGCGACTAATTGTTCTTTGCTCACGGCTTTCGGGTGCGTAAAATCAAAACGCAAACGATCTTCTGCAACGAGAGATCCCTGCTGCTCAACGTGCTCGCCCAGGGTTTTACGCAGTGCTGCCTGTAGTAAATGAGTTGCTGTATGATTGCGCATGATCGCTAAGCGGCGTTCTTTGTTGATCTTGGCATCAACGGTGTCTCCGATGTTAAATGAACCTTCAGTGACCGTTGCCGAATGGATAAAAACGTTTGAAGTTTTTTGTGTGGCATCGATCGTCAGCTTTCCATTTGTGTTCGAGAATGTTCCTGTGTCTCCGACTTGACCGCCGCTTTCAGCGTAAAATGGTGTCTTGTCGAGGATGATGTTTGCCGTGTCACCTTTTTTAATAGATGAGACTTCGGCATTATTGACGAATAATTTTAGAATTTTTGATCTGCTCTCAAATTGATCGTATCCGACAAATTCTGTTTTTTGAACATCTAGCTTCATATCCATATTGGTAAAAACATCCCCGGTCATTTTGCTTGAAGCTCGGGAACGATTTTTTTGTTCTTCCATGAGCTGATCATAAATAATCTGCGCGTCTTTTTCTTCGTTATTTGGTATTTGAGATAATTGAAGCTGGGTTTGTATGACTTCAAGGCCAAGGCCATGAGTATCTCGATATTCGAACATGAGTTTACCCAAGAAGGATACTCTCTTTTCTCGATCTTCAATGTTTTTTGCAGATGAGATCTGACCGACAAGTTCCGGCAATTTCTTTTCACGTAATTTTAAATGATTTTTTTCCGTGGATTCAATGAATTCAACGATCCTTGTTTCATTCATTATAAGTTCAGGATAGGCGACCTTGAAACTTTCAATGACCGAGGGGATCAATTTATAAATAACGGGTTTAAAGTTCCCTTGATAAGCGACTATCTCGGAAATTGTGACGATCAATTTTTTCATGATATATCCCCGGCCATCATTGGATGGAATAACTCCGTCGCAAATCCCAAAACAAATTGCACGGATGTGGTCAGCGATAATGAACCTTTGCATTTGTGTGAGTTTTACAGGGATCAGCGTGTCAATGGCTTGTAAAATTGGCGCAAAGACATCCGTTTCATAATTGCTTTTCTTTCCTTGGATAACAGCGACCAGACGCTCAAATCCCATCCCGGTGTCGATGTTCTTATTTGGTAACGGTTCAAGGATACCGCCCTCTTTACGGTTAAATTGTGTAAAGACTAAATTCCAAACTTCCGAAAATCGTCCGCAGCTGCAGTCAGGATCGCAGTTATCACCGTTGGGACAATTGGGATTGACACCGTAATCGAAAAATATCTCTGAGCACGGCCCGCAAGGCCCGTTTGGCCCTTTTTCTTTGGCGTCGGATGGCCAGAAATTACTTTTATCGCCTAATCGGACAAAGCGTTCAGCAGGGATATTGATCGTGTTAAGCCAAATGTCTTCGGCTTCTTTGTCATCTTTGTAAACAGAAACCCAGAGTTTGCTTTTGGGAATTTTTAACTCTTCTGTTAAAAATTCCCACGCCCAGGCAATCGCTTCTTTTTTGAAATAATCGCCGAAGGAAAAATTTCCCAGCATTTCAAAGAACGTATGATGGAATGCTGTTTTTCCGACTTTATCGAGATCGTCGGTGCGTAGGCATTTTTGAGATGTTGAGGCTTTGGTGTAGCCTTCAATTTGCCCTAGAAATTGCAGTTTAAATTGCTGCATCCCGGCGGTTGTAAAGAGAACTGTCGGGTCATTCTTTGGGACTAAAGAATCGCTCGTAATGATCT
Organism: uncultured Planctomycetales bacterium; assembly: GCA_964348765.1. Classification (GTDB taxonomy): domain Bacteria; phylum Omnitrophota; class Gorgyraeia; order Zapsychrales; family Zapsychraceae; genus CAYGEE01. The sequence goes on along the minus strand of CAYGEE010000018.1, from coordinate 6,673 downwards.
TGTGCCCTTTGGAAGCAAAGAAATCTAGGAATTTTTTTCGAATGTCGTTAGCGGTCATGGTCTAAGTGTTTTAACGAGTTTGTTTCCCCTCCCCTTGTGGGAGGGAAGATTCTTCTACTATTATGTCAAACTTAAAGTGCTTTAATAGCTTTTAAGGCGAGGTCGCTTTTAAACCCTCGCCTTAAAAGATAGTTGTATACGCGTTGTTTTATTTTCTGCTGGTCGTTATCCTTATATATCTTCGCGCGCCGTCTTGCTAGATTGCGGACGACGTCGGCTTCATTGTAATCATCCGTTTTAGCGTTCTCGATCGCGGCGGATATAATATCGTCAGAAACGCCTTTTTCTTTTAATTCAAGCTTGATCCGGTAAAAACCCATCGGTTTTAAGAGCCTTGAACGGACCCAGAGTTTCGCAAATTGCTCGTCGTTGATGAGCTTGATCGTTTTAAAATAGTAAACGACCCGGTCAATTGTTTCAGTGTCGAACTCTTTTGTGAAGAGCTTCTCCCTGATCTCTTTTTCGCTCCGGGGGCGGATGTTGATGAGCCGAAAAACCGTTGTCTTTACCCGGTCAACATCCTGGTTTTCGTCATTATCTCCCATTGTTCTTATTTCTGGCGACTGTGCCATCTTATGTCATTGCGAGGAGCTCTTGCTTTGTTCACGAAGCAATCCTTTTAAAAGATCGCTTCGGTGTCGAGGAAACCAGTTTACCTCGCGATGACACAATGTAGGAATATCAAAACTCTTTCTGATAGATAAACAATTGCTATTTTGCTGCCGCGGCGGCTTTGATCTTGTCGTAGATCTGTTTTTCGATCTTTGCCGCAAGTTTCGGGTTTTGCTTGAAGTTCTGACGGACGTTTTCTTTCCCCTGTCCGAGCTTTTCACCTTCATACGCAAACCAGGCTCCGGATTTTTCGATGATGTTTTCTCTGATCCCAAGCTCAATAATATCGGAGATCTTTGAGATCCCTTCGTCGAAATAAATTTCAAATTCCGCTTCTTTAAATGGTGGCGCGACTTTATTTTTGACGATCTTTGCTTTGACTCGATTCCCAATAATATCTTCGCCTTGTTTGATCGATTCGATCCGACGAAGATCAATACGAACGGAAGCGTAAAATTTAAGCGCTCTTCCGCCGGTTGTCGTCTCAGGATTGCCGAACATGACGCCAATTTTCATACGGATCTGATTGATAAAAATAATGCAGGCTTTGGATTTGCTGATCGCAGCTGTTAATTTTCTTAACGCCTGTGACATTAATCTCGCCTGAAGCCCCATGTGCGAATCGCCCATCTCGCCTTCGATTTCCGCGCGAGGTGTTAACGCAGCGACGGAGTCAATGACGATAAGATCAACCGCATTGGATCGGACAAGTGTTTCCGCGATCTCTAATGCTTGCTCGCCGGTGTCCGGTTGGGAAACTAAAAGATCGTCTAATTTTACGCCGACTTTTTTCGCGTAATTGGAATCAAAAGCATGCTCCGCGTCGATAAATGCAGCCGTTCCACCTTGCTTTTGAATTTGAGAGATAATGCTTAAGGTAAGTGTTGTTTTTCCTGATGATTCCGGCCCGTAGATCTCAACGACACGGCCGCGGGGAACGCCGCCGATGCCAAGGGCGATATCGATCGCTGGCGAACCTGTGGGGATGGGAACGATGTCATAATTGATCGTCCCATCTAATTTCATGATCGCCCCTTTGCCAAATTGTTTTTCAATTTGGGCGAGCGCCAGATCCAGCGCCTTTTTACGATTGTCCAACTCAGCCGGTGTTTTCTTCGCTTCTGTCATAACTTTTCCTTTCATACTCATACGTTATCCTAAAAGTGTCAAACTTTCGGGTTAAATTTAGGGGTCAATCGGAGAGTGAATTATACACGAGGAAGTTGAGATTTGTCAATATAAAGTCTGGAGAAGAAAATTTGCTTAATCCGCACAAGTGTGTGGGTCGTCGAGGTGAGGGATTTTTTTGTTATTTTGAGTAAAAAACATTCACACATGACAACGCGCAAATGGCGGCGGTTTCTACTTTTAGTACTGTTTCGCCAAGAGTTACGGGAATGCATCCGAATTTTTGGGCGAGCGCGTATTCTTCGGGCGTGAAATCGCCTTCGGGCCCGATGAGGATCAATATTTCTTTTGGTCTGGCTATTTTCTCAAGTGTTTGAATAAGATTTGCCGGTTCGCCCAACAGGCTTGGGATCAGAGCAAGTGTTTCCTGTGATTGACGGCTTACGACGTCCTTAAAAGACGTTGCCGGAAAAACGGTCGGGACGAAATTTCTTTTAGATTGTTTGCAGGCATTAATGACGATCGTTTGAAAGCGGTCTGTTTTTTTTGAGATGTCTTTATTGGAAATCTTGATCTCTGTCCGGGCGGTCAGCATCGGGATGATCTGATGGATATTAAGTTCTGTCGCTTTTTCTAAAATAAATTCAAATTTTTCCCGCTTGGGGATGGCACAGGCTAATGTGATCAATGGTTCTTTTTGAATTGTTTTTGTTAATGTTTCAACCGAAAATTTGGCTTTTTGCTTCTCGATACTGGTGATCGTCGCAACGGCCTCTTCTCCCCGCCCGTTAAAAAAAATGATCTTGTCCGATGGCTTTAAGCGAAGAACAGTTCGCATGTGATGCAGTTCTTCGGATTTTGAGAAATTGATCTCTTTCGCGGCGGAGTTGAGTTCAGGAAAATAAAAATGGTGGATTGAGGACATGCGTTTGTTTTGTTTGAGAGGTTTAGTTGTAAGTTTTAAGGTGTAAGGTGTAAGCAAAAAATTTAATACACTGATAACTTAGAACTTACGACTTACAACTTACGTCTTACAACTTATTTTCTATTGATATGTTTAAGCAAGTGTTCTGCTTCGCTCAAATACTTCGCTTACGCTTCGTGTTTGAGCCCGCTTTTTTATTTTGTTTGGCGAGGTCTCGCCAAAGGCGGACTTCGCAGAACAACATGCTTCGTTCTCTAAGAACGAGCCTGAAAGGCGAAGCCATGGTGTTCTGCTACGCTCAAATACTTCGCTTACGCTTCGTGTTTGAGCTTCGCAGAACATTCTGCGTAGCCGAAACGTGAAGTCCCGCTTTTGCGGGACGGAACATTTTGGCGGAGCAGAATGGACCGAGGGGGGATCGAACCCCCTACCTCCTGCTTGCGGAGCAGGCGCTCTACCAGGTGAGCTATCGGCCCTTGATTAAATTTCAAATGTCAAATCTCAAATGTCAAATAAATCTTTCAATTCCAAATTGGACATTTGTTATTGGGAATTTATTTGGCATTAGAATTTTGACATTGGATATTTGGAAGTTAGTTTACTTAAAAAAGTTTGTTTTGTAAAGAATTGAAGTTTTCGTTTTACGGAAGTTTTTTCTTAATGATTTTTCCTGCTGTGAGAAATAGGATTGAATGTGGCAGTCAAAGTGTATGTCGGGTTTGTAACGGGGTCGCTGCTTTTTGTGGGGTCATAGATCGTTTGTAGCGTGAATGATATGGATTCCCAGCTGTCCGAGTTTAAGGGATCAAGATTTGTTTTGTAATATCCTGTTTGTCTATTGGTCAAGTTCAGAAGAAAAGTAGAACTTCCTCCCGCGCCGGAGCAGCTACCACTGTAGGGTACTTTGGCGGCGGGAACATTTGCACAGCGATAGAGTTTGGTGTCGGTGTTGTCAGTCCCAGTAAGGTTATAGCAATCCCACGTATCATCCGAATAATTATAAGGTGTTCGAAGTGTGTCGTGACGAAAGCAGATGGTGCCATCTGCCTCACGAACGCCGTTGCCGATCGTTCGATTGGCATCATTTAATAACTCGGTGCCTCCGAGATCTCCGACGGCGGATTCAGCATCTTTGCGGATGTAGCTCATTGCCGTTGCTGTTTGAGCGCTTAGGATGGCGGAACGGCTGGTGCTGTCCTGGATCTGTTTTATCGCGTAGGTAAAAGAAACAACGCCGAGCATAACAACACTTACTAAGATCGATGAGACGACAAGTTCTGTTAACGACAGGGCTTTTTTTGAACTGAGATATTTTTTTAATGATCTGATCATTTTCTAATCCGGATAAGTAACAGTCATAGACATTTTCCGCAATGGCAGCCCTGGAACGTCCTCCATGTGATAATCGATCGTCATTGTTCCATCAGAACTTTGCCTTGAAAAAAGCGGCCCGACGGCTAAGTTGCTGGTTGGGCTGTCCCATGTTACTGCATCAATATCTTTATAAAGGTCTTCGATCACAGCTTTTGCCGCGTAGGCGGCTTCGAGTTTTTTTTTGGAATCCGCGCTTTGCGGGCGTAACATTGAGATCGTTGAAAATATACCGAAGGCTGCTAAAAGAAAAATAACCGTGGTTACGACGACCTCAACGAATGACGCAAACCCGTTATTTTTCAAGTTTTTGATCATGGCTTTTAGCGGCAGTTCAACCAGTCAGCCTGCATAAGGCTCGGACAAGCTTTGACATCGTCTCCGCAGCATGGGTTATAATCTTGTTTTAAAGGATCTTGAGTTAATCTGATCGTATATTGTTCCGTTGGGTGCTGGGCGGTGATCGTAAAAGCATTTGCAGTTCCGTTGTAAGAATAAGTCATTCCATTGTCGAGGACATTGAGCTTAAGATCGTTATTGATCGTCGCTATTCCCGTGAAGGTTCCGGTGATGTATGAGCCAGTATTGGCTTTATAAACGGCATTGGCGGCATGAATGGCATAGAGTTGGATGATCGTATCGCGTTCTTTTGATCTTGATAAAGATTTAGTATATTGAGGAATCCCAAAAACCGCCATGATCCCGATGAGTATGATCACAATAAGAACTTCCATGAGAGTGAAAGCTCTGAGTTTCTGTAAACGGGTTCGCATTTTAATTAAATCCCAGATTGTTACATGCGCCGGTACAGCTGATCGTTCCGGTACTCGTGATGCTTAAAGAATAGGCCGGTCCTCCATTATTTCGGGCGATCTCGGCGACTTTTGAGGCATCATTATTAACAGAAGGATCAGCAAAATTTCTTAATGTGGGGATCGTGATCTCTAGATCATCGACATTTGTTGCATAGGCGTTATGCTCGTAAAAATAGACCAATTGAGCGTCTTTTAAAGCATCAAGGATCTGAACCGCTTCTGTTGTCCGCGATTTCTCAACGGACGCGTTGTATCGAGGCAGAGCTAAGGTTGCCAAAACCCCGGCGATAACAACGACTATGATGATCTCTAATAGTGTGAATCCGTTTTTATTTTTCATAGATCCTAACCTTGAAAGCGCTTTTATGGTTCTTAAACAACAACATCGAAGCCCCGAGATAGAGCTTCGATGTTGTTTGATTGTGAACTAAAACGTTTTTACTTAACTCCGCCAAAGGCTGTTGTTCCACCTTTGGTTACGGTATTATTTGCATTATCCTGGCTAATCGAAATAGTGTCAGTAACAATACCACCATCTATTGAATTTCGCGTGGCCGTAAACGTGTACGGACCTGTAGGGGCAGCAACGGTTGGATTAGCATAAGTGAAATGCGCATTAGTAGCAGTCCCAGGATTTCCGACATCTAAGTCTGCTAGTGTGCTGCACTTGGTATAATCAGTTGTCTGTAAGTAGCAGCGTTCCATGGCGCCACGAAGAGATTGTAAGCCGCCAAGTCCTTCGGTAGCTCTGGAATATTCAACTGTTGAAAAGAACCTCGGTAAAGCCAAACTTGCCAGAACACCAACGATGATAATAACGATGATAATTTCCAATAACGTAAAACCACTTCTTTTCTTTTTTAGTTCCATTTTTATTTCCTCCTTGAACGTTGTTTACTTTCTTTAGAGGCTTGCCAAATAAAAAACCTATTCTCATACATCCATAAATCCGAGAATAGGTCACATGAATCACTGGCAGCTGGCAATCCTAGGTTTTTAAGTATAACCCTCTCAAACTTAGGACCCTTTAGCTTTGTGCCCTACCCTTGCGGATAGTTTACCTTTGGCAATAACCCAATTTCTTTCCTACCAAGGTATAACATATAAGATTTCGATTGTCAAATTGGCAAGCGCTCTCTTGGTTTTTTCGAGCGATATTCTTATTTATTAGCCACCAGTACTTTACCGTAAAATAACTTCCCGATAAAGGAAAATTTGGATTATTTATCTTTGGTTATTTGCCTCCTCCAGCTCCTCCTATTTGAGCGATATTAAACATCGGCAGGAACATGGCCAGAACGATCGTTCCGATGACTGCGCCCATAAAAACAAGCATGACTGGTTCGATAATGGTCGCAAATCGCTTCATGAATGTTTCGACAGTTGTTTGATAGTAGGAGGAGACATGTTTTAACATTTTACTAAGCTCCCCTGTTTCTTCTCCGACGAGGATCATTTGAATACACATCTGCGGAAAAAATCCGCTTCGCTCCATCGGAGTAACAAGCAGTTCCCCTTCCCGGACGCCTTCTTTGATCGAACTGACGATCAAAGCGCAGGTATTATTATCAACAAGCCGTTCGGTAATGTCTAGCGCGTAAAGGATTGGGACGCCGGTATCAATAAGGATGGCCATCTGCGACGCGAAGCGTTCAACAATAATCAAGCGGTATATCCCTCCGAAAGCGGGAAGGTTGAACATCAAACTTTCCTATATGAGTCGGCCGGAATAAGTCTGAATGTATTTTTTAATAATTATAAC
>CAYGEE010000017.1:8090-28326 GCA_964348765.1 uncultured Planctomycetales bacterium | reverse complement strand
CTCTTGTAACAGCAGGAGGGGGAGTTTTTCTGGTATCACAAAAATATAAAATAGAACCTGCGGGAGCCGCCATTGGTATAATTGCAGGCACAGGTTACGCACTGAGAATGCATCCTCTGAGTAAAAAATCTGAAGAACAACTTAAACGCTATGATGCCATTTTGCAGGCCTGGGAAAATCAGCAAAAACAATATCAAAAATATTTAGACGGGCTGGAAAAGAAATGAAAAAACACCTAACTATTATTGGGCTGTTCTTTTTCTCTTTTATCGCCGCTAACCCACTAAACGCTGAAATTATAAAACTCAAAAACGGGAAAAGTGTGGATGGAAAGATCACCAAGAAGATCTCCAACGGGATCAAAGTTGATGTCGGATCGGAAGTTGATTTCTCATATTTCGACCATCAGATCGAATCCATTGATGGACAATCATTTGAATCTTTTATTTCTGGCAATCCTCCGGCAGATTCAAACACCTCTGCAAAAAATTCCGATGAAAAGAAAAGTAACGATAACGACACCCTGATCCCCTCCGAATTTGAACCTTCGATCGATAACCAAAACGAAGATGAATTCAAAGAAAACATCGGAAAATTAGTCGCTACAGAAAATTTCGACGCATTGGAAGAAATTTATCGCGACTTTTATGGTCAACGGCTTGTTTTTTCATCTGGGAATTGGAAGCTTTCTACCTTTTATAAAGCGTTAAATAAACCTTACGACAAAGACAGCGTGAGCGGAATGTTGCAATATATCGAAACCCTGAAACACTGGGGAATAAAATACCCCAATTCTATCGCACAGTTAACTGCTCTCTCAGAAGGTTATAAAGTTTTGGGCTGGGCCTATCGGGGGTCAGGGTTGGCACGAACAGTTACCGAAGATGGAGAGAAAAAATTTCTTGAAAGCATACAAAAATCGATATTAGTTGCAGAAGATGTCTTAAAATTGGAGCCTAAAGATCCTCAAATTTATGCCACTTTATTAGAAGCGTCTATGGCAGGCGGATATTCCAAGAAAGATTTCGCTCAAATTTTAGAGTTAAGCCGTGCTCTAGAGCCGCTTTTTTATCCAACCTACGAAGCGATGGCCACAGCGCTACTTCCCCGCTGGATGGGCGATAAAGGGGAACTTGAAGCTTTTGCTGCATGGGTAGCGGACAACTCCAATCCATATGGAGATGAAATTTATGCGCACATTGCCATCTCCACACGTCGTCTCGCAAAAGAAGAATTTTTTGTTAACCATAATTTTGATTGGCAAAGAATAAAAAGAGGATTTGATCTCTTAATAAATCAATTCCCTAAAAGCTATTTCTTACTCCATCGCTATTGCTGGTTCGCTTCCTATGCTCAAGATAAACAGCTAGCTTCTGAATTATTTCAGAAGATTGGTGACCATTGGAACGAGGATGCGAAAATAGTGTGGTATAACCGTGATACATTTTTAAAGTGGCAAACATGGGCTGCTCAAGGTGATAAAAAAGCTCAAAGCGAGCTACATGTTCAAACTTTAAAGAATAATTATAAGGCTGTGGCTGAACTTATTAACAATAGTGCGAATATTAATGAAATTGATGTGGACGGGTCTACCCCTCTCATGACAGCTATTTCTCATAATTACACGGAAATTGCGTCATTGCTAATAGACCATAATGCGGATTTGACCCCCAGAGATACTGGTGGTTATGATGCCATTTTATTAGCGGCAAACAATGGGCTCAGGAAAATTCTAGAGAAATTACTAGCGAAAGGCGCAGATGTCAATTCTCGCCTTGAACCGTCTATGTATACGCCGCTTCATTGGACTGCAGCAAAAGGATTCTCAAAGATCGTTGAACTTTTACTTCAACAGCCCAAGATAGATGTCACTGCAAAAACTAAAGATATGGATAATGCACTTCATCTAGCTAGCATGAAAGGGCATTTAGATGTAGTTCAAATCCTATTAAATGACAAACGAATTGATGTTAATGCTCAAGATGATACCAGACAAGCAGCCATTCACTATGCAACTGCTAAAGGATACATTGATATTGTCAAAACCTTAATTGATCATGGTGCAGATTTTAATCTTCAAGGATGGAAAAACTACACCCCGCTGGGAACTGCCAAATACTACAATTACAAAGAATTAATTGATCTATTAACCGCGAAAGGCGGAAAAGAGGTCAACAAGGCAGATTACGACGCTGCATTAGCGCGCGCAACAGAGTATAACGATACTGGGGGCAAGCATCTAGCGAAATTGGAAATAGAGCAAGCCAGAGAACTTTATCAGAAAGCAATTGATGAAGGCGTAGACTTACCCCAACCATATTATAATCTTTGTTTAATAGCTTATAATAGCGATAAAAATTATTCGGAAGCATTGAATCTTATTGAAAAAGCTATTGCGAGGGGTTCCGATGTGGCTATTTACTATTATCAACGCGGTCGGATTTATCAAAAATTAAACCAAGAAGAAAATGCATTAAAAGATTTTCAAGCATATGTTGAGAAGGACCCAAATAGCGAGGACACTCGGATCCTCAAAGCGGAATTTAAAGATCTATAATTATTTGAAATTCTAACGACACCCACGTAAAAAAAATCATACGTACGCTTACTTCTTGACAACGTACGCTTCACATTCTATAGTTATCTTACGGAAGGATCGACCATGATCATGACCACTTCAAAATTAAGGGCCAATATCTATAAAACGCTGGACCGGGTTTTAGCAACAGGGACTCCTGTTGAAATTAACCGCAAAGGAAAGATCTTGAAGATCATCCCACCTCCAAGGCAAAGCAAACTCTTAAAGCTCAAAAAACACGATGTCATAAAAGGCAACCCTCAAACGATCGTTCACATGGATTGGTCAGGCGAATGGAAAGGGTAGCCTACCTTGATACCCACGCCGTTGTGTGGCTTTACGCGGGCGATCTTTCACTGTTTCCCAAAAAAGCTTTGCGCCTCATTGAAGATGCCGAGATAAAAATATCTCCCATTGTCCAGCTGGAACTACAATATCTATGGGAAGTTGAACGCATCAAAGTCAAACCAGAAAAAATACTCAAAGCTCTTGAGACAAACCCCGGCATCAAAGTTTGTGCTGAAGATTTTGAAAAAATCGTCGCGGCCAGCGTCCATCAATCATGGACAAGGGACCCTTTCGACAGGATCATTACCGCGCAAGCTTCTCTTGCTGACGCTTTCCTGATCACAAAAGATGAATCGATCCACAAACATTACAAAAAAACAGTTTGGGAGTAATAGGTCATGAAAATTAAGAGACTATTTTCTTCGTGTATACTTTCCCTCATTCTTCTTAATTTTAACCTTTGCTACGCAGAATCAATACCCACACGGCCTAAAGCCCTCTACATCACGCCCCAGCAGGCCAAACAATGGGTCACAGAAGGCAAAGGCATTACGTTCGTCGATGTCCGCCAGCCAAAAGAATATAAGGCGGGACACATCCAGGGTGCGATCAGCGTCCCATACGACAAGATCGCCCGCTACATAAAAAAATTTAATAAAAACTATCCGTGTATTATTTACTGCACCTTTTCCGCCTGGCGCGCGCCGTACGCGGCGAATACTTTGGCCGATATGGGTTATCAGAATGTGTATGTCTTAGAAGGCGGGATCACGGCGTGGTATTCGGGAGGGCAGATCATTTACGCGAACTCGACCGACACAGCAAAGATCATTCCTTATGAAGGCCTTGCCCCGAACCTGGCGCATCCCAAAGATAAAGAGTATAAAACCAAGATCGATCTGACACTCGCCGAGCTTGCTCAATATGACGGGAAAGACGGGCATTTAGCTTATGTTGCCGTCAACGGCATCATTTATGATCTGACCGAAAGCCGCCTTTGGCGCGGCGGCATTCACGACCCGAGTCACGGAATGGCAACCGCAGGAAAGAATCTAACCGAAGTCATCAAGCAATCTCCGCATGGAGTAAAAGAATTGAAAAAATTTCCAATCGTGGGAAGACTTCTGAGTGAGGATCGGGGTTCAGAGAAAAGGATAGAAATCGAAGATGAGAAGTAAGAAGCTAGAAGTTAGATGCTAGATGCTAGATTCCTTAGTGCTTCCAAAACTTCCTTCTCATGATCCTTGGGCTTCACTTTACTGAACTTGTGGGTAATCTTGCCTGTTTTGTCGATGATGAAGGTCGTGCGTTCGACTCCCATGTATTTTCTGCCGTACATGCTTTTCTCGACCCAGACGCCGTAGCTTTGGGCGATCTTTTTGTCTTCATCACTTAGAAGGATAAAGGGCAGGCCGAATTTTTTGATGAATTTTTCGTGGGACATGACGCTGTCGGGGCTGACGCCTAGGACGACGGCGTTTTGTTTTTCGATGTTTTTAATTTCGTCGCGAAAACCGCACGCTTGGACCGTACAGCCCGGGGTGTCGTCTTTGGGGTAGAAGTAGAGGACGACGTTTTTCTTGCCTTTGAAGTCTTTCAGCGAAATATTTTTGCCGGTACTTGCTTCTGCATTAAAATCTGGTGCTTGGTTGGATACATTAACTTGTAACATAAATTTTCCTCTTAAATTCTCGACGATTGGCTTTCAGCTTTCAGCTATCAGCTTACAGCTGCTGAAAGCTGAAGGCTGAGAGCTGAAGGCTAATAAAGTTTCCAACTTCTCACTTTAGGATCATAGATCATCTTCTGCAACGAAAACGGATCCAGACCGTCTTCGCGAGGCCAGGCGGTTGCTTCTAATTTATTTCCGTCGAGATCGTAAAAATACAACGACCAGGATTTCTCGCGTTTTTTCGCGAATTCGATCCTCACATGATGCTTTTCCAAATGAGCGATCATCGGATCAAAATCTTTGGCATGAATGCGAAATGAAAAATGGTTCGCGCCCACACCTTCATTCTCAAAGCCGTGTTTATGATCAAGATCTTTCGCCTGAATAATGCCGATAAGAGAAGGGCCGCAGTCTAAGAAATATTCAATGCCCGGCTTCGATGGCTCACGCTCCGTCACTTTTAAACCGATCACTTTGGTGTAAAACTCGACGGACTTATCAATATCGCGGACGTTTAGGGCGACGTGGTCGATGCCTTTGATTGAGATCATTTATTAGTCCTTGGTTAGAAATTAGAAGTTAGAAGTTAGAAGCTAGAAGCTAGAAGTCAGAAGTCAGATGATTATTTATAATTTTATTATTCGATTAATTTTTCTTTTCTCAAAAACCACATATTCACTAAATCCCGCCGCTTTGACGAGATCCACCGCCAGGTTAAAATCGCGCCCGACATCTTCCGGGGCATGGGCATCCGATCCAAATGTTAAAGGGACACCGGCTTCGGCATAGATCTTTAAATGCGAAGGAGATGGGTACATTTCGCCGACGGGTTTTCGTAAGCCGGAGGTATTGATCTCAACAGCGACACCGGATTCTTTAAAAACTTGCGCGGTCTTACGAACTTCATCAAGCATATCCACCGTCGGACGATGGCCGAATTTCTTAACCAAGTCCACATGCGCCATGATATTAAAAAGGCCCGTCTGCGCGCTTTGGCGCAATAAACTGAAATATTCCCGATAAACGCTGTTAATATCTTTTTTATCCCAATCCGAGCGTTTCGCCGGATCATCAAATCCCCATTTGCCGATAAAATGAACGGAGCCGATCACGTAATCGTACGGGTAATCATCTAAAATTGCTTTTGTTTTCGCCTCATAGCCGGGGATAAAATCCGCTTCGGTCGCCACTTTGACGCGCAATTCGCTTTTAAAGAGCTCGCGGACGTCTTCGATCATTTTGTAATATTCGGGAAGCTGCTTGATATCCATCGTGATCTTCGGATCCCGAAGATGGACCATGGGCGCATGATCGGAAAAGCCGATCTCCTCAAGCCCCACTTTGACCGCACGTAGAGCATATTCCTTGGGTTCCCCCACGGCATGGCCGCAGAGAGGCGTGTGCATGTGATAATCGTAGATCGGTGTCATAGTTATTTTCTCCAATAGAAGATGTTATTCTAAACTTGCCCAAATGACTTTTCAATCGAAATCTTTTTTTGTCGGCGTTAATTTACTTTTGACACTCACACACCACTGTGATAATATCGACTCCGTGTCATCGCGAGGTAAAATGATTTTCTAAAGACGAAGCGATCCTTTTCAACTTAAAAGATTGCTTCGTATTAAACGCAAGACTTCCTCGCAATGACACAAAAGAACAATTCGCATAAAACGTTACGTTATAAATAAAGAAAAATCCATGGAACAATACTACAAAAGCTTACTCAAATACATCGGCGAAGACGTCAACCGCGACGGATTAAAAAAAACACCTCAGAGGGCGGCTCAAGCGTTCGAATATTTAACAAAGGGTTACCGCGAAAATATCGACGATATCGTTAACGGCGCTCTTTTTGAATCCGATAATGATGAGATGATTATCGTCAAAGATATCGAAATGTATTCGCTCTGCGAACATCATTTACTGCCGTTCTTCGGCAAATGCCACGTCGGATATCTTCCTGGGAATAAAATTTTAGGTTTATCCAAGATCGCTCGGATCGTTGATGTCTACGCGCGTCGCCTGCAAGTCCAGGAAAACCTCACCAAACAAATTGCGGAGGCGATCAAGCATTACACCAAAGCCAAGGGTGTCGGTGTCGTTATCGAAGCCCGTCATTTATGCATGATGATGAGAGGTGTTGAAAAACAAAACTCCGTCATGAAAACCTCCTGCATGCTCGGGCTCTTCCGAAAAGAACATTCAACCCGCTCCGAATTCTTAAGCCTTATCAGATAACCATGCAAAAACTCACCCGCAGCGCACTTGTCACAGGTGGAGCCAAACGAATCGGGAAAGAGATCGCGCTGTCATTATCCTTAAGCGGATTTAAGATCGCGCTTCACTATAATCATTCACAAAAAGAGGCCAGAGAAATCCAAGAAGAGATCCAGGACCTCGGAGGGACGTGCGAGATCTTTGCGTGTGATTTTGCGAAGGGAACTCAAACGCAAAAGCTCATTGCCGCCGTCAAAAAAAGATTTCCAGACCTTCAGCTTCTTATCAACAACGCGTCGATCTTTGAAATGGATTCAATCTTCGAACGATCACTTAAAAAATTCGACACCCATTTTACGGTGAACTTTAAAACACCGTTTATCCTGACACAAGAATTCGCAAGAACCTGCAAGTCGGGTCATATTATCAACATTTTAGATACAAATATCACCCGCAACCGCAGCAAATATTTTTCCTATTTATTATCAAAAAAGTGCCTGGCAGAACTCACACAATTTACAGCTCTTGAACTAGCGCCGAAATTCAGAGTCAACGCGATCGCGCCGGGTTTTATTTTACCACCGTCAGATAATAGCCCAAGAAAAAGCAAGGATCGGCTTAAAAAGATCCCTCTAGAAAAAAAAGGGGAACCTTATCAGATCCTCCAAACAATTGAATTCTTAATTAGAAACGATTATGTGACGGGGCAGATTATTTATAGTGATGGGGGGGAGCACTTGCTTTAGTTTTAAGAAAACAATAAAAAGTAGGAAGTATAAAGTAGAGAGTAAAAAGAAACGATGTTTTTATCAAGAGTTGTGGGAATTTAAAGTTTCTTCCTACTTTTTACTTCCTACTTCATACTTCTTCACGAAAGATTAAAACATGACAACCATCAGGATCACAAATCTCCGCCTACGCGCGATCATCGGCATCAACGACTGGGAACGCACCACGATGCAGGATGTTATTATCAACATCACGATCGATTTCAACGGCTCGCGCGCGGCGAAAAGCGATAATGTGAAAGATACACTTGATTATAAAAAGATCACCAAAGACGTCATTAAATTCGTTGAGAAATCGCAATTCTTTCTACTGGAAAAACTGACCGCTTCGATCATTGAGCTCATCATGAAGAATAAGCTCGCCCAGAAAGTGACGGTCAGAGTCGACAAACCGACAGCGCTTCGCTTTAGCGATTCCGTATCTATTGAAATGAGCCGATCCCGTGAAAAATGAAGTGATCCTCTGCTTAGGCTCCAATATCCAGCCGCGCAAACATATTTCACGGGCAACCTCCTTGATCAAAGAGGCTTTTAACGTAACGGATGAAACAATGTCTGTAAAAAATAAAGCCATCGGCGTTCCAGCTCAGCCGGATTTTATCAATAAACTTCTATCCATAACAACGGAGCTGCCGGCCAAAGAACTTAAAGCCACCTTAAGGGCCATGGAACAAAAGCTTGGCCGAGATGAAAACCAGCATGCCGATAGCCCGCGGACGATCGATATTGATATCCTCATCTGGAATAAAAAGATCATTGACCCGGATTTCCATAAGCTGACTTTCTTAAAAGACCTGGTGCGGGAATTAAGCTGAAGCTCAATTGCTGAATTTTCCCTTGCAAATAGAAGAAGAATTGATATTATAGCTCAAATTAACGGATCCCAATACCATGCACTTTCAAAATAAAATCGTTGTCACGACCGGATCGACCCGCGGAATCGGGCGGGAAATCGCCGAAACCTTTGCCCGGGAAGGGGCTATCTCAATCATCCTGGGCCGCGACGCACAATTGGCCGAAAAAATCGCCCATGAGCTCAGGGAAAAGGGTCTCAAAGCCGACTATTTCGGCTGTGACGTGACAAAACTCTCAGAAGTCCAAGAAATTGCCAATAAAATTCTTGACAAACATAAGTGCATTGATATATTAGTTAACAACGCAGGGGTTACAAAAGATAATTTACTCCTTCGAATGAGCGAAGATGACTGGGACAGTGTCATCAATGTAAATTTGAAGGGCGCCTTTAACTGCACTAAGGTTATATCAAAGGCGATGCTCAAAGAAAAAAAGGGCAGGATTATCAGTATCGCATCGATCATTGGAATAAGCGGAAATATCGGACAAGCCAACTATGCCGCCAGTAAAGCCGGCATCATCGGATTCACAAAATCCGTGGCAAAAGAGTATGCTTCCCGCGGGATCACAGTTAACGCGGTAGCTCCAGGCTACATTACAACCGATATGACCGCCAAATTGACCGAAAAGGCTCGCGAAGATATCCTAAAAAACATTCCATTGGGTTATTTAGGGAACGCTAAAGACGTGGCAGGGGCGTGTTTATTCCTCGCATCGGATGCCGCACAATATATAACAGGACAAACGATTGTTGTTGATGGTGGAATGACAATTTAATGAATTTTAAGTAAGATTTGGATTGAAAGCATAAAAAGGAGGCTAATCCATGGCAGGCGTTGAAGATAAAATCAAATCAATCATTGCAGAACAACTTGGCGTTAAGATCGAAGAAGTTACACCTGAAGCATCATTTATCGATGATCTTGGTGCTGATTCTTTGGATACCGTAGAGCTTATTATGGCGTTAGAAGAAGAATTCTCTATCGAAATTCCTGACGAAGATGCAGAAAAAATGACAACGGTTGGGGATGCGATCAGATATATCGGGGAAAAAGCAGTAAAAAAATAATGTTTTCCCTCTCAAATTAAGAACAGAGCCTCGGCTTTAGAGCCGAGGCGTTCTTTTGTTGCGATAAGTGTCATCGCGAGAAGAAGCATTTATTCCAATAACGAAGCGATCTCTTAAAAGATTGCTTCGTCGATAGCGTAAGAGCATCTCGCAATGACACAAGAGGTTTAAAATATGTCTAAAAAAAGAGTTGTCGTTACCGGACTTGGTGTTATTTCACCCGTCGGAACAGGGTTAGAAAAATTCTGGAAATCGCTCGTGGAAGGAAAATCGGGCATTCGCCCCATCACGCATTTTGACGCGAGCCTCTTTGACTGCCGGATCAACGGCGATGTCATTGATTATAATCCGCTCGATCATTTTAATTCCAAAGATGTCCGTAACTTAGCCCGGTTTGTCCAATTTGCCATTGTCGCCAGTAATGAAGCGATCGCGCAATCCAAACTGGACCTTAAAAATATCGACCTCGAACGTATGGGTGTTCTTATCGGATCAGGTATCGGAAGCATTGATACCATCGAACACGAATATCAAAAATATCTTGAAAAAGGCCCCAGCCGAATTTCACCGCACTTTATTCCAAAGATCATTATCAATGAAGCCGCCGGCCATGTTTCCATTCACACGGGAGCAAAAGGGCCTGCGACTTGTATCGCGACCGCTTGTTCAACAGCGACGAACGCTATCGGGGATGCCTTTCGTTTTATCCAATACGGAGATTGCGATGTCATGATCGCGGGAGGCACGGAAAGTGCGACGACGATCTTAGGCGTAGGCGGATTCTGCGCGTTAAAAGCTTTATCCCAAAGAAATAATGAACCGGAAAAAGCCTCCCGGCCATTTGACTTAAACCGCGATGGGTTTGTCATGGCAGAAGGCGCCGGCATTGCGGTCCTGGAATCCTTAGACCACGCGAAACAACGCGGGGCGCATATTATTGCGGAAGTCGCAGGCTATGGAAGAACTTCTGATGCGTTTCATATCACTGCGCCAGAGGCCAGCGGAAAAGGAGCCGGACGGGCGATGGAGCTTGCCATTAAAGACGCCGGATTAACGACAAAAGATATTTCCTATATTAACGCGCACGGAACATCCACGCATTTGAACGATCAAGTAGAAACACTGGCGATCAAAAATGTTTTCAAGGATCTTGCGAAGTCTGTTCCTATCAGTTCAACAAAATCCATGACCGGACATCTCTTGGGTGCCGCCGGCGGCGTTGAATTTGCCGCATCGATCTTAGCGATCCGTGACGGGATCATTCCGCCGACGATCAATCTCGATACGCCGGATCCTGAGTGCGATCTCGATTATGTTCCCAACAAAGCCAGGAAAGCCACGGTCACAAGCGCGCTCTCAAATTCCCTTGGCTTCGGCGGGCACAACGCGAGCATCCTCGTAAAAAAATATCAGCCGTAAATCCGCACCAATTATTTATTGGATTTTTCTAACGCTATGATATACTCAACGTTAATCAAAAAAATCTAAAATTCTGCATATGAAAACTTATAAAATCGCGATCATCGCAGGTGACGGGATCGGCCCGGAAGTCATCAACGAAGGGCTGAAAGTCCTTGCAAAAGTTTCCAAAAAATATAAATTCAAGATCGAGACCACTCACTTCGATTACGGTGGAGGAAGATATCTCAAAACAAGTGAAACTCTTTCCGATGCCGAGATCCAAAATTTGCGAAATTTCGATGCGATCCTTTTAGGCGGGATCGGACACCCTGATGTTAAGCCTGGGATCTTGGAACGAGGGATCCTTCTTAAATTGCGTTTTGATCTAGATCTTTATGTGAATTTACGTCCCGTCAGGCTTTATGAGAATGTTAAAACTCCGTTAAAAGGAAAAAGACCAAAAGATATCGATTATATTGTTTTTCGAGAGAACACCGGCGATCTATACACTGGCGTTGGTGAATTTCAAAATAAAGGAACTGATAAAGAGATTGCTATCCAGCAAATGATCTATTCCAAACATCAAGTCGAAAGATGTTTACGCTATGCGTTTGAATATTTGCGAAACCGCCATAAAAATAATCCCTGGCGGGGATTAACCAAAGATCAGCTAAAGCAAGGCTACGTTGGGAAATTAACACTTTGCGGAAAAACGAATGTCTTAACATATGTTTATGATCTCTGGGAAAGAACTTTTCATGAAGTTGGAAAAAATTATCCCGAGATCCTGCGTGACTATGTTCATGTTGATGCGATCTGCATTTATATGATCGAATCACCAGAACGCTTCGATGGGATCGTAACCGGAAATATGTTCGGAGATATTATCACCGATCTTGCAGCCGTCACACAAGGGGGGATGGGCATTGCTCCAAGCGGGAACATTAACCCAAACGGTGTGAGCATGTTTGAGCCGATCCACGGAACCGCGCCGAGCTTTACCGGAAAAGGAGTGGTTAACCCCATCGCAACGGTCTTGGCTGTCCAGATGATGCTTGAACATTTCAAAGAAGAGAAAGCGGCGAAAAATATTGAATCAGCTGTTAAAAAAACGATCAAAAAAATGAGATCCATGTTGGTTGAAAAAATGGGCTACTCAACAAGCCAAGTCGGAAATTTAATAACTCAAAACATTTAAAAAGGATACTCTATGAAAAAAAGAACGTTCCTGCTCACAACACTCATACTCCTATCAACTTCGATCCTCGGGCATGCAGGATCGAGAGTCATCGATTTAGCACAAGAAATTGACTCTGCTCTTTTTATCTCAGACGCTCAGATCAACAATTATGGTGATCAGGTATTAGGGATCGTAACCAAACAGATCCCGCAAAATCGCGTGGTTCGTTACAGTATTGATGGCTCCGAATCACCTAAAAAATTAGTCAAGCAAAGTGTCGAGGAGATCTCTAACGATCAGATCCTTACCGGTGCATGGCCTGTCGAAAGGTCCCAAGTCCTGATCGTCATTAACAATCAAAATGTCGTTTCTCTTTTTGCAAAAAAGATCGGGAACAATTACCGTTTTTGGTCACCCCGAACAACCGGTGGTGAAGCTATTTTTCAATGCGCCGCTCCTGCTCAAGCTTTATCAGTTAAACCAAAAAATCCCAGCCGAGCACTTGTCGAGAATGAAAGCTGGGATGGATGTTTAATGCCGGCAGAGAAGATCACCTTTAGCCCAGGATTTGTCGCGCCGCCTAAAGCGGTCGTTAGTGAAGTTCAAGAACCCGTAACTCCTGCGATAGAAGAAAAAGCACCTGTTCAACCGGTCGTTGAAGAAGAAATAAAAACAGAACAAGAACTTACCGTTCCAGAAATAGCACCAACAACAGAATCAGAAAAAATTGAGGATAAAAAGTAATGAAAAAATATACCGTTGCCGTCGTTGGTGTTGGCGCAGTCGGCGAAGAAATGTTACGCGTTCTTAAACAGAGGAATTTTCCTGTTGATCAATTAAAAGTCTTTGGCCGCACCAATCGAGAGATCTCCGTTGACGGCGATAAATATCAGGTTGACACATTAAATGCCGATTCTTTTAAAGGGATCGATATCGCTCTTTTCGCCGGAACAGAAGGTGAAAAGGGAGCGGCAGTGACATTTGCATCTGATGCCGTAAAAAGCGGCGCTGTTGTTATCGATAATGGCGCGGACTTTCGAATGGAAAAAAATGTTCCGCTCGTTGTTCCGGAAGCAAATCCAAAAGCATTAAAAACCCATAAAGGGATCATCGCAAATCCGAACTGTTCGACGATCCAAATGGTCGTTGCCCTTGCCCCGATCCAAAAAAAATTCGGACTTAAGAGGATCATTGCCTCAACATATCAAGCGGTATCCGGTTCCGGACGAGGCGCCATCGTTCAAACTGAGGATGAATATCGGGCCTGGGCTCAGAATTCAAAAAGCGATAAGCCGAAAGCGTTAGATCAAGAGATCGCTTTTAACCTTTTTCCTCATATTGGAAGTTTCACCGAGAACGGATTCACAACAGAAGAGATGAAGATGGTCCATGAAACTCATAAAATCTTAAGCGATAAAAAGATCAAGATCTCCTGTACAACTGTCCGCGTTTCAGTTAAGAACGCCCATTCGGAATCTGTTTATATTGAGACAAAAAAACCGACGACGGCCGAAGCAGTCCAAAATCTTCTGCGCAAATCACCCGGTGTGACTGTTATGGATGACCCGAAGAACAAGATCTATCCGATGCCGAAAGACATTTCTGGAAAAGATGATGTCTTTGTCGGGCGTATCCGTCGAGATCCGTACGTTAAAAACGGCTTCTGGCTTTGGATCGTCTCAGACAATCTGCGCAAAGGTGCCGCGCTTAATGCCGTTCAGATCGCCGAAGAGCTCATCAAACAGAAATTGATTTAATGTGTCGCAGATGTCATCATCTATCCTGTGTCATCGCGAGATGTTTTTCTTCATCGATAACGAAGCGATCTTTTAAGAGATTGCTTCGTCGATAGAGCAAGGATTCCTCGCAATGACACAGAGACCACAAATAAAACCAATTCCCTTTCGAAATATTAAACTCACGATCGAATACGACGGCAGTCTGTTCCATGGTTGGCAAACGCAAAATAAAAATGAACGGACAATCCAAGAAGAGATCGAAAAAGCATTAAAATTCATTTTTAAGTCTGACATAAAGCTCACTGGTTCCGGACGGACCGATAGCGGCGTTCATGCCCTCGGCCAAGTTGCCAATTTTAAAGCAAAAACCCTCATGACGACGGACCAAATCGTCAAAGCCATCAATGCCAATCTTCCCGAAGATGTCGTTATCCTAGAAGCTCAAAATGTTAAAGATGATTTTCACGCGCAGTACAGCATCAAAACAAAAACTTACCGTTATTGCATCTCACAAAGAAATGTCCGCCCCGTCGTCGAGCAAAATTATTCTTTGCATTTTCCACACAAACTTAACTTACAAAAAATGAAAGAGGCCGCAAAGATCTTAACCGGCCGGCATGATTTTAAATCTTTCCAAGCCAATGACCCGCGACGAGACTTCTCAAAAAAAGGGAGTACCGTTCGAACCATAAAACAGATCACAATAAAAAAGAAGAACAACCAGATCACGATCGATATCGAGGCTGACGGATTTCTTTATAAAATGGTCCGCAATATTATTGGAACACTATTGGACGTCGGAATAAAAAAAATAACCACTCTTGCAGTAAAAGAAATCCTGCGCAAAAAAAACAGGATCTTTGCCGGAATAACAGCTAAGTCGCATGGACTCTTTCTCCTAAAAGCCACCTACAAATCCTCATAAATCAATACATTTCAACTCATTACAATCCACACACAACATAAATCCTGACTAAAAAAGCAAGCGATTTCTCAAAGTGGTCTTTTAGCCCTTGCGCACCTCTTTTTACATGATATGGTTTAATCAGAAACAAATGATATTTGACAATCTATCGACTCTTTTCCGAAAATCCGGCAGAACTTTATCGCATGCACGAGAAGCTCTACCGGGACTGGTATAAGAACCAGGGGCAAACTACGGGAAACCGTAGGGCGCAAAGCCACGGGTCTAAAGGTTTTATGACTTGAATTCGATATAGTAGCGCCTTAAATAAGCGCAAAAACTATGATCGCCGGGCCGTTTCGAAAGAAACACTCCGATAACTATTCAAGAGTCAAAGAATTCTCAATAACCTATTGATCGCCGAGCTACCGAAGAACTATGCGTAGACTCGGCTTTTTGTTTTTTAAGGAGAACAAAGCCAAATAGGAGAATTCATTGAAAAAATATATTTTAGCAATTCCAAGAACCATCATGACAATCGCATTTTTTAGCATCATTAGCATTGCTATTGACGGTAATATTTCTATTTCAGCAAACGCAGCTCCAACAGAACATGGTGTTATGGCCAGTGCCGGTAATCGCACTGACGCTCCAGCTTTTATAGGTGAACTTGGCGCTTCGTGGGTTAGAGTCAATAGCACAATTAACGGAAAAACCTCAAATAATTTTGTCAAATTCCTTGATGAAGGAATCAATGTCATCATCACTTTAACTCATCGCGATCCTAATAACAGCGTGCAAGATCTTGATTATGGAACTGTTTCCACCTGCCCTAACGGCGGATTCCCATTTATTGATGAACAATCATTTAAAGATTCTGTTCAAACCGCGATTTCTTTAGCTGTGCCGTACCTTGATACACGCCAAGTTTGGGTTCAAGCCGAAAATGAAGTCAGTGATGCCTCAGTCAATAGCGATAATGTTACTGATGTTTGTATGAAAGGCGGCAAATACTGGCATGGAACAACAGACCAATATCTAACGAACTTAAAAGCCTTACATGATGCTGTTAAAGAATTAGATCCCCGAATGAAAGTCGTTATGAGCGGTTTTACAAGTCAAGCTCTCGATAGTGTTATTGGAGACTCCAGCGTTGATTACCGTTATGATTATCAATACAGCCGCTTAACAAAAATGTTTAATAGCCCAAATGATACAAGTTACGATGCCGTTGATCTTCATTTTTACGCTTGTGCTGATGACATTGCCGCGAAAGCCCAGTGGCTTAAAGACCATTTGCCTGCCGGTAAACTTTGGATCACGACTGAGAATTCCGGACCAAATGTTAATGGTGATATTATCGGGATCGATAGGACAACGGGCAAGTCACAATATCGTGAATGCCCAGAATATTTAGGAGAGCGTGGAACTGAAGCATTACCTTGGTGGCAAACGGATCTTGCCGCTTTTGAAGCAGAACAAGCTAACCAAATTAACGTTCGCATGAATGCTTGCGCTAACAACGGCGGAAGTATTTGTCTTTGGTTCTCACTTTTTGATCTCGACAACGAAGTCGATGTCTTTAACCATCTTGGCCTTTTAGATAAAGATGATATCGATCCAACGATCACAAATCGAAAACCATCTTTTTATGCTTATCAGGATTTTATTAATAACTTAAATTTAAATTCACCGCCAATCGTTAATTATCTATCGCCGGTAACAGTCAATGAAAATACGGTCATGGCGATTTCTATCATTGCCAGTGATCCTGACAATGATCCGATCACGATGTCAGCGGCGAATCTACCTGCCGGTGCAAGTTTTAACATAACAACTCATATCTTCTCATGGCAGCCAAATTTTGCTCAAGCAGGAACTTATATCGTAACCTTTACCGCGACAGATGATAAAGGATTATCCGGATCACAAAACATGACAATAACCGTTGTCAATCTCAATCAAGCGCCTGTTTTAAACGAAATAGGAAATAAGAGCGTCAATGAAAACTCGGCATTAACATTTACCGTTTCCGCATCAGATGCGGATAATACTCCCTTAACATACTCCGCAGCCCCATTACCTAGCGGAGCATCGTTTAATACATTAACAAAAACATTTAACTGGACGCCAAGCTCGACTCAATCTGGGATCTATAGTGTAACATTTACGGTTTCAGACGGCATCTTAACCGATAGCGAAGTCATCACGATCACTGTTATTGATAATGATGTCACAGCACCAGTCATTTCAGGCGTATCCGCAAATCCTTCTTCAACAACAGCAACGATCACGTGGACAACGGATGAATTATCAGATTCACAAGTCGAATACGGCTTATCGAATTCTGACAGAAAATTCACAACAACAAATAATACTTTAGTAAAAAGCCACAGCGTTTCTTTAAGTGGATTAAGTAAAAATAAAAGTTATACTTATAGAGTTTATTCAAAAGACGCAGCTGGGAATCTATCTATAAGCCAAACATTTACGTTTAAAACAAAAAGATAAAAGCGGACCATGAGAAAAAATAGAATTCATTTTAATCTTTCGATCGCACTAATGTTATTGACCCTGGGAGGACTTTTCCTTCTGGGAACAAAGCAGTCTCTGGCACAAAATCCAACTTCTCCGCATTATCTTCATATGAATGTATTAGACTTCGGACGCGGCATTAAATATGTCCCAGATGATCTTTCGACAATAAACAAAAATGAACATCAAGATGCTATCGATTGGTATGCTCAGCACATTGATTCTGCGGAAGTCGCCATGACCAATTTTGCCCAATTCAAAGGGCCTTATGATCAATCGAACTATTCCTATTATTTTAATAATCCCAAATATCTTAACCTTAATCCTTCGATGAAAAATTTTGGGTACATCATTGATACGAATATGTGCCAGCATGAAAGCTGTACGGCGTGCAAAAATATCGCTGATGATATTGCGCCTAATCATAAACAATGTGTCGGGACAGAAATGAACCCTATCAACACATTGCAAAGCGACCTTACAGATGAAAGTGAATATTTACATTTCTCAACAACGACAACGCTGCATTTTGTCGGATTATATGAAAAAGAAGGAATGCATCTGCCAGGTCCGCCTGTTACGGACATCACTATTCCCGGATGTCCCGAAGGAACACCTTTAACAAAAGAATGCCGCGTTCAAATGTTCGGATGGACAGATTATTACTGGATACCAAATTTTAAAAGCACCAATTGGAAGAATTGGTATGCGGATCGATTACTTGATCAAGCCAATGGAACGTTTAATATCGCGGATGGCGGCAAATATGATCCGCCAAATCCTCCCAGCATCGTCCAGGGATTATTCATTGATGCTCACGGCGCAGGATTCTCACTGACCTACGGCTGGGGTTATCAAACCGTTGTGACGAATAGCTCAACAGGCGGCGGAAAGATCAGAGAATATTCTCATGTAAATGATTGCGCAGCTTTTGATACAAAGTCAACGGATGGAGACCCTGTCGGGACTTGTGATGCTCCTCGTGATTATTCCGTAACAGGATGGAGCAATTATAATGACTTTGATAAAGCTTTTAACGCCGATATGGTTACCTGGTTAACACAGCTACAATCAACATTCTCTGCCGCTGGAAAATTCCTACTTCTTAATATGGGAACCTGTATTGGAGATCAACTATGTCTTGATCAGATCAATGCTGCTAAGGGTGTATCAACAGAAACTCTTTTTGAACCAGATCGGCTTTTTTCTCCAACGTTTGACCAGCTCATCACGCTTACTTCAAATATCGCAAGCACTATTGGCGGAAAAATTGATCTTTATGGAAATCCAGGCATGTACGGCCACAACATCACTAATTATACTGCGGGAAATTATCCTGATGCCGATACACGTTATTGGATGTGGCGGTTAGCAAGTTATTATGCTTTGAAAGAACCTGCGAACAGCCTTGGAACTGTCTATTTTAATCCTAACTTAAACGTTAACGGAAACCTAAATTTTATGAATGAATGGCTGCAAGCGTACGAAATTGATCCGGGACAACCTGTAGAATCTAAAGCCTATTCAAATCAACCAGGAACAATCCAATGTTCACCACTGCCGAATCCTGCAAAAGCTTACAATATTTTTGCGCGGCATTATCAAAAAAGCGACGGAACACCTTCAGCCCTGATGTTGGTACGGCCTAAAGCCGATTGGGATTGTAATGATTATACGGATGCCACTAAAGTCACTGTCCAAAACATCACAAGTTATTATCACATGCTCAATCCTGACGGAACGAAGGGAACACTTTCAAAAGACTACAGCCTTCGTAACGGCGAAGCTCTGATCTTACTTAATAATAATGCGCCGGTCGTTAGCCCTATTGCGGACAAAACCGTAACTGAAGGACAACTTTTAACATTTAGCGCAACCGCAAGCGATCCAGATGGAGATCAATTTGTTTATTCTGCGAACAATTTACCGCCGGGAGCAAGCTTTAACGCGAGCACTCATACTTTTTCATGGACCCCAACCGTCGGGCAAGCCGGTTTTTATGCCGCGACGATCAATGCGACAGATAAAACGGCTGGCGGAACTCTCGTTGATGTCGGATCAACGACAGTCTTTATTACAGTAAGCAGTTTGAATCAAGCGCCAATTCTTGGACCGCTCGGCAACAAAACCGTTGCGGAAAATTCCTTACTATCGTTCACGATCTCCGCGACTGATCCTAATAATGATCCATTAACCTTTTCCGTCACCGGCATGCCGGCTGGCGCGGTATTTGACATATCAACAAAAACATTTACCTGGATCCCGAACTTTACTCAAGCTGGATCTTACACTGTCACATGTACGGTCAAAGACCCCGGCGGATTATCAGCGTCAGGAACTGTGATCATTACTGTCACCAATGTCGATCAAGCGCCTGTCTTAGCGCCGATCGGAGATAAACAGGTCGCGCAAGGACAACTATTAACGTTCCCGATTTCAGCGACGGATGCAGATGGGGACACATTAACATATTCTGCAAATAATTTGCCGGTGGGTGCAAGTTTTACAGGAACGACGTTTACCTGGACGCCTTCGACAGTAGGAAGCTATAGCGTTGCCTTTAACGTAACGGATGGCCCTCAGGTTGACTCTGAGATCATTTGGATCACCGTTACGGCTATCAATCATACCCCGACGTTAAACGTTATCGGCAACAAGATCATCAATGAAAATAATCAATTGGCCTTTGCTATCAGCGGATCAGACCCGGACGGGGATACATTAACTTATTCCGCAACCGGGCTGCCGGCGGGTGCCACATTCACGCCATCGACAAAAACATTCGCCTGGACGCCAAGCTGTTTACAAGCCGGATCTTATTCTGTCACATTTACCGTCAGCGATCCTGGCGGAATGTCAGCATCACAAACAATTACGATCACAGTCAACAACGTAAACTGCGCACCAACATCAACTTTACCGGCGAATCAAACAGTTAATGAAAATTCTCAATTAACATTTAATTTCACAGCCAGCGACCCGGATGCTGACGCGTTAACTTATACTC
>CAYGEE010000017.1:2843-7990 GCA_964348765.1 uncultured Planctomycetales bacterium | reverse complement strand
CATGGACACCAAGTTTTACTCAAGCTGGTGTTTATTCTGTAACATTAAAAGCCGCGGATGCCGGAGGCTTAAGCACATCGCAGACGATCACGATCACAGTCAACAATGTCAACCGCACGCCGACATCAACTTTACCGACGAACCAAACGGTCAATGAAAATTCTTCTTTAACATTTAATTTCACAGCCAGCGACCCGGATGCTGACACATTAACGTATTCACAAACCGGCGCTTCAGGCGCGGTCATTGACAGCAATGGAAAGTTCACATGGACACCAAGTTTTACTCAAGCTGGTGTTTATTCTGTAACATTAAAAGCCGCGGATGCCGGAGGCTTAAGCACATCGCAGACGATCACGATCACGGTCAACAATGTCAACCGCGCGCCAATATTAAACACAATCGGCAGCAAATCCATAACGGAAACAGATTTGTTGACCTTTAAGATTTCAGGAACAGATCCCGACGGCGACACGATCTCGTTCTCAGCGACGAATCTTCCTCCTAACAGCAATGCGAAATTTATTATGGATACTTTCTCCTGGACACCAAGCTTGACCGAATCCGGAGATTATTATATGACTTTTACTATCAACGATGGAAATTTGACACAGTCTGAAGTCGTTCATATTGCGGTGACCAATTTGAATCAATCTCCGATCTTTGACAATGATGGGGCAGGTTCAGGGCAAGGGACCAATAATTTCTCTGGATATATCGGCCAAGAAGGAAGCCCCATCGTTATCAGCGTTTCAGCGACCGATTTTGATAACGATCAGCTAACTTATACCACAGATATTCTTCCTAATGGCGCTCATTTCGACGTTCTTGCCCGTGTCTTCTCATGGACCCCGGATTATACGCAGTCAGGAACATATTCCGTGACCTTTCATGTCAGCGATAATCATGGCGGGACCGATTCAAAAACAGTTTCCCTATCGATCGAAGATACAAACCGCGCGCCAATGATCGATTCGATCGGAAGCAAAAACATGAATGAAAATAACCTCTTAACATTTGCCGTCCCTGTCAGTGATCCTGATGGAGACACTTTCTCAGTGGCCGCCGTTGGCCTTCCGGCGGGCGCGACATTCCTCAATAATACATTTTCATGGACACCCAATTTCGATCAATCCGGGCTATATAGTGTAACGTTCACCGCAACTGATTCAAAAAGATTATCATCCGACGCAACCGTCAGTATTTCAATTGTAAATACAAACCGCGCGCCGGAATTAAGCTCTATTAAAAACTCCACGATCGATCAAGGAGAGACCCTTAACATGGCCGTTTTCGCCGCTGATGCCGATGGAGACGTCGTTCACTTAAGCGCTGAATCATTACCACAAGGCGCAGCGTTCACGGACAACAACAACGCAAGCGCAGACTTTAATTGGACACCAGATCCAAAACAATTTGGCAGCTTTACGATCAATATTATTGCAACCGATAGCCATGGCGATTCACAATCAAAATCCATGACGATCACGGTCAACAAGATCAATGAAGCACCGGAGCTCAACTTTGTATCAGCAAAAACGATCGATGAAGGAAAGACCTTATCCTTTAAATTGATCGCGAGCGACGCGAATGAAGATGTCATCACATATTCTTCATCCATATTGCCAAGTGGATCATCCTTTAATAAATCAACCGGAGAATTTTCTTGGACACCCGACTTTACTCAAGCCGGAAATTATTTAAATATTTATTTCCAAGCAATGGATTCCGATGGCGCATATAGTTCGCTCATTACGACACAGATCACCGTTAATGATGTCAACCGCGCACCTAATTTTTCATCAACAAAAGACCAATCGACAACAGAAGAGGATCCTTTGAGTTTCGATATCAGCGCTTCAGACCCTGATGCCGACATAATAACATATTCAGCTCAAAACCTTCCAGATGGAGCAACCTTTAACACCGATGCGCAAAACAAAGCGACATTCAAATGGACGCCTGATCTAAATGCTGCCGGAAATTATCAAGTAACATTCATAGCCTCTGATGGAAAAGATTCATCAACGATGGTTATTTCTATCAGCGTTCAAGACAAGGTCTTTGTTACTATTTCCAATTTAAGTGTTACAACAACCGCCTATTCTGCAACCATTAGTTTCAACACCAATGTTCCATCTATCTCACAGATCGAATACGGAAAAACAACCGGCTATGGAAGCACAAGCAATCCCGAAACAAAACTTGTCACAAAACACAAAATCATTTTAACTGGAATGCTATCAAACACACTTTATCATTACGCCATAAGATCAACAGATGCTCTAGGCAACCAAAACACCAGCACCGATCACACCGTCACAACAAAATCAAATCGCACCAGCACCGCGTATGACGGGACAACACAAACAAAGAACACAACTCTTAGCACTGGAACAACAACAACCAAGATAATGAAAACAACAACTAATCCAAAAAGCAAAAAATTTAAAAATGATTTCAGAATAAACAAAACTCCGATCTTAAGCCTTTCAAACCGATTTAAATATTAATTCCGATCAAAAGAAACGCACAATTAACCAATCAAATAAAAATAAATCACTACAAGAAATCCACCGTTAAGAAAAAAACACAGCGACAGACCCTTAAGATTGTACCCCATTTGTGCTACATTTAAAACAAAAGGAGGCCAACGCCATGCCAAAATCAGAAATGATCCGCGCTCGAACCGAACCAAACCTTAAAAAAGAAGTAGAAACGATTTTTGAACATTTGGGCGTATCTGCCTCGGAGGCTATCAATATTTTTTATCAACACGTCAAACTTTACAAGGGTTTTCCTTTTGATGTCCGCATCCCAAATGCTTCTACCTTACAAAGTATCCGCGATGTAAATAACAAGAAGAACCTTATAAAAGCTAAAGATGCAAAAGCATTGTTCAAACAACTCAACAATTAAGCATGCTTAATATTTTTTATACCCGGCGATTTAAAAAAGATTATAAAATACTCAAGAAAAGACATCTTGACCCTGAGAATATCACACATGTCATCACGCAGCTAATAAATGAAACCCCGCTGGAACAAAAATCAACGGCCACTCCCTTAAAGACATTTACCAGGGATTCAGAGAATGCCATATCGAAGCTGATTTGCTGTTAATATACAAAATTGAAAATGGCGATCTCTTTCTGACAAGAACCGAGAGCCATTCGGATCTTTTAAAAAAATAAAAAAAATTTAAACTTCCAATTCTTATTTATCCTTATAATTCATTAACAAATCCACCCCATAACCCTACGCTGCTGACCTAGCATAGTTATTTTTGTTCCTGCAATTTCCCCTAGAAAAACCCTCCCATTTCCTGTATAGTCCTACATTAGTTTCCATTCAAACACCATCAGATTTCAAATGACATGAGCCAAGAATTCATCACGATCCGCGGGGCGAAGGAGCATAATTTAAAGAATGTCAGCATCCAGATCCCGCGTAATAAATTTATCGTTGTCACGGGTTTAAGCGGCTCGGGGAAATCGTCTCTAGCGTTTGATACGATCTACGCTGAAGGTCAGCGGCGGTATGTTGAGAGTTTATCAGCTTACGCCCGGCAATTCTTGGATCAGCTTCAAAAACCGGACATTGAATCAATCGAAGGATTATCTCCGACGATCTCGATCGAACAAAAAACGACGTCCCGCAATCCGCGATCAACTGTTGCGACCCAAACCGAAATTTATGATCACTTACGTTTATTATTTGCCCGCGCCGGCACACCGCATTGCCCGAATTGCGGCAAACTGATCGAAAAACAAAGCGCACAGGAAATCGTCGCACAAATCTTATCGATCGCTGATGAAATCCCTATCACCATTTTGGCGCCTTTGATCCGCGGGAAAAAAGGGGAATACAGAAACATCGGCGCGCAGATCTCTAAAGCCGGGTTCACCCGTTTTCGCCTCGATGGAAAGATCCATGAAATAGCCGATAAAATAAAGATCGACCGCTATAAAGTCCACAACGTCGAAGTTGTTGTCGACAGGATTACTGTCAAACCAAGCGTAAAAAAGCGTTTAACAGAATCCATTGAAACAGCGATTCCTCTGGGAAAAGGGCTTGTGATCATTAATTTTGGAGAAAAGCTCCCCGAAAAGATCTTCAGCGAACAATTCGCCTGCGTTGATTGCATGATAAGTTTACCGGAAATCGAGCCAAGAATTTTCTCATTCAATTCTCCGTACGGGGCTTGCGAAGGATGTAATGGCCTTGGGACAAAAATGGAGATCGACCCCGAACTTCTGATCCCCGATACTGATAAAGCCTGGATCAATGCCATCGCGCCTATAAAAAAAGGAAAACGAGGATACCTCATGTATTATCGGGCGCTGATGCGTGAGCTCGCCCATGATCTAAAGATCGACAGCCAGATGCCGTTTAAAGATCTGAAAAAAGATCTTAAGAAAATTATTTTTTACGGCTCAGAAAATTTTTCGATCTGGGGAAAACCATATGAAGGTGTCATCAATTATATGGAACGGATGTTCAAAGACACCGACAGCGATTGGCTTAAGGATGAGATCTCCCAATACATGTCGGTGGCGCCATGCCAAAATTGTCATGGCGAACGATTAAAGAAAGAAAGTTTGTCTGTAAAAGTAGCCGATCTAAACATCGCGCAAGTTAGCTCGTTATCTATTAAAGAAGCGAAAAAGTTCTTCACAAACATTAAATTCTCAAAAGAAAAAACCATCATCAGCCAACAGATCTTAAAAGAGATCATCCGGCGATTGGATTTCTGTATCGATGTCGGACTGGATTATTTAACGCTCGATAGAAAAAGCGCCACACTTTCCGGAGGAGAAGCCGAACGCATTCGTCTCGCGACACAAGTCGGGTCTGGACTTGTCGGTGTCGTCTATATTTTAGATGAACCTTCGATCGGATTGCATCAAAGAGACAACGAAAAACTTCTTACAACGCTGCATGCTTTGCGTGATCTGGGGAATACACTTATTGTTGTCGAACACGACGAAGAAACGATCCGCAAATCGGATTTTGTGATCGACTTGGGCCCCGGCGCGGGCGTCCACGGCGGAGAGATCGTTTATGCCGGTGATGTTCCTGGATTATTAAAAAGTAAAACATCCTTAACCGGAAGATATTTATCAGGCGAACTCTCGATCCCAGTCC
>CAYGEE010000017.1:0-2833 GCA_964348765.1 uncultured Planctomycetales bacterium | reverse complement strand
CCCAGTCCCAAAAACAAGACGAGAAACTAAAAAAACGAAATTCCTAAAGATCATCGGAGCAGAGGAACATAACTTAAAGAATATCAATGTTTCATTCCCTTTAGGAACGCTCACGTGCATTACCGGCGTTTCCGGCTCAGGGAAATCGACACTGATCAATGATATCCTTTATAAGGCTGTCGCTCAAAAAATTTATCAGTCCAAAGACAAACCAGGAAAATTCAAAAAGATCGAGGGGCTGGAACATATCGACAAGATCATCGAGGTCGATCAATCACCGATCGGACGCACACCGAGATCGAATCCAGCAACATATACAGGAGTTTTTAGCCACATCAGAGATATCTTCAGCCAAATGCCCGAATCGAAAATGCGCGGATATGAACCCGGGCGCTTTAGTTTTAATGTCAAAGGCGGACGTTGCGAAGCTTGCGGCGGCGACGGGATCCGAAAGATCGAAATGCATTTCTTGCCGGATGTTTATGTTAAATGCGAAGTCTGCGCCGGAAAAAGATTCAATGAACAAACCCTTGAGATCACCTTTAAAGATAAAAATATCAATCAAGTCCTTGATCTTTCCGTTGTCGAAGCCCTTGAGATCTTTCAAAATATCCCGAGGATCCGCAATATTTTAGAAACATTAAACGACGTCGGGTTAAGCTACATCAAATTAGGCCAGCAGGCGACGACACTTTCCGGCGGAGAAGCCCAGCGCGTGAAGCTTGCCAGCGAGCTCTGCAAACAATCGACCAGTCAAACGCTTTACATTCTCGATGAACCGACAACGGGCCTGCATTTTGCCGATGTCGACAAATTACTGCATGTCATCAATCGTCTCGTTGATAAAGGAAACACAGTCATTGTGATTGAACACAATCTTGATATTATTAAAAGCGCAGATCATCTGATCGACCTGGGGCCGGAAGGCGGAGACAGAGGAGGCGAGGTTATTTTCGCAGGCTCCCCTGAAGAGATCATCAAGTGTCCAACATCATATACTGGGAAGCACCTTAAAAAATCCTTATCACAATGAAAAACTTGTTTAAATCGCAGCCATTATCAGCGTTCAAGATTGCTTTTTTCCTTCTGATCGCAGGCATTATCACTTACGGAAGATGCCTGTCACATCAATTTATGATCGATGATTTCTCCTATGTCAAAGATTTTACACTGGCACAAAAAATCCCATTCATCGAATATTTAACATACTCATCAAGTCAACATTATGAACCTCTTAACTCCATAATGGAAATGATCTTCTTTCGATTATTCTATGTCCCAAGCCAGTTTTATTTAATGAACATATTTCTAATAACCGCTTACAGCATTTTAGTGTATCAACTGATCCTTCTGATGTCCTCCGATCACAATTTAGCATTTTTAACATCCTTTTTATTCCTGATCCATCCCATGAATGCTGATCTTGTCAATCATATAAGTTTTAATATGGTCTTTATCGCCGGAATGCTGAATTTACTAAGTTTTTACTTCTTTATACGGTATCTCGAAGGGGACCGATCACGCCAGAATCTATTATTAAGTTATTTTTTCTTCCTAACGGCACTTCTAACACAAGAATGTTTATCTATAAGCCTTCCGATCTATTTTGTCTGTTATTTGATCACAATAAAAAAATTTAGATTCTTCCATTCTGTAAGATTAATAGCAGGACACCTTTTCTTCGCTCTTTTTCACTTGTGTATTTGGAAAATCACACATGTTTCCAATAACCTTGCTCTTGTTAGCATGAGTAATTTCCAAATATCGATCCAAACATTCGTCGCACACTTTTGCAAACTATTCACATGGTATCTTTCCAATATGATCTGGCCCCAAAATATCACATTTATGGTCAACTTCCCCATTGAACCTAGCGAAACATTGCAATGGCTGGGAATCATGATCATTTGGGCTGCTCTTGGGTTCATAATTTATAAATTCATTCGCAAAAATCCCATAATGCGCTTTGCATATTTATTTTTTCTTTCCGGTTTTCTATTCGTGATCCCAACCTCAACGACGCGTTACAATCTGGGCTTATACATCGAACCCTATTGGCTTTTCATCTCTTCCATGGGATTCTTTCTTCTGGTTGCGGGAGGATTATTAAAACTCAAAAAGCATATTTTGCTATTTTTGTATCAAACATTCATCGCAACTATTTGCATACTTCTATTTTTGGGTACACAGCAAAAAAACTCTATTGCTTCAACTGAATTAAGTTACGCAGCGTATTGGTTAAAAACAAGCCCTGAAAATTTCATCCCGTTGCAGATTATTGGCAGTCTTTACACGTATCATATAACCAAACCTATTCCTGCAGATCTTGAGCCGCAAATGGAAAAGCTTCTCCATTTTTCTCAAAAGATACACAAGGATCAATGGGCCCTTGATCTCGTTGAGAAAATGAAAACCTCAACTTCATCCACAACTAAACAATTCAAATATGGTTGCCAACAAACAGCTTTATTATATCGATCAAATAGAACAGATCCTGCCGATGAATTCATAAAGGCAAATTTAACTTCAGATACACCAGCTCATTACTATCTTGTAATGAGCGAAGTTTTTGCCGAATACGGATTACCAAAAAAAGCTTTAAAGATCATTGATCAATGTCTCAATAAATTCCCAAGTGAAAAAGAGACTTATCTTTTAAAAGGCGTCATTCTAGCGAACCAAAATAAAATCCATGAATCTCTGGATGTATGGACAAAAGGTCAGCGTTTATATCCAAACGATAATCGTTTTACCAATAACATCATAAAAGCAAATCAATTATTAAATCAATCACTAACAAATTGAAAAATCATTCACAACTGATACAATATTC
>CAYGEE010000016.1:0-29470 GCA_964348765.1 uncultured Planctomycetales bacterium | reverse complement strand
CTTATTATTATAATTTCCCAATGTGACGATCATGTGACAAGTTTGTAAACTGATCATGAACAGGAAATTAGGGACAGACCCTAATTATTCCCAACTATCTTCTTTTTTCTGAAACTAATATAAATAATTAGGGTCTGTCCCTAATTTCCTGTTAAAACTTAAAATTAACATCCGCCTGAACAATTTGCTCTTGATTGCGCGCACCTGTGATCTTGTTTGACTTATAATAATCAAGCCCCAAGGTCAAATTCTCTTTCCACAGATATTGCAATTCAACTTCATGGCCAAACGTATTTGTACCACCGGCCAAACGGTCTGAATCAGGCAAAAAATCCGGCCAAGCATTCGTTTGCAAATTGACATAAGTGTATTTAACTTGCCAATCTTTCGGTGCGCTTAATTTCGCTTTTCCCAATCGAGATCCAAATGACCAACCGTTGCTCTTTGTTATTTCTCCTTCACTAATGTTATGGATGAAATCACCAAAGATCACGATCTTATCATCGATCCCCAATGGCAAACCGCCGAATAACTTATTAACACCAAATTCAGCTGAAGTACCGATTGAATCATAATCATACGTCAATTGCCCCGTACAAGCTCCGCTAGAACCAGATGTAACACCAGAGTTCGTCCCGGCAGTCCATTCAGGACATTGAGCCTTAAGCCCGGAAAAACCATAATAAGTCGACCCCATCTTCGCATCGAATTTATCATTTTTATATCCAAGCACTCCTTGAATATAAGCTAAAAATGGATCTCTAATATCAACCTTATTATTCTCATCAAGGAACCAATAACCGGAACTGACTGTTCCAGTCACATTCTTTACGATCTCTTTTTGAAATGAACCCGAAAGACCATTGGGAGTAATATCCGTATCCCAAAGCATATCTGTCGGAACCCAAAGATAATCTGTTTTATTAAATTTACCGGCGATCAATTTCAAACTATCCATCGCCTGCCATTCGCCATAAGCGTAATCCAGCCGGGCATCCGGTTTTTCAAAATCATTTTCAAGAGTCTGATTTGTTGAACGCGGATCCGCTGAACTGCCCGTAGCGATCCCAAAACCAGCTTTAACATTCTTTGCGATATCAGCCTCAACTCCAAATCTTAGACGGATCCGTCCGCGTGAGCGGGCTTCCGTATCATTCTTTTTTCTTTCATATTGAAAACGTGTTCGAATATCCCCTTTTAATTTCAATTTGTTGACCCACGAAGGAAGGGATGTTTTTAGATTATTATCGAGCCCCAACTTCTCATCCGCGGCGATCTCTCCTTTTAATTTAAGCACTTCAGCTCTTGTCAAAATTCCTTTATCCTGCAGCTTCTCCAACAAAGCATCCACCGATGTTGCTGCAAAGCTCACCTGAGCTCCTACCGTCAAGACCACCAAACTAAAAATACCGACTAACACTTTCTTCATTTTTCTCTCCTTTACTAAAATTGATCACATTACTTACAACCTATATGCCGGGAACAAAAAGAAAGGATGCCTTATAAAAAGGCTTCCCTTTGTCATTCATTCCCCGAGATCAAGTCTCGATAAACTTCCTCAAACGGTTTAATTCCACTTCTACCGTTTTCAAAGAAGACTGAATATAATCATCTTGATAATGGGATGTCCTCTCGATCGATTCTAAGATATTATGCAAAGCCACGACTTGAGAACGCAAATGACTGGCCACAATATCCACAGAAACATTTGAATTGACCAATCTATTCATATTTGCCTCCTTTCTTATAGTGATAATTGTAAGCAAAAAGTGTGAAGTGAATATGAATGGGATGTGAAATGTAGGTGAAATGGTTTTTCAGCTTACAGCTATCAGCCCTCAGCCTTCAGCTAAAAGCATGAAAAGCTGACAGCTGAAAGCTGAAAGCTGAAAATTGATTAATACTTTTTAGGAAGAATTATTGTAAACGTCGACCCCTGTTCCAATCGGCTGACAACAGAGATCTCACCTTGGTGTGCGGAAATGATATGTTTGACGATCGAAAGGCCCAAACCCGTGCCGCCCATCTCGCGGGAACGGGCTTTGTCAACGCGGTAGAAACGTTCAAAAACCCGCGCAATATCTTCTTGCGGGATCCCGATCCCCGTATCTTTCATATTGATCTCAAAAGAATCCACATGTTCCCTGACGGAGATCAAAACTTGCCCGTTTTCTTTATTATATTTTATCGCATTTTCCAGAAGGTTGAAAAAAACCTGCGTCATCGCACCCGGATCAACAACAACTTTCGACAGCTTTAATGGAATATCCTTTATGATCTTTATGTTTTTCTCTTTTGCTAACCGGACCGATCCAGCAACAACATCATTAAGGATGTCGCTAATATCAACCTCCCTAAGATCCATCCTGGTTTTTCCCGATTCGATCTTAGAAAGGTCCAGAATATCATTGATCAACTTCGCCAACCGGTCCGCATCCGTGTGAATGATCTTCAAAAAATCTTTCGCATTCTCTTTATCATCAAGCGCGCCATCAAGTAACGTCTCAGCGTAACCTTTGATCGTTGACACTGGCGTGCGCAACTCATGAGAAACATTCGCGGCGAATTCCTGCCGGATCCGTTCTAATCGTCTTAATTCAGTAATATCATGAAAAACCAAAACCGCGCCTTCATTGCGCCATTGACGTTTGACAGGTGTCGCATGCATGATCAATATTTTTTCCTCCGGAAGCAAAAGATGGAATTCTTTTGAGATCACGCCTTCATCCATTTTTAAAACTGTATCCGTAATTTCCTGAACTTCGATATTACGGATCACTTCCAAAGGTTTCTTCCCAATAGGATCAGCCGTGACATGCAAAAGATCTTTGAGCGTCTGATTCATCAAAAGGATCTCGGAGGCGTCATCGATCACAATGACCCCTTCGCTCATGCTTAAAAAAACAGCTTCCAACCGAGAACGGCTTGTGACAACTTCTTCAAGCCTGCGTTTTATTTCATCTGATAAAGAATTCAAAGCCCTGGATAATTCCCCGATCTCAAAACGATTCGATAAGTCCATTTTAAACGTCAGATCCCCGGAAGCCATCGCCCGGATCATAGCGATCCCTTCTTCGACGGGCTTTGCAATGAATTCGCGCGAAAGAACATAGGCCATAACAACAACAAATAACATGGTTAAAGAAAAATACGTTAAAAAAAACATTTTCAAATGATGCGAGAAGACCGGAAGCTCTGATTGAAGATTGGATGGATTAGAATACTGAATAAAGAATTCTGTAAAAAAGGATGGAAGATAAATATAAAGGCCGGAAAAGACCGCGAGAAGAAAGAACGCGCTGGCCAAAGCGATCTTAGTTGGGATATGTGACTTCACTCTTATTCCTCTTCGCATTTATTTACTGATAGAAAAATCGACGAAACACATCCTGTGTCATTGCCTGCCCTGGTCAGAAAAAAACAAATATCTGGCAGGCCAGGGCGAGGCGCTCTAGCTCTATGGCCGAAGCAATCTTTTATGCTAAAAAGATCGCTTCGTCTTCTAAGAAACCATTTCATCTCGCGATGACACAGAGAAGAAATATCAAAGTTCTCTCTGTCAGCTAAATATTTACTACTCTTCGGCAAATCGGTATCCGTACCCACGGACAGTTTCAACATATTTTCCCATCTTCCCAAGTTTCTGCCTTAAACGTTTGATATGCGTATCGATCGTCCGCGTTGTAACTTCCGCGCTCATATCCCAAACATCCGTCAAAAGCTGATCACGCGACTGGACACGGCCCTGGCGATTTAATAGCGTTAATAACAATTTAAATTCCATCGCTGTTAGGCTGATCTCTTTATTAGCAACAGTCACTTTATGACGGGCAATATCAATAATAAGTTGCTCATAAGAAACAATATTTTTTGATGATTCTTCTGTCTGTTTGGGTTTGACACGATTCAAAACCGCTTTGATCCGCAAGATCAACTCCCTTGGACTAAACGGCTTGACCATATAGTCATCTGCACCTAATTCCAGACCGACGATCCGGTCGACTTCTTCCCCGCGGGCGGTCAGCATAATAATGGGAATGTGCGCAGAATCTTTTCTTTGACGGATCAGCTTGCAAACTTCAAAACCGTCCATTTTAGGAAGCATGATATCAAGAATAATAATATCTACCGGCTGCTTATCAAGGGCTTCAAAAACTTGTTCGCCGGTGATAACGACACTACATTCAAAGCCAGCTTTCTCCAGATTATATTTCACTAACTTTGAAATATGCTTATCATCTTCAACGATCAAAACTTTTTCTTGAGGCATACTTTTATTTCCTTTATTGATAAGTTTCTAACGAGCAATAATAACATAATTATTGTCATGTCAACAATCTATAAAAAGATACGCCAGTTTTGTGAGAAATGTGTGAAAAGAAGGTGAATTTTCGGGGAATTAAAATTATCGTAGGGAACAGGCATGCCTGTTCCCTACCCACATTCTATATTTTCACATTAAATAATTCTGGAACAACACGGCGAACCCAAGGAAGGAGAAAAAGCCCATGACATCGGTAAAGGTCGTTAAGATCATGCTCGAGCACTGCGCGGGATCCATTCCGAGGGCTTTCATCGAGAGAGGGATCGCGGCTCCCGTAAAGCCGGCAACGATCAAGTTGCACAACATCCCTAAAGAGACAACAAGGCCTAAAACCGGATTACCTTTCCAAGCCCAAGCGATCAAACCCGTCACAGTCCCGATCGCGATCCCATTAACGATCCCAATAAATGCTTCTTTTAAAATAAGCTGTCTCACCCGATTGGGCGGGATCTCACGCATCACAAGCCCGCGCATGACGATCGCCAGAGCCTGATTGCCGGCATTACCGCCCTGTCCGGCGATAACAGGTAAAAAAACAGCCAAAACAGAGATCCTCGCGATAATATCCTGAAAGTGAGAAACAACTGACGCGGCCAAAAAAGCTGTCCCTAAATTAAAATAAAGCCACGGAAGTCTTGTTCTTAAAGAAAACCAGACCGGAGAAAAAGTCCGTTCATCCCCGCCGGCTCCGAACATTTTCTGGATGTCTTCACTAGCCTCTTCTTGAACATCGCCAATAAGCTGTTCCGCGTGAACGATGCCCAAAAGGCGATGTTCATTATCAACAACCGGGGCGGCAAAAAATTTATGTTTGAGAAGTTCATTTGCCACCTTCTCCCGATCATCAAAACAGTGCACCATAAAAACATCTCGCCGCATGACCGTTTCCAAAAATTCATTCTCATCAGCCAAAAGAATATCACGCATATTCAAGATCCCGATCAACCGGCTTTCTTTATCAAGGACATAAATATAAGATGATGGCATGCTTTTTTGAGCAAGCACTCTGATCCGATGGATCGCTTCCTTAACTTTGACATCACTGTGAAATGTTACAAAATCCAGCTTCATGATCCTTCCGGCACTGTCATCCGGATAGGTCAATAGTTCCTGGATTTGTTTATGTTTATTCTCATCCAAAAGTACAAAGAAATTCTGCCGCATCTTCTGAGGAAGATGACTAAAGATATTTGCCGCTTGCTGCGGATCAAGAGTGTTAATGATCTTTCTAAAAAGAGACGCGGGAAGTTTCGGAAGAACGACTGCCGCGAAAGCATCATTTAAATGATGAAACGCTTCAACTGCTAATTCCGTCGGGATATTCTTAAGGACATCTGCAGCTTCCGCTGGCCCCATCGTCTCCAAAGTATGCGAAGCCGTGGAAGGGTCTTGTTCGAAATATTTTTGAACGATGGGGAGAAGTGGGGGTTCTTTTTTCATAATAAATTAAACTGTAGAGACGAGCCAACGGCTCGTCTCTACGACATCATAATTTTTCCAAAAGCGCTTTGGTAAATTCAACAGTCCCGGCATTTCCGCCAAGATCTTTCGTACAGCTATCTTTTGACTTCATGACTTCTTTGATAGCAACACGGATCCTATCAGCTTTATCTGTCATCTTCAAATAATCAAGCATCATAGCACTCGCTAAAAGGATCGCCGTGGGATTTGCGATATTTTTCCCGGCAATATCCGGCGCGCTGCCGTGGACCGCTTCAAACATCGCACCCTTTTTCCCGATATTCGCACCCGGCGCCATGCCAAGCCCGCCGACAAGCCCGGCACACAGGTCAGAAACAATATCGCCGAACAAATTCGTCGTCACAATAATATCAAACTGATGCGGATTCATGACCAACTGCATACAGCAATTATCAACGATCATTTCATTGCATTCAATATCCTTATAATCAAGAGCGATCTTTTTTGCTGATCTTAGAAAAAGCCCTGAAGTCGTTTTAAGAATATTTGCTTTGTGGACAATCGTGACCTTTTTACGTTTTAAAAGACGAGCAAGATCAAAAGCATACCGAACAATACGATCCGCCCCTTTTTTAGTAATAACACTCACCGCTTCAGCATGAGTTCCTTTTTTATCGATCGTCTGTCCTTTTCCTGAATACATCCCTTCTGTATTCTCTCGGATCGTAATAATATCAATATTCTCATACCGGGATTTTGTCCCCGGAAAAGAGATCGCCGGACGGACATTCGCATAAAGATCGAACATTCTCCGCAGCGTAACATTGATCGATGTAAATCCACCGCCGACCGGTGTTGTGATCGGGCCTTTAAGAACAACCCTGTTCTTCTTAATAAGCGCGATCGTTTTCTTCGGGATCAGATCTTTGCCCGTCTCTAACGCCGTGATACCGGCGACACCGAAATCATATTCAAAACCACAATTCAATTTATCCAATACTTTGATCACTGATTCTGTAATACTTGGACCAACCCCGTCACCAGGGATCACTGTGATGCGTTTTTGAGGCATGTTTGTCTCCCGTCATTTTTCAATTTCCTTAATATCTTAAGGAAATGACGAGGTTCGCCCAAAAATCTAATTCTGGGGCGACCTTATCAGATAATAAAATACATGAAAGAAAAGCTAAGGTCTACTTCTTTCCCTTTAAAATGTCATTGAGTGTTATTCATACTTACTGCCAACGAACCATCACCGCTCCAGAATTAGGCCCGACATCCACCAATATCTGATCGCGGACTATTTTCAAAGGAAGCAATTCCCGAGAACTTGCCGCGAACGCCTGTGCGTTCTTGATCTTCTTTCCATCAACATTAACAACAACTGTTAATGGATAGGAAAATGTTTCAGGATCCAACAATGTTCTCAATCTAAAGATAATTTGCCCATCTTTCTGATCCTCCACGAACAGCTGCGTTTCTTTTCTTTCCTTGAGATATGAACAAACATTCTTAAAAGTATCAACCCACACCTGTTCTTGTTTTTGTTTTAAATAGGCAAGGTGTTCCCGTAAAAATTCCGCAGTCAGAGGCTTAAAACTCGTCAATTCATTTGTTTTAACAGCATGACATTCCGCAGCGACGAATAATCGCTTCTTGATTGCCATGTCAATGATCCTCTGCCCTGTTGCGACACTAAAAGAAGTCCCGCCGTAAATCGGCAAATAGATATTCGGATAAAATCGCAAAAGAGCCTGATGCTGGCGAAGAGCAAAATGCCGTTTCGAGACGACTTCAAGGCTATCGGCATTGACTTTATCAAAAGGAAAAATAAAGGAAACCGGTGCTTCTTTTATTTTCTCTTTGATAACGGCAAAACTTTTATTCACCTCATCTTCAAGATCATTTTTTGATAAACCCGTCAGATCCCGATGGGTCAGCGAATGATTCGCGATCTCAAATCCTCGGCGATTGGCATCCACAAGCTCCGGCCAGCCGGCGGTCGCATAATCAGAATTCGGCTGATCAATAATACCGGGATTGATCGGGATCGTTGCTTTAAATCCAAATTCATCAAAGATCGGAAGCGCCGTTTCATAAGCAGTTCTGGGCCCATCATCGAACATAAAACTAAACGCGCAGCGTTTATTATCTTTAAAAGGCGCAATAAAAATTTTTTGATCTTTGAAAGGGTCCTCTTCAAACACAAGGTCCTTTTCCAATTCCTCAAAAATAATATCATTATCAATATTATATTGGCCGGCCTGCTCAAGGATCTGATACGCAAGATCATTTTGGTCGAGGA
Source organism: uncultured Planctomycetales bacterium (assembly GCA_964348765.1). Classification (GTDB taxonomy): domain Bacteria; phylum Omnitrophota; class Gorgyraeia; order Zapsychrales; family Zapsychraceae; genus CAYGEE01. The sequence continues at coordinate 21,419 of CAYGEE010000016.1, read as the reverse complement.
TAAAATACATTTTCGCCATTAATAGATAAGGACGATAATCATATGGCGCTATGTTCTTCGCCAGTCTCAATTTCTCCAGCCCCGCCTTAACATCGTGATGATTAAGCGATCTCTGAGCCTCATCGATTAGGACTTGAGAAGCCTCCATTCTTTCTCTGACCATGCTCTCTGTTCTTTTATCAGCCAGCGGCTTCGATGAATTTACATCAATGACCGTAAATTTACTTTTAGCTTCCACAATCTCTGGTTTGCGCGGAGCTTCTCGGCAGCTGGCTAAAATTAAAAAACAGAAAAACAAAATAACATTCTTAGAAAAAATTCTATAAAACATCACGTTATCCTAATTATTAGCGTCGTGTGCGAGCTTGTCTTTTTTGTGTCATTGCCTGCCCTGGCCAGAAAAAAAATATTTGGCAGGCCAGGGCGAGCGTTTTTCGCGAAGCAATCTTATAGAATACTCTAAAAGATTGCTTCGTCGCCTTTTACATAAAAACTTTTAAACTCCTCGCAATGACACAGAAAACAACACCTCACGCATTACACTAATTCTTGATCTTCATTACAACCGGATTGAACGCCTTTGAAGCAACGATCACTTGCTCCCCAATTTTGAAATCCGCGATCTCTTCATCAGTTGCCACAACCTTGACAATGTTATTACCGATCCGAACAGTCAAAATGTTCATAACGCCGTCTTTTTCAGATCCAACGATCTCACCGGAGAATTTGAACTTTCCGCTTAAATTATCGCCGACGAAAACATCGCTTGGGCTTCCGGACTTAATGATCTTTCCCTTATCAAGAACGAGGATCCGCCCTGATAATTTAAAAACCTCAGACAGATCATGACTAACAAGGATCGTCGTGATCTTTGTTTTTTGATAGATCTTAACGATCTCATCCTGCAATTTTAACCGCAGATCAATATCCAAAGCAGACAATGGTTCATCGAGTAATAAAATTTGTGGCTCACTGACCAACGCACGCGCCAGCGCCACACGCTGCTTCTGTCCGCCGGAGAGAGATTCAGGCCGTTGATCTTCCAATCCTTTAAGATCAAAGATCTTGATCCATTGGTCTAGAGAACTTTTCTGCGCTTTATTTGTTAAAGCATATTCAAGATTCTTACGAATGCTCATGTTAGGAAAAAGGCTATACTCCTGAAAAACAAATCCGACTTTTCTCTGCTGAACGGAAAGAGAGATCTTTTTTCGGCTATCGAACCAAACACGGCCACCAACTTCAATATATCCCTGATAAGGATCAGTTAATCCGGCCAATACACGAAGGAAAGTCGTTTTCCCTGCTCCCGATCGGCCAAAGAGTGTAATAAATTCACCTTTTTCCATCTTAAGATCAACATCAAGATCTTCCACTCCTTGATGCGTACGCATTTTTTGTTTAAAAGAGATCTTTATCATAAAAGTTTTACTGACCTTCTGTTAAAAAAATAAAACACGAATAAGATCAAGAATGAAACAGCGATCAAGATCAAAGAATAAAGATTGGCCAGATCATAATTCAAAGCTTCCACTTCGCTAAAAATGGCGATCGAAGCCACTTTTGTTTGCCCGGAAATATTCCCTCCGACCATGAGAACAACGCCAAATTCTCCAAGAGTATGCGCGAAAGCCATCACGATCCCCGTCAAAAGCGCCGGCTTAATGTTCGGCAGGATCACTTTGATCAATGTTTCCCATTTAGATTTTCCTAAAACATACGACGCGTCAATAAGCGGCAACGGAAAATTCTGAAATCCAGCCTTGACGGGATTAACCATAAAAGGAAGGCTAAACAAAACCGAACCGATTACAAGGCCTAAAAAGCTAAAAGCAACTCTCATCCCGAATGAAGATTCCAAAAAACTCCCTAAAAAATATTTTGGACTAAAAAAAAGCAAGATATAAAAACCCAGAACCGTCGGTGGAAGAATAAGCGGCAGGCTCACAATAGGTTCAACAACGCATCTAAATTTACTTTTTGAAAATGCGATCCAATATGCCAACGGGATCCCAACAAGCATCAGAGTAACCGTCGTAACGAAGGCCAGCTTAAAACTCAAAAATAAAGGCATCCAATCATACTGCATTTATTCACCGTTCTTTAATATCATCACTTCATTTGTTTTTACCAACCACTCAACCACACTGCCTTCTTTTAGTCCCATCCTATCCGTAGAACGCGTCGAGATCACCGACACAATTTTCTTACCCTGATAATCAAGAATGACCTTACTTAAGATCTGTGAACGTTCAATATTTTCGATCACAGCTTTGAACCGATTCCGCAAGCTGATCTCTCCAGATAGATCTTTTGCGATCGAAACCTCTGTCTCCTTAAAAAGAAGTATGACTCTTCGTCCCGCCGTTAAGTGATCGGTCGTTGTTGAAGTTTCGAGGACAACAGAACTAAAAATATCCCCGTCAACATCAATATCCACAAGGGACATATGTTCCGTTGATTCGATCGCAGTTATTTTTCCAAAAAGTTTATTCATCGACTAAATATCCGGATCTCTTAAGAACATCTTTCGCATTCTGAGAAAAAAGAAAATCATAAAACTTCTGTGCGCCCTTTTCTGATAAGGCCTGTGCATGTTTAAGAATAACCGCTCCTTGAGCGATGCGGTCATAACTCTCCAAAGGGATCTTAACCCAAACGCCCTTTTCTTTAAGATCGGGGCTTAACACCGTCGATTTTGATGTGAATCCGACATCCGCCGATGCCGATGATATAAAATCATTAACCTGTCCAATGCTTTCTCCCAAAACGATCTTATTTTCCACAGCATCTGATAATTTATAATATCTTATCGCCTTCATGGCTTGAGATCCAAATGGAGAAACCTGCGGATCAGCCAAAGCGATCTTCCTGATCCGCGGATCAATTAAGATATTCATCCCTTTCGCTAGATCCGACTCTCTGACCGACCACAAGACCAAAACCCCATAAGCATAAACTCTCGGCGGCTGCAAAGAAAAACCATCACGATAAAGAACTTCCGGATATTTCATATCGGCAGATAAAAAAATATCGAACGGCGCCCCGTTCTCGATCTGAGCCATCAATTTTCCCGATGAGCCAAAAACAGCCTCAACAACTATTAGGGGATTCTCTTTCTCAAATGCAATCTTTAATTTTGAAAATACAGGCTGGAGGTTTGCCGCGGCTGCAACTGTAACGGTTTGTGAGAAACTAGTGCCAGGAAGCATTACAACAAAACAGATAATTAAGAAGATTTTCCTTACTGTCACATTTCTCCTTTGTGTCATTGCCGCACAACCGGAAATCCAGGTCTCCGCTTGCATGAGAGTGACAATGAAAGAGCCCCAATTAAGATTTACTCTAAAAATGGCAGGAGTCCTGGCCGCGTTTGGCCAAATATTGCTGATGATAATCTTCCGCTCGATAGAAAGTCTTAGCGCCGGTCACTTCCGTAACAATAGGCCGAGGATATTTTCCGCTTCTTTCTAATTTCGTCTTAAATTCCACCGCAGCTTTTTTCTGACTATCATTATGAAAGAATATCGCTGAACGATATTGCGTTCCCACATCAGGGCCCTGCTGATTTAACGACATCGGATTATGATTCTCAAAAAAGATCTTCAAAAGTTCCTCATAACTTATCGAAGCGGGATCAAATTCAAGTTCTACAGCCTCGGCATGCCCAGTCTGTCCACTGCAAACATCCCCGTAAGTAGGATCCTTTAAAGCTCCTCCGATATAACCGACCGCAGTTGTTTTCACTCCTTTAGTCCGTCGAAATGTTTCCTCAACTCCCCAAAAACACCCAGCCGCGAAAGTTGCTTTTTCTAGTTTTTCTTTCATGATCTTCTCCTAACACCAACACTATCATTATTTATGCGGAATAGAATTATATTGAGCATTCACTTTATCATCAGGGACAATATAACCCCACAATCCGATCTTGGGCTTTCCATCTTCATTCACAACTCCAAAACTCATCACAACTTTTTTATCGCGTTGAGAAAGATAATAAAACATGACGGAATTATAATAAGCTAAAACATCCGTTGACTGCGGAGGATTGTCGATCAACTTACCCTCATCCGGAGGCGGATCGATCGGGATAAAAGCTTTTTCCACACCGTAATTTTTTCTTAAATATTCGATCTCAGTCATGAACTCAATGAGTGTCAAATGTTCGTCCCGAAGCTTGTGACTTAAAAGAGAATACGCTTTATCCAATTCTTCACTCTTTACCAGAAAATAAAACTGCGCCACGACTCTTTCTGTCACAGCCGCTTCTTTATCATCAAGATAACCGTAACTTTTCTCGCCATCCTTAAATAAGACCCCGCGGCAGAATTTATTGTTCGAAGCAAAAGCTCCCGAAGAAACGATCAAAGAAATCAAAAAAAACAAAAAGCAAGACTTGCGCGATTGAAAACCATCCTGTGTCATTGCGAGGCCGCTTTTGGGCCGAAGCAATCTCTTTAAAAGATTGCTTCGCAAAAAACGCTCGCAATGACACAAGCGTGAAAGAATTAAGAAAATTATTTCGAAATAATTTCTTTATATTGCACACAAACATTCTCCTGACATAAACATTGTTTTGAAGGGACATAAACTTCTTTATCTAACTGCCCATAAATAAAATTCAAACACATTTCACCCTTTGGAGCTGACAAACAATCATAAGTGTCATGACAATAATTCGGAATTTTAAAATATGGAAGCTCAGGAAAGCGTGAAATGATCTTTCCGGTCTTAGAATCAACAACAAATGTCAAACTTAACCTTTCATCATGTTTGATCCCGCAAACTTCACCGAGGGTGAATTTAACAACCCAAGCATCTTCGATGCAAGTCACCCACTTACTGTCACACGGCTTTACGACGCTTTTTTCGATACAATTCATCAAATACCCATCTTGCAATCCATAAAATGCTTCCGCTTCAGGAGTGCCTTCGGCGATAGCAAGCGCATCTTGACGGCTTAACAATTTCTCTTCAGCCCAAGATGAACTGATCACAAGAAGGAATAAACAAGAAAAAATATGAATTTTAAAAAGTCTGCGCATTTTTCTTAGAATACGTCCATTTAATAACCAACAAACTGATCTCATAGAGGATCAAAAGCGGGACAGCCATCACGATCATGGAAAACAGATCTGGAGGTGTCACGACCGCACTAATGATCAAAATAATAACAACCGCATATTTTCGATGCTGTTCTAAAAAAGCCGGGGTAGCAATTCCAATTCTTGCTAAGAAATAAAGGATCAACGGCATTTCAAAAGTAACGCCAAAACCCAGGACCATCGTCCCGACAAAAGACAAATAACTTTTTGCCGTGATCATCGGAACAAAAACATCCGAAGAAAAACTCAAAAGATATTTAAGAGAATAAGGAATGACCAAAAAATACGCGAACGACGCACCGATAAGAAATAATACCACCGATATCGGGCACACAAAAAAGACCACACTTCGTTCTTTTTCCTTCAAAGCTGACGCAACAAATTGCCAAAACTCAAAAAGCACATAAGGCAGAACAAGAACAAAACCGCTAAAAAAACTTAAATACATATTCGTCAAAAAAGCATCAGCGGGAGATGTAAAGATCAGTTTGCCAACAGGCTTAATAAGGAATTTTAAAAGAGCATCCGCATAATTAAACATCAACAGCGACGCGATCACAACTGCTATGATCGACCTGATCAAACGGCCCCGCAAGTCATCCAAATGATCAAAAAAGCCCATGAACGGAGAATCTTTGATCTTGTCCTTAAGACTTTCTGTCATCACTCTTATCGCTTAATTTGTTTTCATCGCTCGGATGACCTTCCCGACTGGCTTTTTTAAATTCTTTAATTGCCTGTCCGATCGCACTGCCGAGCTCCGGCAATTTTTTGGCGCCGAACAATAAAATAATAATAAGGCCAATGACGATCAACTCTCCCAATCCAATATGTCCCATACACCCTCCTTGTGGAAATAACTTTAACTAATTCTAACGTCGTGTGCGAGTTTTCCCATCTGTGTCATTGCGAGGAGCCATTATCATTTTTCATATTATCAGCGACGAAGCAATCTTTTTCGATGATCTCAAAAGATTGCTTCGCAAAAAGCGCTCGCAATGACGCAGAAGCTAACAACTCACACAGCATTAATTTCTATTTTTAGAATTCAATAATACAATGACTGCCGACAATAAACCAGCAAAAAATCCGATCGCTGAAACAACATTCTGTTTCATGCCAACACCATAGATCAACAAAACAAAAAATCCGATACTTAACAAAATAAATCCAAAAGATGAAACTTTATTATTAACCATTTGAGATATCTGCAACAATAACCCCGCGACAATAAAGACCAATGCCGCAACACCGAAAAGCGTTCGATACGCCATACCTTTTTCTTTCGGCATCCTTTCTGGCTTCACAGCGACATGTTCCTCTGGAACTATTTTCTTTTCATCGATCATCATCTGTTCGATCTTGGTCTGCTTGGCCAGAATAATATCTGCGGGACTATCTGCCTTAGGATCACTCGATAAAGGATTTTCACTCTTAATCTCTCGAGGCGCATTCTTAACAACATCCGATCTCTTACCGGAAGAAGCTTTCTCTCCATGGCTTTTATAAAAGCCCGGATGAAATCCTTGTTTGATCGGTCGTCCTAAAAAGATAAGAGCAAGAAAGAATACAATCGCCAGGCCAAAGAAGATCGCGATGTTTTTATTCTCTAAGCGTTCTCCCACATCGATCTTGATCGACAACTGTTTTTCATTGAATTCCTTGATCACTCCGCTGACAAAGAACACATCAAAACCTATAAAAACCAAATAAAGGATTAGTTTACCGAAATTTAAGACCTCGCCAAAAGACGTGACATATGAACTCGTCGACCAATCATGGTAATGGTTATAAACAACAGAATAAGTCATCACAAGCATCACCGGCCAACCGCAAAAGATCCACCATCGTCCCCAATGTTGTAATCTGGCAATACCGATCCCCGTGATGACATGAAAGATCCCGCGAAGCAGAACAACAAAAACAGTAAAGAAAACAATATCTTCATCAACCAAGTACAGCGAAAGCTGCGACGGATATTTAATAACAAATTCCAAAAGAAAATAGGCAGACAACAACCCCACAAGCTCAGCGACCCCAAGCGTCATACGCAAAAGGCCGTATATTTCTAGAAGTGATTTTTTTGATTTGATATCCATGAGAGTCCTCAGTCGTCAGTCACCAGTCATCAGTCAAAAAACATTAACAAAAACTGCAGACTGTGGACTAAAGACTTAAAAGATATTCTATCCCTCAAACAATCACTAAACAAGAAGAATGACATCAAGTCGCATAACCTAATAAGAATAGAACTCAAACTCCCAGAATTCTTAACTACCACGACATTTCTAACAAAAAATTTGTATTTAAACAGTTTTTAATCTATTTTATGTGCTGACAATAAAAACGATTATCAATTGCCGTTCCATTATTCTCCGAAAGACTTAAACCATGACACGCTTCACTTTTTTAACACGGGCACTGCACTCACGAAATTACCGTCTCTTTTTTTTCGGACAAGGCATTTCCTTCGTCGGAACTTGGATCCAACAGATCGCTCTGCAATGGTTCATTTATCGAATAACCGGCTCGCCATGGATGTTAGGCCTCGCGGGATTCTTAAGCCAGATCCCATCATTTTTAGTAACACCCTTTGCCGGTGTCCTCATCGATCAGAAGAACCGTAAACATATTTTGATCTTCACTCAAAGCTTGTCCATGCTTCAAGCGGTCATCATCAGCATTCTTTACTATCACGGATCATTATCGATCCATGCGATCTTGATCCTTGCTCTTTTTCAAGGGATCATTGCCGCCATCGACCAACCGACACGTCAAGCCATTGTGATCGACATGGTAGACAAAAAAGAAGATCTGGGAAACGCCATTGCCCTAAACTCCTCCATGATCCACTCCGCACGGCTTATCGGGCCATCGATCGCAGGGATCCTCATCGCCACTGCCGGAGAAGGCGTTTGTTTTCTCATTAATGTTCTAAGCTTTATCCCCATGTTCTTTACCCTTGCCGCGATGACGACAACACAAAAGATCTCAACAGTAAAAAGCGATCCTGTTCTTCTGCGGCTTAAAGAAGGAATGAAATATGTTTATCATCATTCTTCCATCAAATATTTTCTGATCCTACTTTCGCTGATCAGTTTAACCGGCCTTCCCTATGTGATCCTCTTGCCGGTTTTCACCAAAACCATTTTTCATGCAGAAGCGCAAACCCTTGGATTTCTTGTCGGAGCATCCGGCCTCGGCTCGCTAACCGGAGCGATCTATTTAGCATCGCGCAAAAAACTAGATCATTACGGACGCCTGATCTCGATTGCATCTTTTATCTTCAGCATCGGGATCATGACATTTGCACTCTCTACAACCTTGCCATTATCACTGATCTCAATGTTCCTCATTGGATTTGGAATGATGATCCAATTCGTAGCAAGCAACACTCTCATGCAAATGATGGTCGATAATGACAAACGCGGGCGGGTGATGAGCTTTTATACGATCGCTTTTATGGGAATGACTCCTCTGGGGAATTTGGTCGCCGGAGCCTTTGCACATCGCTACGGCGCGCCAATAACGCTCTTTTTCGGAGGGATCTGTTGTTTTCTTTCGGCTCTTTGGTTCTCTCAGAAACTCCCAACCATGAAAAAATCGATCCAAGAGCACACAAAAATAGATACTCTTTCGCTAACGATCCCAAATATTAATTAAGAACAATCCAGCTACTTTTTAACACAGCTTTTAAGATTAACATCGATCTTGCAGATATGATTAACCAGCCAATCGGTTGCCTTCTGCTGAATCTCCTTAAGCAGTTTTTCAGACGGCCCTTCTTTGGTAAAACGGTGATGAAAAGCATCGAAGATCTTAATAAATTCTTTATGCGCAGCCTTATTCTTCCCGCCAAAAGGACATTGATGAGCATGCATGCAGTCCTCTTCATAACCAAAATGATTTTTCGCATAGTCCTCAAAGAAAGTTAAGATGTTCTCAATACGGCTAAAACTATAATCTCCCTTTTCAATGATCTTCTCTAAGTTATTAATATACTTAAAAAGGACTTGATGTTGTGAATCCAGTTCCGCAATTCCCGTCGAATACTTATCTTCCCAAACGACCATAAAGACTCTCCCTTCAATACCACATCATTATTCCGCGAACATTTTCTTAATATTCTCTGCCCGCCTACGATTTTCACCCCAATCCCAAAAACCTACAGGAGCTGATGCTGATGATGAAAAATCAATGACTTTCTCATCCCTAGAAAAAAGAAATTCAACATCATCGATCCATTTAAAAACAGTCACTTCAACCTGAGCATGAATATAATCAGGATCACTAACAACGATCTTAGACTTCTTAATTGAATTAATAATACGAATTATCTTTTCGTACGCCTCATCCTTTGTTCCCGTATATTTTAAAGGCGTAATAGCATGAACACCTTTTTTATAATATGTTGATACACATTTGGGAGCCGGCGGACAAGGTCGTAATTGCCCATCCTTGAGACCCGTTTCCTTCGGTTTCAAAGATGAACATCCGACTATGCACGACACAAAAGGAAGCATAAGGAAAACTTTGATAATTTCTTTTTTCTTCATGAATTATTACAACAGAAAACCATATCTTTTTCAACAAATATCCTAGGACTTATCACACAAATAAAAAACCCCGGCTGTTTTTTACAACCGGGGCTTTACTATCTAAGCTAAGATCAATTAACGTCTATGTCCACCACCGCCATGACCACGACCACCACCATTGCCACCGCGGGCATGACCGCCGCCCTTACCCCCGCGAGATTGACCGGCGTTACTGCGCGCTTGCTGACGATCACCTTTTAACGATTGACGATCACCTTTTAATTCCTGATGATCGCTCTTTAACGTTGCATGATCACTTTTTATCGTCTGACGATCAGCCTGGATCTGTTCTTTACTGGCACCACTTTTGACATCTTGTCGTAATTGTTGCGCATCTGAATGAGCCTGTTTTGCATCCTGATTCGTCTGCTTCACATCTTGATTTAAAGCCTTAGCATCCTGATTGAACTCTTTCATATCAGACGTAATGGGCCGACCACTTTTCTCTAATCTTGCTTTTCTGTCCTCGTATCCTGACTTTTTATTCTCATACTTATCTTTTCTGTTCGAAGATCCGGTCACTGAAGGAGTTGGAGGAACGCTGCTGTCACCGCCGCCAACCTCAGAACCTGTCTCGCCACCTTGTTCAATGTTCTCTGCCGCCAAAACACCCGAAATGGGCAAACAAACAAACACCGTTAAAGCCATCGCGGCTGTTAACCATTTCAATCTCTTATCCATATTAATCCTCCTTGATCCAACTACATGTTTTTGTTTTTACTGGCTCTTAAACACTACAATCTAAAGAATGTTTCGAAGATTCTCAAGAAAGTCCCTTGCTTTATTACGTGCTGCGGCAAAAAAGGTTATCAAATATCGAAGCAAAACCTAGACACTATCGCATCAAAAGCACAATGACTTGAACGCTAATGATCCTTAAAATCATGACCAAAGGATAAACACTCGCATAGGCAACGGCGATCGAAGATGATTTAGACTGGCTGTTAGCAAAAGCAAGTGCCGGCGGATCAGTCATGCGGCCAGCAAAAAGCCCGTAAAGTATCAAATAATTCATTTTAAAAACGACCCTGCCGATCAAAAGAAGAACAAGCGTAATTACCGCACCTCGTCCGAACCACAAAAATCCTGATCCATTTAAGAGAGTCTGAATAAAATAATCCCCAGACCCCCGAAAGGATACGTGATCGCATAAGCTAAAGATGACGTCTCTTGAGAATTCGCCTCACCCGTCGATTGGATCTTAAAAGCTTCTTGAGCCGCTCCCAGCGAAGGAGTATTTGTTGTCGCCCCGGAAAGAAGGCCAACGCCTTCGGGAACAGAAACAATATGTGTTCGTATAAATAAAACAGCGATGAGCACCCCAAAAAAAACGACGGCGGATGCCAAGAGGTTCAACTTCAATCCTTGTTTCTTCAAAGACACAACAAACCCCGGCCCGACATGAAGGCCGATCGTATAAACAAAAATGACCAAACCAAATTCCCTAATGAATTCCAAAAGATGAATATCAACCGACCAATGAAGATGTCCGAATAAAAGCCCGGCAAAAAAAACGCCGACAACTCCCAATTTAACGCCAAAAACTCTCAAATTCCCAAGGCTAAACCCTAGAGTGATCACCAGGCTTAAAATAAAGATCGTATAAACAGAAGAATTTGCCATCATTAAAGAATTTATAAAAGGCATAAACGCCTCCTTAATAACAATTAGGACTTGCGTGATTGTGTCATTGCGAGCCCTCTTTTTAGGGCGAAGCAATCTTTTTAAAGGATTGCTTCGTCGCTGATATTATCAAAAATGATCGGGGCTCCTCGCAATGACACAGAAAAAGCATTCAAATGCGAAAGTCCTAGCAAGATTATTTCTTCCCCAGCAACGCGAACATCTTTTTCTTATACGCCTCAACCCCGGGCTGATTAAAAGGATTTATATCCAATAAATACCCGGAAATAGCGACGGCGCGTTCATAAAAATAGTACAACTGGCCCAAATGGAACGCATCTGCGGAACACAAAGAAAGCGTCATATTCGGCACTCCGCCTTCAAAATGCGCTGCGGCTGTTCCTTCATAAGCTTTTTTATTAACGAAATCAAGATCCTGCCCGGCAACCATATTCATCCCATCTAAGTTATCATCATCTTTCGGGACCAAAACCTGATGTTTCAATTTATCGATCATAACAAACGTCTCAAAAACATTCCTCATCCCATCCTGCATGAGTTGGCCCATAGAATGAAGGTCCGTTGACATAATTAAAGAAGCTGGGAAAATCCCTTCACCATCTTTAGCTTCACTTTCACCATAAAGCTGCTTCCACCATTCTATGACATAATAAAGATTGTCGTAAAACGATGATGTGACTTCGATATGCTTTCCTTTTTTATAAAGAAGATACCGGATCGCCGCGTATTGATAAGCGATATTTTTCTCTAGATCAAGTTTCGAATATTCCTCCTGGCCTTTTCTAGCGCCATCGACCAAACTCTTAATATCAATTCCTGCAAACGCCAGAGGCAAAAGTCCAACGGGTGTCAAGATGGAGAATCGTCCGCCGACATCATCAGGAATGATAAACGACTTAAAACCACTATTATCCGCAACCTGCTTTAAAGCGCCTTTTTTCGCATCCGTCACACAAAAGATCCTCTTCTTCATCTCGCTTTCACTGTATTTCTTCTTCATGAATTCTTTAATAAGACGAAATGCAAGCGCCGGCTCTGTCGTTGTTCCGGATTTTGAGATAACGACCGTCGTGAAATTCTTATCTTTTAAGAACTCAAAAAGCTTGTGATGGTATTCCGCGCTCATATTATGCCCGGCATAATAAATGGGAAGTTGCCCGCCACCCAAGAACTCGACCGTCGCACGGATCCCCAAATATGACCCGCCGATGCCGATGCTAACGATGCAATCGGAATTTTTCCGCACCTGTGAACCCAGATCACTAAGCTCTTTGATAAAATTATCGTCGATCCTTTTCGGCAAGTCTGCCCAACCGGTAAATTCAGCGCCTTTGCCCTTTTTTTGCTCTAAATTCTCATGAACCTTCTTTAATTTTGGAAATATTTTTTCTATATCCTTTTGCGAAACGAAATTCCTTAAATTGTCACGGTTAAGACTAATGCTCATGGATGATCCTTTCTCATTCAAATTCTTTTCTGTGTCAATGACACAAATACAAAAATTTAATACTATAAAAACCTATTCTTCCATCGTATACAAAAACCCCGGTTTATTTATAAGCTCTGCCGGTAAATTCTCCTTCAACTTTTTGATAATAATACTGTTTAAAACCGCACTTTGCCCTTTCGGCGGCCGCTCGCCTCCAAATTGCAAATACGCCATGTTAAGCGCGACCATACTATAAAGCCATTTCTTCTTAGCTAGATCACTAACTCCCTGTTCTTCAGCGATCGTTTGATATGTTCTTACCATCGCTTCTTTGATCTGTAAATTGATTTGCGGATAAGCGGTTTTTTCTAATTCTGTGATCGATTGTTCAAGGGATTTAAGGTCCACTCCAATTAAAGATTCTTGACAAGCTTTGAGCCTTTCAATTTCAGAAGGCGTCAAATGCCGGCTTCCAGCATAAGCACCTGAAGATAGCATCATAAAAACAATAATAAATAGGATTCGATTCATAAAGTAATTATAGTCACATTTGCCGGGAGGTAAAGAGGAAGTTGACTTTCAAAAAAGAATTACTAAAAAACTGATCCTTGACGTTAAAAACTCTTGGATGGAAAACTAGTGGCAATATATCCTTTAAAATGCCCTAACACCTTAATTAAGATCCTGCTACGCAAAATATTTCTGAACCTTCGGAAGAAGCTCCTCGAAGTTGACCGGCTTTAAAAGATAATCCCGTACGCCGCGCATCTTGAAAATAGGCTGGGTTTCCTGGTGGGAGGTGACGACAATAACGGGAACAGGTTTCGGCAGCCCAAGTTTATCAAGGCTGACCAAAAACGAATAACCGTCCATCCCCGGCATTTCAACATCAAGAATAATAAGCCCCGGCTGGCTGTCCTTTAAAAAATACAAAGCTTTCTCAGCGTCCTGAAGCCCAATAACAAAGTATCCTTCTTTGCTCAACCGGGCTTTCAAAAGGCTGACATTCGTCAGGTCATCATCAATGACTAATATGGATTTCATAGAAACATCTCCTTTTTCTGACTTCTAACATCTAGCTTCTATCTTCTCTACCATTAATTCTTCAACCGATACCCCGTCGCAAACATCCATTTAACAACACCGATACAAATCGCAAGAAAAACGGTGATCATTAGAAGACTAAAGGCAAGACTTACATCGGCATTTTCATAAAAACTATACCGAAAGCCGCTGATCAAATAGACGACCGGATTACACATCGAAACGGATTGCCAGAATGGCGGGAGCATTTTGATCGAATAAAAACTGCCGCCTAAGAACGCGAGTGGCGTAATAACCATGATCGGGATAATTTGTAACTTTTCAAACCCATCCGCCCAGATACCGATGATAAAACCGAATAAGCTAAACGTTACTGCTGTTAAAACGAGAAATAATAACATCAACCACGGGTGAAGAATCTGTAATTTCACAAAAAACGTAGCCGTTCCTAGAATAAGAACGCCTAAAATGATCGACTTTGTCGCCGCCGCTCCGACGTAACCTAAAAGGATTTCCACATAACTAACTGGTGCCGAAAGAAGTTCATAAATCGTTCCCGTAAATCGTGGAAAATAAATACCGAAAGACGCGTTTGAAATGCTTTCACTTAAAATGGAAAGCATGATCAGCCCCGGGACGATAAACGATCCGTAACTGATCCCATCGATCTGGTCGATACGTGAGCCGATCGCAGATCCAAAGACAACAAAATATAACGCAGTTGAAATGACCGGCGATGCCACACTTTGACCGAGCGTGCGAAACCACCGGGCCATTTCGAATTGAAAGATTGCTAAGGCTCCTCGATAATTCATATTATGCCTTTTAATTTAGAGAAGTTAGAAACTAGAGGTTAGAAGTTAGATCTCTATGTCTGCAATTTACGTTCTAGCTTCTAGCTTCTAGCTTCTAACATCTAATTTCTAACCTCTAACTTCTAATTTCTGACGTTCTTTATTTCTCCTTCACCAACTGTATAAAAATCTCCTCCAAAGAACTCTGCTTCGTGTGAATATCTTTATAATAAACTCCCGCCGTCGTCAACGCGTTAAAAAGTTCCGCGATGCCATGAATATCTTTCGCCGTATCATACGTATAAATAAGTTGTGTGCCTTCGGCGTTTAGCGTTAAAGACCGATCCGACAGGTCTTTGGGAATAAATTTAAGCGGCGTAACCAGATCCAATAACAATTCCTTCCGCCCGAGTTTGGTCATCAAAATTTTCTTACTTTCCGTGATAATAATTTTTCCTTTATTGATAACACCAATCCGCTCCGCCATCTCTTCAGCCTCATCAATATAATGCGTCGTTAAAATAATTGTCACGCCCTTATCCTTAAGCGCCCGCACATGATTCCACATATCTTTGCGCAGTTCCACATCGACGCCTGCTGTCGGTTCATCCAAAAATAAGATCCGCGGCTCATGCGACAAGGCTTTCGCGATCATGACCCGCCGTTTCATCCCGCCGGAGAGCGTCATAATTTTATTATCTTTTTTATCCCAAAGAGATAAATCTTTAATAATCTTTTCAATATAAATAGGATTTTTAGGCAAACCAAAAAGCCCGCGACTAAAAGAAACGGTATTCCAAACCGACTCAAAAGAATCCGTCGCCAATTCCTGCGGAACAAGCCCGATCAGCTGGCGGGTCTTTCGAAATTCTTTTAAAATATCAAACCCATCCGCCTTGATCTCGCCAGACGTAGGATTAACAATCCCGCAAATAATATTAATAAGCGTCGTCTTCCCTGCCCCATTCGGCCCCAAAAGCGCAAAAATCTCGCCTTTCTTAAGCTCAAGGTTAATATCCTCAAGAGCTTTAAAACCGCCTTTGTAGGTTTTGTTTAAATTTTTAATGGTTAGAATTGAAGACATAGACTCTGGTGTTTTTGATTTATTATAAATTGTACCAAGAGGATCTTGGAAAGCAAATGAAGATTTACCTTACATGAAATCCGATTCCCTGCTTTGGTACCTCTGGAGGAGAAACAGGTGGTTCTTTTAAAAACTCTTTAATCGCAAAGCCCCATCCTTTCTTTATTGGAAGTCACAATTTGTGACTTCCAAATCCCTAAACGCCCAGCCGATTTCCGCAACCAATGGCTGGAGCATTGACCTTTTGATCGACATCTAATACTTTGACCATTTTTCTTCTTCCGCCGCTTTATCTTTGGCGCGTTCCTCAGCTTCACTGAACCATCACATATTACGTCGTAGGCATCCACTTGATGACGGCGACTCGAAAGAAACCCATCATCTAAAATCAATGCCCACTGTCTTATTTAATCCTCTGGCGATCTTTTCTAACGTCAACAGCCTCACATCGGCGCGGGCTTTTTCGACTCTTGAAATGATCTGCTGGGAGATCCCAATTCTTTCCGCCAATTCGCTCTGGGTCAAGTTCATGCCTTGCCGCGATTCTTTTATGAGCTGCGCAATGTGCTGGCTTAAACCATCTGGCTCCTCCTGCTGTTTTGCTGGACGGATCGCAATGCCTTCTTTCTTTAATCCATCCGCCAATTTCCCGTACACCGCCTGCCAAAAAATGATCCGCAGGTCATTCCAGGCATTTTGGCGCATTTGGCGTTTGATACGGTTCCAATTTTTTACAAAAGTCTCCTGATCTAAATATTCTTCAAAAACTTCTTTTACCGCGTTGTTGCGAGACAAAAGAATAGCCGCAATCTCAACAAAACGTTCCCCCTGTGGGTCTTTTAAGATCTTCTGGATCTTTGCGATCGATATTTTTCTGTCCCATAACCAATCCGGATTCATCCTAACCTCCAATAATATCTTCCAAAAGCTTATCAATCTCTTTTTTAAAATGATTCTCGATCACTCGATAATCAGGTTTTGCTTTAGTGACTAAATCTAACAGGCCTGTTTTTATCGCCATTCGATCATATGTTTGATACCAGCGCACAACGCCTTCCTTAACCGTATCATTGCAGTGCCGTGAAACAAACTCTGATAACGGCATCGTGACCGTTGATAAACAGTAAATATCATAAAAATCCTTCGCTTCCTGCCGCCCACCGATGACAATTTTCTGCCCCACTTCATTCATAGCGGAAATGTGGCCGGCGATCGTGTAAATTTTACGCAAATAAATATCCTCAAGTGAAAGAATATTGATCCCATCGACCATTTTGAACGGATGCATAGGCTCAATAAAATCCTCAACAAAATCGATCTTACATTTTCTCTTTTTATCGATATGGATCATGTAAATCGAGATGCCCATCAAGCCCTTTTTACTCTGCTCAGAAACAAGTTCAACCAGCCAGGTGGAATTCTTTTGCAAATTATCGACAACTGTGAGAATACGGTCTTTCGAAAACTTCCGTGTGAAAAAATCCAGATCGAAAGACTCCCGATGCTCATAGTAAAACATCGACAGCGCTGTTCCGCCGGATAAATAGAAACCATCCATCTTGTCTTTTAAAAAGGGCAAAACTAACTTAGGAAGCGAAAAATTGATTTTCATGGTGGGAGTATACAACAATAAGTTTATAATGTCAATATTTTACAACTTATAGCATGTATTCTAGATTCTCAAACTTATAATTGCTTAGCTGACAGAAAAAATTTTGACATCTTCTCATTGTGTCATCGCGAGTCAAAATGGTTTTCTCGAAAACGAAGCGATCTTTTTGATATGTTAAAAAGATTGCTTCGCAAAAAGCGCTCGCAATGACACAGAACACATCTCGTCGAGTTTCTCTGTCAGCTAAACAATTACCTTGCTGCCAAGGCCCGAATTCGTCATAGAATATTTCGGTTTTTTATCAAAATACTTATACCATTTCAAAGATGGTGCATACATGTTTTCCGGATCAAACGGGCGGCGGATGGGGGAATTTTGGCATTCTTCAGAGCAGGCGCCTTGCATTTTTTCGGCGCAGCTTGGGCAGCAGAGATAAAGTTCATTACAAAGCGGATTCGCGCAGTTGATGTAATCGTCGCATGGTTCATGGCAAAGATCGCATTGGCTCACAGGATCTTCGCCGGATTTTTGGACGGGAATCGCTAAGCGGTCGTCGAAGACGAAACATTTTCCTTTGTAGTGCGCATCGCCCACTTTTTGCGCGTAATTAATGATCCCGCCGTGGAGCTGATAAACATCCTTGAAGCCTTTTTTCTCCATAAGAAGCGAAAATTTTTCACAACGGATGCCGCCGGTACAGTACATGAGGACTTTTTTATTCTTGTCCAAGTTAGACCGGTCGATCCATTTTTCGAAATCGTAGAATTTTTTAGCGTCGGGGATGACCGCGCCTTCAAAATGGCCGATCTTGCCTTCGTAATCGTTTCTGATATCGAGCAATAAATAATCTTCCTTCGACTCAAGCGCCTGCTTCCACTCTTGTGGGCTTAAATGTTTACCGTGTTCTGTCGTCGGATCGATCTTCACAGAAGCTTTTAACGCGACGATCTCGGGGCGGACTTTGACGATGAGCTTTTGGAAAGGAATATACGAACAATCATCTTCTTTGAATTCTGTATCAGAAAATCCCGGCTGCGCGCAAAGATATTGCTTGTAGCGTTCAATATTTTCTTTCGTCCCGGAAAGCGTGCCGTTAATCCCTTCTTGGGCAATGTAGACTCGTCCCTTTAATCCTTGTGACTGGCAGAAACCTTTGTGTTCCTGGCAGAATTGTTTGGGGTCGGGGATTTTTTTGAAATTGTAGTAGAGGATAACTGTATACATTGTATTAAAGTTCTGGGTATCGGTAACGTTGGTGTCTGGTTTTGGTTGTAGGTTTAGTTGTTGGCCAAAAACAAGAACCACAACAAGAACAAAACACCAACCCCACCAATACCAACACCTTTATTTTATTAAAGCAATCTCTGAAATTTCTTCCGCTTTACACCTGTTCGGCTCTTCAATAATCGCTCCACCCAACACAACATCCCCTTGATACAACACAACCGACTGCCCCGGCGTGACGGATTTTTGCGGCTCGTCAAAATCCACACGAATATGCTGATTGTCTAAGAATGTAACAGTTGCCTTCACTTCCGGCGAATTATAACGGATGCGGACATTGGCTTTTATTGCCCCACTTGTCGCAAGAATACTAACCGGATTAAATTGGCTCGCGATCAATCCTTTCGCATAAAGCATCGACAGCGGCCCGACGTAAACGGTATTTGTTTCTTTCTCAATTTTGTAAACATAAACCGGATGGCCCAAAGCGATTCCTAATCGATCACGCTGGCCGATCGTGTAATTTAAAATGCCTTTATGCTGTCCAACGACTTTTCCCGATTCATCCACAAAATTTCCCGGGACAAAAACGCTTTTTCCTAATCGGTCTTCAATAAACTTCTTATAACCCGCATCGGGAACAAAACAAATATCCTGACTTTCGGGCTTCTCAGCGGTGTTTAAGTTATATTTTCGGGCAAGCTCACGGACTTCTTGTTTTATCAATCCGCCCAACGGAAACAAAACATGCGAAAGAGTTTCTTTTTTCATACTAGAAAGAAAATAGGATTGATCTTTCTTTTCATCCACGGCCTTTTTCATTTCAAATTCATTTGTCTGTGGATTCAATTCAATCTTTCCGTAATGTCCCGTCGCTAAATACCCCGCGCCCATCGTCATGACTTTTTGATATAAACTGCCGAATTTTAAATGCTGATTGCAACGAACACACGGATTCGGCGTGCGGCCATTTAAATATTCATTGGTAAAATCTTCAATAATGTAATCGTTAATGTCTTTGGCAAAATCTAAGACATAATGCGGAATGTTAAGGATCTGCGCGGCGCGCTTGGCATCCTGAATGCCGTCGACACCGCAGCATGACGGTTTTTTGCTATCAGGATGATTGATGCTAAAGCACATGGTCACCCCAACGACGTCGTAACCCTGATCTTTCATGATCCCGGCAACGACAGAGGAATCGACACCGCCTGACATGGCGACGAATACGCGTTTGTTTTCTGATTTATTTTGCATAATCAAAATAGTACGAAGTAAAAAGTATGAAGTAAAAAGAAAACTCACCTTTTGTTTTCTTCCTACTATATACTTCCTACTTCTTACTCCTTATCATTTGTTACTAATCCAATCGCCCAATACGTCACATTTAATAATTCATCTAATTCATCCATCGACATCGAAAGTGGCGGCATGAGAACGATCACATTTCCTAGCGGACGTAAAATCACTCCCCGCTCGCGCGCTTTTTGACAGACTTTGATGCCTATTTTATCTTTCCAATCAAAAGACTCTTTGGTCTTTTTGTCTTTTACTAACTCAAGGCCCACCATAAAACCAAGCTGCCGGATATCGCCGACGGATCGTAAATTATAGAACATTTTAAGGCGTTTCGCCAAATACTTTATTTTGGGCTGAAGATCCTTCAAAACCCGTTGTTTTTCAAAGACTTCCAAATTCGCAAGCGCCGCCGCACACGCTAAGGGATTGGCAGTATACGTGTGGCCGTGGAAGAATGTTTTTTGGTCTTTATAATCGAATAAAAATCCATCAAAGATCTTTTTAGTGGTTAAAGTGGCGGCTAGTGGTAAATATCCACCCGTAATACCTTTGGCTAGGCACATAATATCAGGCGAAACGCTTTCGTGTTCGCAGGCGAACATCTTTCCGGTCCGGCCGAATCCGGTTGCCACTTCATCCACAATAAAAATCACGTCGTACTTTTTACACAATTGAGACATTTTCTTTAACGCGCCCTTCGGCCAAAGGATCATTCCCGCTGCGCCTTGAATGAGCGGTTCAACAATCAGCGCCGCGATCTCGTGACGACGTCTTTTCAGCAATCGTTCAAATTCTTTCGGATCAAATGAATTCAACTGGATCGTTTTAAAAACCAAACCTTTATAAACTTTGTGAAAAAGATCGATCCCGCCGATGGAAACACTTCCTAACGTATCGCCATGATACGAATTTACCAAATGAACGAGATGTGTCTTTTTGGTTTTTCCGATATTCTGCCAATACTGATACGCCATTTTGATCGCGACTTCACATGCGGTTGAGCCATTGTCGGAATAAAAAACTTTTTCTAATCCCTTTGGCGCGATCTCAATTAACTTTTCAGCTAATTCTATGGCGGGAGTGTTTGATAATCCTAAAAATGTCGAATGACTTAATTTATCAATTTGATTCTTAATGGCTCGATCGATCACCGGATGCCCGTGGCCGTGAACATTGACCCAGAGGCTTGAGACTCCGTCGAGATAACGATTACCTTTGGTGTCAATCAAATAACTTCCCTTAGCGCGATCGATGATCAGCGGATCACTTTCCAGCCAATCTTTCATTTGGGTGAACGGGTGCCAAATGTATTTTTTATCACAATCAGACAGAACATGCTCCTTTGCAGGGAGGGGCTTCAAACCCTTCCCTAAAGTATTAATTTTAAATTTACATTGTTTTAAAATCTCTACCCGTGAAAAATTGCGTAAATACGGAATCTTCCCCAGAACCGGAACACCCGAGATCTCTTCAATCGCCTGCGGATTCGTTTTTTCAGCAACGCCATGTTTTAGCTTTTTATTTTCACAAAAAATAATTCCCTTAACATTTAATCCAAACGCCCGCGCCTGATTGATCGTAAGCAG
>CAYGEE010000015.1:14068-31083 GCA_964348765.1 uncultured Planctomycetales bacterium | reverse complement strand
ATATTATTGATGTTATTAATATTTTGACCAGCCAAAAAATTGTTACATCGAAAGACCTCGAAAGATATTTTATGCCATTGGCCCTGGCACAGAAGATCCTTCTGACAGTCCCGCAATTCAAAGCATTCGCTAGCAAGATCTATGTCCGCCGAGAAGGCAAAAATTGGCACGCCGTCGGAGAGGATGAATTTCAAGACGGTGACGCTTTGATTCTTACGGCAGATGCGCGGGAAGGGGATCTGGTCGGGGTGAGGCGTAAGCTTTTAAGTGATGAAGAATTGCAGCAATTAAGAAGAGAAGTGATTGAAAAACTTCAGAATCCCCCAGCAGCAATTAAGAATCCGGCAAATTCAAGTGAATGGGTAAAATCTGGTTTTGCAAGTTTTGTTGAGTTGGCTCAAAGAGCTGGTGATGGGAAATGGTCGAATATGGTCGAAGCGGCCGGGTTGGAATTATTTGGAGCAAAGAGAACAAAGCAAAGGATCAAAAAAACCCCTGAATATATAATTCATATCATTCAAAATCCTCCGGAAGAATTAAAAGGGACGTACAGTTATAAACGTTGGAAGGCTGCGGGACATGCTAAAGATCTTAAGGCGGCAACACGATTTTTTGGCAGTTGGCCCAATGCGGTTCTGGCGGCTGGAAAAGAACCGGCTGCTCGTTATCCGGCAAAAACAACAGAAATAAATAAAACGGAAGATGCTTTAACTGTTAAAGATGCGAAGAGTACAATTCCTGACGATAATAAATTAGAAGAGGATAAGCCGGTTGAACCATTTATACCGAAAATCCCAACGGAAATGGAATTAGAAGCGTATATTGACGCTGTCGATGCCGTGATCCAAGCTTGGTTGGAAGATTCTAATAATGAAGAATCATGGAAACGGTTTTTGACAATCGCCCAAGAGAATCGATATGTCAGTGCCCTGGTCTTTAAAGAATATTTAAAACCAAACGCGGTGTATTTGAAGGAACAGCAAGCGATAAAGGCATTGATCGAAAGTGATCGTTTTGTTCAATTAGGTCTTCCTCATATCGAAGCTCCCGGCCACAGTTTTCCGTTGATTTATAATGACTTTTTTCCGTTGGAAGAATTTGATGCGGCTCAAGAACACTTAGGCAGGTTTCTAAGCTTTCTTGATGTTAGGCGTAATTCTAGAACTTATCAAAAAATAACTGACTTAATTTATTTGTCTGTTTTGGTTGAAGAAGAAAAACAGAAAATTGATCTTCAAGAGGATGAGCCAGATGTGCCGACTGAGCCGATAGAGCGAGTTCATGATGCGATCTTAGAATACTTTGAAGTTGATGTTGATGAGCAAGCGATGCCGCAAGTAATTTCTCTTATTAAAGAGTTAGCTCATTATGAACATGTTTATCATATCTTGCTAGTGAGCAAGGTTAGTCGGCTGGAGATCAAATCTGTGGTTCGTGAAAAAAAGCTAGTTACAAAGATAATTGAAGAATTAGTAGTTAAGGAAGATGACGTTAAAAGAAGCGCGCACAGTTCTGATCCGTTATTTGTGCGAATTTTAAATTTGCTGCGGCGTAATTGTCTGGTCCAAGCAGTAAGTCGTGCCAATAGCCAGCGAAGTGTTGATGATATTATTGTTATTTTGTTTGAAGGCGGGATAAACATAAGGGATATTCGAGTTATTGATGAATCTGTTTTCGTATCTGCCCAAAGGGTATTAACGATCTTAGATAAAGAAAGTTTAACATTAAATGATCTTGTTGTTGAACGTACGGGAGAATGTTATTGGCATGTTTTGTATTCGACTGCTCCAAACGGCATTTTGCTTGCCGAGATGAAAGATCATTTCATCGCGGAAGATTGGGTTGGGGCGAAAGAACCTGCTTATGAAACGACATCTTATCAAAAAGCTTTTGAGCAGGTCTTGGATCGGATGAAGGATCTTAGTTGGTTCGAATTATCCATTCAGGAGCAGGTAGGATTCCTTGATGAAGTCGCCGGAAAGTGGTGGATTGAACCTTTGGGGTGGATCATTTTAAGCAAGCTTTTAGATCCGCACCGCAGTTTTGCTGTTGTAGAACGCGACATCCGATCATTACCGGAAGTCCTGGAAAAGATATCTCATGATAATGATCTAGCAGAAAGAATCTTAGAATTAAAAGAAATACTGCATCAACGATTTCTTGGCGGCAAGGAAAACACGATCAATGCGATACAGAGGGATGTTTCCCGGATAGGTTCTTATGTGATCCCAAAATTGACCAAGGCGACAGGTTTGCATCTTTTGGCTTCCCGGCGCGAAGATTATTTGGATGTTGTTATTTTCAACCGAGAATGGTCTATGCGAGAAGGCCTTTGGGGGAGGGAATCAAATTTGCCGCGGCGTTTGCAGAAGGACCCTGTTTTCAGAAATCGATCCTTGTATGAATGGCTCAGGCGCCATGAGAAAGCGGGAGATAAAATATTGGCAGAACGTAAACGGAAAGAAGGGAAATTGTATAATAGCCCTAAGAAACTCTTTGAACAATTTGCCCGCCGCATCAGAGACGGTGAGACCATTGTTTCGGTTCATTTGCGTCACTTGAGTCTGTGGGAGTTAGCACAGCAGCATTTTGAACGTACGGGAGAGCAGCTTTTGCTGAGAGGACAGAATATCCACCGTCGGTATCTTGGAACTCAGACATTGTTAGCGCAATGCCTTTGGATATCACAAGGTTTAAATGAATCACGGGCTGATCGTAAAAAAGCGCAGGATCTTTTTGAAAAATTGGTCCTATCGTTGCCTTTAAAGACAGCTGTGACCATTATTAATAATTTTCTTGATAATAGGCTTTTATCAAAGCTGATGGATAAGTATCGGAATTCCGATCGCGGGAAGGAATTATTTGAAAAGATATTTACTCAAGATCGAACGTCGGAAGATTTCCTTGCAAAATGTTTGAGGAGGATCTTAGCAACTCAAGATCCGGATGATTATCAGATCGTTATTCTAATGCGCTGGCTGCGTGTTGTGCCGCAGAGTTTTTCATATTTAAGAAGGATCGTCGAAGAAGATCCCATGATGCCGGATCCGCTAGCTGTGCTGCTTGAGAATGAAGATATTATTTCAAGAAGTAAGAGATTTTCTGCAAAGCCGGAGCATCGTTCTAAGGCGCGCTATCGTTATAAAGATAAAACAGAAAGAATGAAAGCAGGCATGCGCGTGGTTGGCCCTAAAGGCCCCGGGGTAGTTATTGATGTGATCCCGAGTCTAGAAAAGATATATTTAATAAAGATTAAATTAAATAATGGTGTTGTGATTTCTTATTCGTGGAGGATGCGTGGAAAATTAAAGATTGATAGATCTTAAGAAACAGGTCTTTTTATTTGATCGTTTCAGGCTGTGTGAGCTGTTTGCCGTAGTTTCCAAAGATCGAATTGATATCTGTAAGGGCATCTTTGATCTCGGCTAAGTCATCGATCATGAGTTTAATCTTTGTGTGGATGCCCTTTAAGACAATTCTGAATTTTTTGTCAGTCATTAAGATATTCCGTTTGATTGATTTTAAAATAACAAAGACTGTTAATTTTGCTAATAATTGAAAGTTGTAGAGACGAGCCGACGGCTCGTCTCTGCGCTAAGTCCTTAAGAATTGTTTATTCAAAAAATCTTCCGTCAGCTCGATCACCGTCGGACGTCCGTGCGGGCAGGTGAAGGGATCCAGGCATTGCAGGAGTTGTTCGCGTTGGAATTCGGCTTGCTCTCTATTGATCTTATCTCCCGCCATGATCGATGACCGACAGGCTCGGCGGGCTAGGGTGTCATGATCAGTTTTCGGGATTGTTTCTCCGGCTAAAATTTGCCGTACGGCTTTTTCAATATCTTTAATAAGTATGGGATGAGCGTGGATGGCAACACTTTCATTGTCCCATTGATTATTACTTAAGCCGATCTCATCGAGAGTATCTTTCATTTCTTCCCAGATCAGCATTTCCTGCGGTGTTAATCTTAGAACGACCGGTGATAAAAGGTTTTGGACTTCCAGTGTGCCTTTTTGCATGTTCTTAATAAGCAGCTCATACATGATCCGCTCCTGCGCGGCGTGCTGATCGACGATCAACAGCGATCGGTCAGATTGAAATAATAGATATTTAGTGATGAAACTTCCGACAAAGTGCGCATTCTCGAATTTATGCTGAATGGAATCTTTTTTTTCTGAAAAGTATCGATTCTCGGGGATAAAGGATCCTTGTTCTTCTTGCAAAGATGAAGGGAACGCATAGTCGCGAACGGAAGTTGTTTGGGATCCGATATTTGACTCGAATGTTTGTGAATGATCCTCATTAAAGGTGGAACTTGGAAATGTCCGCGAAGAAAATGCTCCGTCGATCGCGCTCTTGGCTTTGTCCGCATCAATGAAGTTCTTTAAATTGACTTGCGGGATGCTGGTTTGGGTCATTAATGCTTCTTCGACGCTGTTACGTAAGAATTGGCAGAGTTTTGTTTCATTATTTATTTTGACTTCACGCTTTGTCGGGTGAATGTTGACATCAACATCCTTAGGGTCAAGCTCGATCGACAAAAAGAAGAAAGGATAAGCGTCGTCAGGCATAATAAGACGGCAGACATCATTTAAATGAAATGAGATGTTCTTGTTCTGCACGGGGCGATTATTGACGTAGATAAACTGCATATCCCGTCGAGCGCGTTTGATGTTGATATCTCCAATAACTGTGTGGATCGTGTAGTTGTTCTCTGTGATCGCCCGTTTTGTTTCGATAAGGTGTTTTTCGTCAAAATGAAGGGTTTGCCGGATGCGTTCGGTCGTGGTTTTTGCGACCGGCAGATTCAGTAATTCTTTGTCTTGATGAGTCAGTACAAAACGGACTTTCGGGTATAAAAGCGCGTATGGAATGACGA
Organism: uncultured Planctomycetales bacterium; assembly: GCA_964348765.1. Taxonomy (GTDB): domain Bacteria; phylum Omnitrophota; class Gorgyraeia; order Zapsychrales; family Zapsychraceae; genus CAYGEE01. Next base: position 26,206 of record CAYGEE010000015.1, on the reverse strand, counting down.
GATTTAATATTTGATGGATCTCGGCGGTGTTTGATTTTAAGAATTTCCGTCGAGCAGGAGTGTTGTAAAATAATTCTTTGATCTCGATCTCTGTTCCGGTCCGCCCTAAGGATGTTGGGCGTAAATTCAGTCGTTCTCCGCCTCTTAGATGGATCTCCCAGCCGTTAGCGGTATCTTTTGTTTGTGTTTTTAATGTGATATCCGAGATGGCGGCGATGGAATAAAGGGCTTCGCCGCGAAAACCGAACGAGAGGATGTTTTCAAGATCTTCAGCAGTTTTAAGCTTGCTCGTTGCATGCCGGTTAAAAAGTTTTTGTAGATCCTCTTCATCAATGCCATGGCCGTCATCTTTTAAGTGAATAAGTGTCTGCCCGGCGTTCTGAAGATGGATCTCGATATTTTTTGCGCCTGCGTCCAAAGAATTCTCAAGGAGTTCTTTGATGACGGAAGCCGGACGCTCGATGATCTCTCCGGCGGCGATCTTGCTTGCGATACTTGTTGGAAGGATTTGGACTTTATTCATAGAAATTCGTCTGTTGAGTAGGGGCGACCACTGGTCGCCCGCTACATTTATTTATTTTTTTCTACCATTTGTTTTAATTTGTTCAATCGATTCAACGCCTCAATAGGTGTCAGATTATCCACATCCATTTTCTCGATCGTCGTTTTTATTTCTTCAGCAATAGGATCAACGCTGCAAGTAGCGGGCGACCAGTGGTCGCCCCTACTTTCAACAAAGAGGCGAAGTTGTTCCTCAGCCGATGTCTGTGTTTTTATTTTTTCTTTCAGGTCATTTTTAAGTTCAAGCTGTGTCAAAAGTCCTTTAGCTCGCGAAATAACAGTTTGCGGGATCCCCGCAAGTTTAGCGACGTAGATCCCATAGCTGTCATCACTTCCGCCGGGAACGATCTTGTGTAAAAAGACGACTTCATCTTTCCATTCTTTGACGGCGACGTTGTAATTTTTAATGCCGGTCAATTTTTCAGAAAGCGCAGTGAGCTCATGAAAATGTGTCGCAAAAAGTGTGCGGACTTTCATCTTTTGAAAATGTTCCGCGAGAGCCCAGGCTAAACTTAATCCGTCGTAAGTCGATGTTCCGCGGCCGATCTCATCGAGAATGACCAGGCTTTTCGCGCTTAAATTATTTAGAATATCCGCCGTTTCATTCATCTCGACCATGAACGTGCTTTGGCCTTTGCTGATATCATCATGCGCGCCGATGCGGGTGAAGATCTTATCGACGAGTCCGATATGAGCGCTTCTCGCCGGGATAAAACTGCCGGCTTGAGCGAGGATCACAAGGATCGCTGTCTGACGGATGTAAGTTGATTTTCCGGCCATGTTAGGTCCGGTTAAAATGATCAAATGGTCATTTTCGCAGTCGAGAAAAGTGTCATTGGGAACAAAATTTTGAGTGGATAGTCTTTCAACGACCGGATGCCGGCCGTCTTTGATCTCAATCGTCGAATTTTCAGTGATCTTAGGTAAGATATAATTCGATAGCTGCGCGGTCTGTGCCAGGGAATAAATGCAATCAATGGTTGCCAAGCTTTGGCAGAAAATGTGAAGCTCACCCGACGCATCGAGGATCTTGGCTTCCACATCTTTGATGATCTCATTTTCGATCTTTAATATTTTATCCTGAGCCGTCAGTATCTTTTCTTCATAAGTTTTCAGTTCTTCAGTAATAAATCGTTCTGCATTGACCAGTGTTTGTTTGCGGATGTAATTGTCGGGAACAGTTTTTAAATTACTGCGGGTGATCTCGATGTAATATCCGAAAACATTCGTAAATCCGACTTTTAGAGAATTGATACCGGTTTTTTTGATCTCTTGCTCTTGGAATTTTTTTAACCATTCCCGTCCGGTATTCTGGATATCGCGAAGGGAATCTAATTCTTTGTGAAACCCTGTTTTGATGATCTTTCCTTCGGGATGAGAGAGAGGGATTTCTTCATTGATCGTGTTCTCTAAATATCGGCGAAGTTCTGAAATATCCTCGAGGGAGAAAAGAGAATTTTCTTTTGAAAGAGGCCGTAATGATCTTTGAAGTTCTGGGATCAGCGAAAGTGTGTTGCGGATCGCCAAAAGATCCCGGGCATGTGTGTAGCCGCAGCTGATGCGGGAAATGTTCTTTTCTACGTCGGGAATGCGATCCAATAAAGTTTTTAGATCTTGCTGTGATCTTTGATCGTCTTTAAGAAGAATAATGGCATTTTGTCTTTCCGTGATCTCTGGCAGATTTTTTAAAGGATGATAAAGCCAAAAGCTTAATTTTCTTCTTCCCATCGCAGTTAAGGTGTTGTCAAAAGTTTTAACGAGCGTTTCAAGTTCCAATCCACGGACAGCCGCCGGTGAGACGTAGACATAGTCACTATCGGCATAAAGAGAGATCTTATCCATGTGCCGCAGTGGTTTTTTGTTCATTTGTTTTAAATATTCCAGGAGCGCTCCGCTGCTGGCGGTCGCGTTTAAGAGATCTTCGATCCCGAATCCATGTAAATTGTGAACGCCGAAATGTTCGCAAAGGGATTTGCGGGCGATCTCGGGATTGAAACACCAGTCTTCAAAAGGGCTTAACGCGATATTCTTTCCGCGTAGATTGGGATGGTCAAAAATATTGGTGACTTTTTCTTTTTTACTTTGCGGGAAGATGCATTCCTGGATGGAGAGCTTTGCAATGAGCTCAACGATCCTTTTCTCTGAAATGGGGAATTGATTTGTTTGGATCGCACCTGTTGCCACATCTGTAAAAGAGACCCCGATCGTTTCTCCGTTGGGGCTAAGAGACAGAAGCAGGCGTGACTCATCATTGTTCTCATCTAAATATGTTCCGGCGCTGATCACTCGTGTAACGTCGCGCTTGACGATGCCTTTGGCAAGGGCGGGATCTTCCATCTGTTCGCAAATGGCGACTTTGTGGCCTTGCTTGATGAGTTTAGCGATATAACCTTCTGCTGAATGATAAGGAAAGCCGCACATGGGAACTTCCGAGGAGCTTCCTTTGCCGCGGGATGTCAGGACCAGATCAAGTGTCCCGGAGACGAGCTTAGCATCGTCATAGAACATTTCATAAAAATCGCCGAGTCGAAAGAAAATAATACAATCCGGATGACGCAATTTAACGGCATGGTATTGCCGCAGCATGGGGGTTTCCATAGATTGGAGTTATAGCATAAATAGAGAAAGAATGGAAATAAAAAGTAGGGACAGACACCACTTTTCACGAAAATCGCAAGTAAAGTAGGGACAGACACTACTTTTTGACAAAAATCGCCGAAAAGTGGTGTCTGTCCCTACTTTTTTGAAAGAAAGCCTTTTCTGGGGATGCTTCGTCACCCCTTGTCGCGTGGGAATTTTAAATGTTATACTTTCCTACGTAGTTTAAAAAAGGAGAATAGTTATGAAAAGGAATTTGTGGATAAGTGTTGTTTTGGTTTCAGTCATGGTCAGTTCTTTGATGACTACAAGAGCGCATGCGAAAAATGATTCCGGCGCGGATTATCTTGTGACGGTTGGAGAATATTTTCTCCAAAAGGGAAATATTCCGGATGCTGTTCATGAATTTCACAAAGCTTTAATGATCGATCCCGTTCAACAGCAGGCACTGGAATATTTAGCGAAGTATGAAGTTAAGAATGAACCGGTGACACAAGTTACGATCGACGGGCCGGCTCCTAAAACGGATTGCGGAGAGCAGGCGGAAAGTCGATGTTCTGAAATGAAGGTTATGGAAAAACAAGTTAAGTTAGAGCCCATTCATCAGCAAAATCCTGTCAAACATGTCAGTGAACTGGCTTCGACACGTTCTTACGATGAGGTTTTGGCGCAAAATGATCCTTTAAGGGAAGACGTGATGCGGCTTAACAAGGCGACGGAGGATCTTGTGTCGTTGTCTGAGGCTGTTGTTAAGGATCGATTAGCGCAAAATGTGAAAAGCGCTGAAGATCTTTCTTTCCCCGTGAAGCAAAAAGAGGTTTTAAAGATCGAGACTTCGCCTATTATTGTCAGCGAATCGAAAGATAAAACCCCGATCAAAGAAGAGATCGTTAGTTCAGGTAAAGATGTTTTAGTCGATAAAGAGATCGAATTAGCCTGGAGTCGGCATGATCATTTGAACACGATCGATAGATCTATTGATCTAAATGATCGAATTGATCAATATTTGAAATAAATAATAAAATAGGGACAGATTTCAATTATTTTGTCATTCCCGCGAAAGCGGGAATCTGGATGACAATAAAATAATTAGGGTCTGTCCCTATTTTATTTCGGTGGTATACTTATCTTAAAGAAGGATCTGTGAATTTATGGGAAGTCGAATAAAAAATTTTAAAGCAATAACGCTTGTTGAGATCATGGTGGTTGTTCTTGTCATCGGGATCATGGCGGCGTTTGCTGTGCCGAGTTATCAGAAATCGCTCATTCTTAATAATGAAAAAGCAGCTGTTTTGAATTTAAAGATCATAAAACAAGCGCTTGAAGCTTATCGAGCTGAGAATGGGGCTTATTGGAATACTAATAATGTTAAAATAACAGATCTAAGTGTGATCAATCAGAATTTAGATATCCATATTATTCCTCAGGATTCTAGCGGCGGCGTTACTTATTTTTGCCAGACAACAGTATCTCCTGATTCTTACACTTGCGGTGTAGATTTTACCGGCGTTCCTTTTGTGGGGGGCGTCGACTTTGTTAATTCGTGGAGTGTTGGATTTGCCAACACGGATGCTCTGGGTGGTCAATGCTGTTCTTGCATGTCAGTTGCGGCTTGTCCTTCTTGTCTTTTGGATAGTAACGGTGGATGCTCTTATTAAAAGTAGGGACAGACACCACTTTCTTGCCAAAATCATCGGAAAGTGGTGTCTGTCCCTACTTTATTTTTGAGAAACCGCTTTCCTAGAATCGGTCTTACCCTATTGAATTCCCTCGTTTATGTGTTTTACTTTGAGTGCAGTAGAACTATCCGAAAACCCTTGCGTAGTTTAGCAAAGGGCCTCTGTGGAAGTTAGCAGGGGGGCAAACCCAGCGAAAGCTGGGGACGCAAAGTTTCGGGCCTAAATCCAGCGTAAGTGTGGAAATGGCGGCCGAGCGTACCGATAACGAGGATTGAACGAATCTGATCCAGATTAACGAGCCGGCGCCCGTGGTCTGGATTTACTATTTTAAGGGGGCAATAGATATGAAAAGCCAAGAACAATCAAAAAACGGAATAATCATTGAAGGATATTTGCATTTGAATAATTCTCCTGTGTCATTGCGAGGAGCAAAGCCTGTTGAAGGACGAAGCAATCTTTTAAAAGATTGCTTCGCCCTTTTGGGGCTCGCAATGACACAGATACGAACTTCTTATCTAAATAATAGAGTAGGTTTTACTTTAACCGAGATCATGATCACCGTAGTCATCGCCGGAATGTTCGTAGGCATGGGGATCCCGGCGTATACGAAGGCGATGGAGCATCAGAAAGATAGAGATGCGCAGCTGATCCTTCAGACGCTTTTGGGGGCGCAGACGATTTATAAGGTTAAAAATGGAAGATTTCTAGAATCAACAGATTTAGACAGTATTAATGCAACTCTAAAAATTAATGTTACAGATTTGGATTGGTTAATTGCAGTTCACGATGATGTTGATATTACAGCTGAGCTTATAGCAAATATACCATCTTCAAATTGTTGGTATCGTATATGGGATATTAGCTCTACTGGTGGGATTGCGTTAGTTGTTCCTCCAAGTTGTTAGTGAGGATGAAATATTATGAAAAGAGTATTTAAATTATTGGTCGTTCTTATGTTCTTAATTCAAGGGGGGTGGTTTGTATTTACACCTAGAATTGAGGCAAAGTTGTTTATTGATGATCAGGGTTCAGGTGGTGGTTCAGGAGTTGATGTTGTAACAATTCAGAAGGTCGTTGCAAATTTACAAGACTTGCAGAAGAAGCAACAGCAATATTTTTCTATTCATGGAAGATATTTAGAGTCAAAAGATCTGGACTATATCAATGGTAAATTGAAGACGAGCATTGAGGGTGGGAATGGCTGGGAATATAAAGTGCATGACGATACAGCTGTTCTTGCAGAAGCTGTTCACAACGGCGATAATTTTGTTGTAATGGAAATAGAATCAACGGGAGATGTGCAATGCGTGGCAGGTGAGTGTGGTTTTGATAATGGATCCAGTGAAGATGATCTTAATATGAGATTAAATCAAACAAATAGCCCTGGAACGTGTCCAACAGAATTTCAAGCGGGCGAGGATATTTCCTATTCAACATCGATGGCAGATCTGAATACTGATACTTTGAATTATCCTGGCCAAGAAGTTGTTGCGATTTCAAAAGATAAAAAGATTTATGTATGGAAAAGTAATGGGCAGCCATATTTTGCAGATAATCCCAATTGTCCCGGTTATTTTCGTGCTACGGATAATGAGGTAAGTATTGATTCCACATCCCCCGCAATTGGTGATCTCGATTTAGATATAAATCATCATCAAGAGATTGTTGTTGGGGCTGAGGATAAGAAGGTCTATGTCTTAAAGACAGATGGGATCAATTGGCAGGACGTTGACTTTCTTAAAGTTAATGGTTCTGGACCATGGCCGTTTTTATTGAGTGCAACAGCCGATTCTCGTATAAAAAGTTCTCCAGTTATTGCCAACATAGATACGAGTGATTCGCAGCCTGAAATAGTTGTTGCTACATGGGATAGTCAGGTGTATGCGTTAAAATGGAATGGGTCAATTAAATGGCAAACTAAATTACCACCTGAGTGCGTTGGCTGTGCTCCTACTGGCATTAGATCGTCGCCAGCTATTGGTGATTTAGATTATAATTTAGATCATAAGTTGTCAATTCTAGTGGGAACTTATGATAGTAAATATGCAACTCTTTATAAGCTTGATCAAAACGGATCGGTTGTTGGCTTTAAACAAGCAGTTTCAACAAATATTTATTCTTCCCCTGTGTTGGCGGATATAAATGGAGATGGAAAACTTGAGATCATATTCACTTCAAAAGATAGTGATCCTCTTAAGACAAGATTATATGTATTGAACTCTGATCTTTCTGATGCGGTAGGGTGGAGTGGTGGAAAAGTTCTTGCTGGACAGGTTTCAAATTATTCGTCTCCCACTGCGGGAGATTTAGCTGGTTTTTCGGATGTTGCTTATGATCGGGATCTGGAGATTGTTGTTCCGACTTATAATGGAAAAATTTTTGCTTTTCATCACGATGGGTCTTTAGTTACAGGCTGGCCAGATACAGGCAAGACAGTTAGTCCTGGTTTTGTGGATTCTACAGCAAGCATTGGGGATGTTGATGGTGATGGAAAGATGGAGGTTATTGTCGGATCCCGTAACGCAGCAACTGGTTCAACGACAGGAAAATTACAGATCCTACAAGATAATAGTGATACTACGGTTACGATTGATAGTGGACCAATTAAGGCAGCTTCCCCAGTATTGGGTGATAGGGATTCTAACGGTCTATTAGATGTGAATATTGGAACCGAAAATAATTCTGTGTTTGTAAACGAATTTTATCCGCCAATTTCTTATGAGTCTTCTCTAATCAAATGGTCAGGTTTTAGATCTGATTTGAATAATACCGGCGTTTATAAACGTGAGAGAACAGTTCCCTTGATGAATAACATCGGAAATTTTACTGCTTATAAGGGGGATGTTGTTACTTTCAATGTTTCTGCAACCGATAAACATGATGATGGAAGCAATGGAAGCATTATTGATATTCGACGAAAAGATTCTCTAACGACACCTCCATTGAGTGCTTTCACTTACACTGGGAATGGGACAGGGACATTTTCTTGGGATACATTTAATCTTGGAGATACTCTTCCAAAAACATATACAATTTATTTTATGGCAACAGATGATACAGGTTTGCATAGTGCTTGTCTTGATTCTACATCTGTTGATTGTAAAAAAGTTGATATAACTGTTAATCCTCCGAGAGCGAATAACAATCCCGTTTTAGATGATATCCCCGCTCAAAATGGCACCGAAAATTCAATTTTATCATTTCTTATAACGGCATCAGATCAAGATCTCGGGGATAGCTTAACGATCTCTGTTTCTGGTGTGCCGTGCACGACAGCATGTTTGCCTGCCGGCGGTGCGATGACCAAGAATCTAACGACAGGAAAATGGGAGACAACTTATACGTGGACGCCGGATTACAGTCAATCCGGAAATTATGTCGCGCAATTTACTGTTTCGGATGGCCATCCTAACGGAACGAGTACAAAGTCACCGACTATTTCGATTGCGAATTCTAACCGCGCACCGATCGCTAATGACGATGGTTCGATAGTTATTGTTGAAGAAAATGCGGGAACTGCGATCGATGTTTTGGTTAATGATACGGATCTCGATGGGTTAAGTGATATCAAAAAAAGTACAGTCACGATCACGCAGAACCCGGATCCTTTAAAAGGGTCGATCACGAATATAGATCTAGTGACAGGCAAGGTGACTTATAAACCGAATCCGGATTTTTTTGGGACGGATACATTTAAATATACAGTGAAAGATATGAGCGGAACGTCGTCGAATGCGGCGACAGTCTCGATAACAGTGACGGGTACGCCGGATGTCCCAACGATCACTGCGATCGGTCCTCAATCGGTTGACGAGAATAAGGTTTTGGTCGTGAATATTGCTGCTTATGATCCGGATTGTTCATCGGGAAATTGTTTGACTCTAAGCTGGAGTTCCGTCGGTAATCAAGCGAATTTTGGGACATTAGTGGACAATCATAACGGCACTGGGACATTGACATTCTCGCCGGATTATACCAAAGGAAGGATCAATCCGTATTCGATCACAGTTAAAGCGACCGATGACACAAATAGCACTGTTTCAACGACATTTAATTTGACGGTCAATAATATCAATCAGCCCCCAGATTTGAGTTTAGTCGGAAATAAGACGACGAATGAGAATCAGCTTTTGGAATTTGAGATCTTTGCGACGGATCCTGATTCTGGAACTGTTCTTACATTCCCAACGCCAACCAATTTGCCCGCAGGGGCATACTTTTTTGATAATGGAGACGGTTCCGCGACGTTTAGCTGGATACCGGCCTTCGGCCAGGCGGGAAGTTATCCGGTCCATTTCTCTGTCAGCGACGGAACATTGTCGGACAGCGAAGATATCACGATCACGGTCAATCACAGTAATCAGCCGCCGGTCTTTGATAATTTCCCGTATCCTTCCAACGTTAACGAAGGAGCCCTTATAAATTTTACAGTTAGTGCTTCTGACCCGGACGGTAACAATGTTACAATGTCGATGACCAATGCTCCGGCAAACGCAACGTTAGGCCCGGCGATATGGAAAGAAACGACCCAGCGATGGGAAGCGCAGTTTAGCTGGCAGACGGGATATCATGACGGGGATATTATTTCTAAAGTATACAACATAACTTTCACGGCAGATGATAATCAGAGTTCACCGCCGGCAAATAATAAAGATAAGGATATCGATAAAATATACTAATAAAAGGAAAAAACTATGAAAAAAATATTCTCATTAACGCTGTTAGTTTTAACACTCACGACGGTAAATTTCTGTAGTGCGGTTTTTGCCGGCACCGCCACAAAAGCGATATCAATAACCGTCAACAATGTCAACCGGGCGCCGACGATCACTCCTACAATTAATAATCAAACGCTTAATGAGAATGCGGTGACCGATACTGTGTTAACGATCAGCGATCCGGACGGCGAAAATATCAATACAGCCAGCCTGGTGGTTAAATATACCAATGGAACCTCAGCTCCCGCGTTTATCAGCTTAACGGGATCAGGAACGGGATCGACGATTACAAGGACGCTTCATATTGCGCCAGGATATAGCGACAGTGGAACGTATAACAGTTTACGAGTAGAAGCGGCGGACAGCAATTCGATACCGTTAACGGGATATTCAAGCACATTTAATGTCACGGTCAATAATGTCAACCGCGCGCCGACCTTAACTCAACCTACGGATAAGACGATCGCGGAAAATAGTTTGCTAGCATTCTCTCTATCAGCGACAGATCTGGATAACGACACATTAACTTATTCTTCAACCACGTTGCCAAGCGGCGCGACATTAAATCCGACAACCGGCGCTTTTAGTTGGACGCCGGGCTTTACTCAGGCAGGAGCCTATGTCGTGACTTACATCGTCAATGATGGCAAGGGCGGAAGCGACAGCAAAACACATACTATTACGGTAACGGATACTAATCGGGTGCCTGTGTGGACCGTGACCCCACCGCAGACAATTCCGGAAGGAAACTCGTTGACGTTTGTTGTATCAGCCACCGACGCGGATAATGATCCGTTGACATATTCAAATGGAACATTACCACAAGGAGCGGCATTTAACGTAACAACCAGGACGTTTACCTGGACGCCGGGTTCTACCCAAGCGGGAGAATACGACGTGACGTTTAACGTGACGGATAATAAATCACCAGTAGTTCCTCAAATAGTGCATATTACGGTCACGAATATAAACCAGGCGCCAGTATTTGACGCGTTTGTTCCTCCAGCGCCATACAGTGTTAATGAAGGTTCACTAATAAGTATTATAGTGAAAGCTCATGATCCGGATGGCGCGGATGTTACCATCACACAGGATGTGGGTAGCAAAGGCAGTTTAGGAGCCGTAACCTGCGACCATCTGACAACGAATACCTGTTCAGCTACTTATACATGGACACCAAGTTTTACAGATGGAAACGTTACGCCATATAGTGTTACATTTACAGCCAATGATAATCAAATGGCGCCTAATTCAGAAAGTACCTTAACGATAAAAGGGCAAGATTCAAACGTTGAAGAAGAAAATAAATAGAGGCATATAAGCAATGAAACGGTTGGTTTTAACAATTCTGTCTTTGGGTATCGCTCTCGGGGCTTTGGTTTCCGACAAAGCCCTGAGTGCGTCCACGCCTAATGATGATCAAATTCAAAGCACAACCCAAAAGACGATTTCAATAACAGTCAATAATGTGAATCGCACACCAACCATTACTAATCCTGGTAATAAAACAGGCACGGAAGGTGTCTTAATAACATTTACCGTAACCGGGTCAGATCTCGATAGCGCGGACACTTTAACTTTAAGCGCCAATGGCCTACCTTCCGGCGCGACGTTTGCGACAAAAACTGGCACAGGAACCGTCACTCAAACATTTAATTGGACACCCAGCAGCACTCAAGGGTTGATAACTCCTTATTCCGTAACATTTAATGTTGTTGATAATGGACAACCGAATAAATCGGCGTCGGTAACAATCCAAATTACAGTAAGTGATGGGAATCACGCGCCGACATGCAACACCATCCCTACTCAGACAGTCGATGAGAATAAGTTATTGACAGTTACACCGGTTTGTACGGATCCTGACAGTGGCGATATTTTAAGTTATGCCGGTACGAATCTTCCGACGGGTGCGAGTGTGAGTGCCACAACCGGTGTGTTGACATGGACGCCGAGCTATACACAAGCTGGGACATATTCTAATATTACGATTACCGCCAAAGACAATAGCAATGCGACGGGCGCAGCTTCTTTTACGATTACGGCCATTAACGTCAACCGCCCGCCGACGGTTTCACCGGCGATTATTAGCCAGACTTTTAATGAAGGGCAAACAGGAGTGGATGTTTCCTTAACATTTAATGATCCCGATGGAGATCCATTAAATGTTTCCAGCATCGCTTTAGAGGATAAAGAAGGGGACGCTCTCTCAGCGTTCATGTCTATTGACATGAAAACTGTGAGCGGAGCCAATGGATCGGCGAGACTGCATTTTGTCGCCGCGGGGTATGCGGACGCGAAAATTTATAATAATTTAAGAGTAAAAATTTCTGACACGTATTCAACACCAGCGACGGGTTACAGCAATGATTTTACCGTTACGGTTAACAACGTCAACCGCGCGCCGGCTTGCAATACGATTGCGCCTCAGACAGTCAATGAGAATAGTTTATTGACAGTCACGCCTTCATGTACAGATTTGGACAACGATCCTTTAACATATGCCGGAACAAATCTTCCGACGGGAGCGAGTGTGAGTGCCACAACCGGTGTGTTGACATGGACGCCGAGCTATACACAAG
>CAYGEE010000015.1:11413-13968 GCA_964348765.1 uncultured Planctomycetales bacterium | reverse complement strand
CCGGGACATATTCTAATATTACGATTACTGCCAAAGACAATAGCAATGCGACCGGTTCCGCTTCTTTCACGACAACAGTTGCTAATGTCAATCGTCTTCCCTATTTCTTCGAAACAACGACATCTTATACTGTTCAAGAAACCACACAGCTTTCTTTTATCGCCAAGGCCAAAGATGATGATGCGGATACTAACGATCTCGTCGACATTTCGCTTGTCAGCGGCCCAAGCTGGGTGAGCGCCAATAATCCGTCGCCGGCCAATCCCGTTTCGATGAATTTAACTGCAAATCCACCGAGTGGATCAATAGGAAATTATACAGTCACATTACAAGCTTATGATAACAAGAGTGGCCAGTCGTCGCTGTTTTCAATCGCGCTTACTGTTACGCAGTATTCATGCACCGGTCCGGTAAGAATGTACAATGCCTCAGATAAATTAGTTGGATGTTATACTCAAATTCAGAGCGCCTTGGATGACGTGAAGCTTGATAATAATTTTGAAATTAAAGTCGATGCCGGAAGTTATACACCGATTACATTTAATAAAAATAAAATAATTACTGTTGAAAGTACTTCAAGCGCTGCTAATACTATAATTGATGGTAACAATGTTGGGACAGTGGTGACTTTTACTAAGGATGCAGCTCCTCTTACTCCAGGAATTATCTTAAAAGGATTTACAATTCAAAACGGGCATTCAACAATTAATGGCGGTGGGATTTTAATGCAGCCGCAAGCAGATAACATTACGATACAAGATTGCACTTTATTGAATAACATTGCGGATCAAAAAGGAAGCAGTATTTATGTCGATCAAACAGGATTTTCTACTAAGAAGATATATTTGAATAATATCACCGTTCAAGAGGCGTCACAAGGCGGCGGGGGTGGAGGAAAAGATAAAGACATTTTTCAGTAAAAATAACTTTTTAAAAGGGTGACTCTATGAAAAAAATATTTTTAATTGTAATGTTTGTGATTGCCGCGGGGCTTAATGCTTATGCGGACGTGATGGTGCAAGGAGGTAATGTGGAAGTTTCCACTGGTAATAAATATATGGTGGGAAATGCCTCAAAGACATTGTCGTGTCCTGGAAAGATATTAAAAGACGCAGTCGTTACGGGAGGTATTGTTACAGATGGAACATGCGCGGATGATGTGACAGGAATAATCAGTGAATCCGACCCCCAGGTTGGGAATATAACAACTTCTGGGAAATGGTGTACGTCAAATGGGTCATCGATAGATTGTGCTCAAACCGCGCCGCTGGGCTCATTGACCAACGGCAAATGGTGTACTACTGACGGTACTAAAGTCAACTGTGCCACGAACGCGCCCTTGACTTCAGAAGTAGATCCAAAAGTCGGCACATTAACAAATGCAAAATGGTGTACAACGGATGGAGCGAAAGTCAATTGCACCTTAGATGCTCCGACGCTTAATGAATTAGATCCGCAAGTCAATACTTTAACCAACGGCAAATGGTGTACGACCGATGGAACGACGGTCAATTGCACCTCAGATGCTCCGACGCTTAATGAATCCGATCCCCAGGTTGGAAATATAACAACTTCCGGGAAATGGTGTACGTCAAATGGACTCTCGATAGATTGCGCTCAAACCGCGCCACTGGGGACATTGACCAATGGGCAATGGTGCACAACTGACGGCTCGAAGGTTAATTGCACATCGAGTGCTCCGCTAACTTCAGAGGCAGATGGAATTATTGGTAATGAAGTAACTGATGCAGCAGTTGATGGGACATTGATCAGAAGCGGCTCGGGAACAGCGGCCAGTCCTTATAAATTATCTTTAGATTTAACTCACGCGAACATTTGGACAGGAGTGCAAACATATAATGCTGGCGCTACCTTCCCAGCGTCGGGGATTTGGAATACAGCTGGAAATGTCGGTATTGGAACTTCAACGCCAAGCCAAAAGCTGGAAGTTAATGGAACCGCTAAGGTTAATGGTTTGATGTTAGCTTCAGGTGCGGCGAAAAATAAAGTCTTAACCTCTGATGCCAGTGGTAATGCGTCCTGGTCTGTTCCGGTTGTTGTTAAGTCATTTAAGGGAACGAGCAACAATTCGGCCGTCTATTATGATACTAATCTTTTATCCAGCGACTATTTTTGCACCGTCGGCGGAATGTATATTGGCGTGGGAGACATTAATGAAAATTCCGGATCAGGCAACCCGACATTTCATTCAAGTTGTTATGTTAACGGAAGTAACCATTGGCTTTGTGGAGGATATATGAACCAAAATGGATCAACGGCTCCCGAAGTCCGGGTGACCGCGGTCTGTTGGGCCAGTGGAATGGTAGATTCGAGTGGATATCAACAAATTTATCCTTAAGACTTGAAGGAAGGATTTATGAAAATAATAATTTTAATGATGATAGCGATAGTCGCTGTAAGTAGAGCAGTTTACGCAGATGTGGTTGTGACAGGCGGCAACATGGGAGTGTCTTCTGCCAATAAATATATGGTAGGAGGGGCCTCAAAGACATTGTCGTGTCCTGGAAAGATATTAAAAGACGCAGTCGTTACGG
>CAYGEE010000015.1:0-11313 GCA_964348765.1 uncultured Planctomycetales bacterium | reverse complement strand
GCACATCGAGTGCTCCGCTAACTTCAGAGGCAGATGGAATTATTGGTAATGAAGTGACAGGCGTAACGAATGCGACGTTAACACGAAGCGGCACAGGCATCGGCAGTGATCCTTATAAGGTGGCGCTCAATTTGGCTAATGCCAATACCTGGACAGGCATACAAACATTTAATAACAATGTTAATTTTCCTGCTTCGGGGATTTGGCAGTCTAACGGATATGTTGGTATCGGAACTTCAACGCCAGCTCAAAGATTAGATGTTATCGGTACGGCAAAAGTTAATGGTTTGATGATGCCGACCAATGCTGGAAGGAATAAAGTTATGACTTCCGATGCCAGTGGAAATGCTGCCTGGTCAAATCCTATTATTATAAAATCTTTTCGTGGCCTGGATTCAGTTCCTCCTGTTTATTATGATACGAATGTTCCATCAAGTGATTATTTTTGTTATGTTGGCGGGATGTATCTTGGAAATTCAGATATTAATGAACATTCGGGAAGTGGCCAGCCGACTTATATTTCAAGTTGTTTTGTTAATAGTGACAATGACTGGTGGTGCGGTGGGTTCATGAATTATGATTTTGGCGCGCCGGAAGTCCGGATCAATGCGGTTTGTGTGGCCAAAGGCATGGTTGACAGCAGCGGTTATTCTCAAATTTATCCTTAACCTGACAAGGAACAAATTAATTTTTTAAAAAATCTGAGTTCTCAATTCTTTGGCTGTTTTCAAAATATTTTCTTGACAATGCTTTAAACGCATTGTATATTTACCTCAGTTAATTTTCAGAGATGAATAATTAATTGTTTTCAAGGACAATGAAGTCCTCTTAAAAAGCGCAGAATGTTTTTTAAGAGGGCTTTTTTTTCTACTTCGCCAAATTACTTCGCTTTGTGTTTGGCTTCGTAGAACTCTACGAAGCTCAAACACGCAACCAAGTGAAGTATTTGAGCGTAGTAGAGTGGGCAAAGATGTCCACGTTTTGAGTTTAAGGCGGGTCATTAAATCAAACAAGGACAATGAAGTCCTCGGGGAATCTGTTAAGGATTCTTTGAGGGCTTTTTTTATTTAAAGGAGGTTGCCCAATGAAAGCTAGAGAATTAACGATCACGAATAACATTAAAATGGTGGCGGTAATGGTTATTGTTGCTGTGTTCTCTTTCGATATGATTTTATTTGTTTCAACAGTTATGCATAGTTAAAGGTCTTGGGATGTCGGCAGGTCAGAATAAATTAATACATTAACAAAACAGGAGGAGGTTGAAAAACATGAATGTCATCAACAGTGGGGATACAGCCTGGGTTCTGGTCTCGTCAGCGCTAGTTATGCTGATGACTCCGGGCCTTGCGTTTTTTTACGGCGGGATGGTCCGTCGTAAGAATATCCTGGGGATCTTAATGCAATGCTTTATCGTTCTTTGCGTTATCAGTCTTCAGTGGGTTCTCTTCGGTTACAGCCTTGCGTTCGCTCCGGGGACAGGTTTCTGGGGAGGGTTGAGTTGGGCAGGATTAAATGGTGTCGGCCTTGAACCTTATGCTGATTACTCAGCGACAATTCCGCATCAGGCGTTCATGATCTTTCAGGCGATGTTCGCTATCATCACACCGGCTCTTATTATCGGGGCTTTCGCGGAAAGGATGAAGTTTGCTTCGTTCTTAGTTTTTGCTCTTTTGTGGACAACTTTTGTTTATGATCCGGTTTGTCATTGGGTTTGGGCGATCGGCGGCTGGGTTCGCAATTTAGGCGCACTTGATTTTGCCGGCGGAACAGTTGTTCATATTAATGCAGGGATCGCAGCGCTTATTGTTGCGCTTCTTATCGGTCGACGGAAAGGGTATGAAGATAAACCATTCCCGCTTCACAATTTACCGTTCACTGTTCTCGGTGGCGCGTTATTGTGGTTTGGTTGGTTTGGTTTTAATGCCGGAAGTGCGTTAGCCGCAAATGGTTTGGCCGTCAATGCCTTTGTTACGACAAATACAGCGGCTGCCGCAGCAGGTTTAAGCTGGGCGCTTTTAGAGTGGGTATTTAGTGGTAAACCGACAATGTTCGGGGTGATCACGGGTGCTGTTGCTGGGTTGGTTGCCATTACTCCAGCGGCGGGATTTGTTACTGTGGTTCCAGCGATCATTATTGGTTTAATGGTAAGTGTTTTCTGTTACTTCTTTGTCAGTGTTGTTAAAACTAAATTCGGGTATGATGATTCTTTGGATGCTTTCGGGGTCCACGGGATCGGCGGGATCTGGGGAGCACTTGCGACCGGATTATTCGCGACAACTGCCGTTAACTCCGCCGGAGCCAATGGATTGTTCTATGGAAATTCAGCACAGTTCATGAAACAGGCTATTGCGGTCGGTGTCACGCTTGTTTATAGTGGTGTTGTGACCTTTGTAATATACAAGATCATCGACATGACCATGGGTGTGCGTGTGAGCGATCAAGACGAAGCTGAAGGGCTGGATCTTACTCAGCATCATGAAAGAGCCTATACAATGTTGGATTAAGCCTGAA
Source organism: uncultured Planctomycetales bacterium (assembly GCA_964348765.1). Taxonomy (GTDB): domain Bacteria; phylum Omnitrophota; class Gorgyraeia; order Zapsychrales; family Zapsychraceae; genus CAYGEE01. The sequence continues at coordinate 8,802 of CAYGEE010000015.1, read as the reverse complement.
GATGTTCTTTGGGTTTATTAATATTTTTCGAACGTTTGGAAAGGAGACAATTACAAATGAAGCTGATCATTGCTATCATCCAACCGCATCGGTTGGAGGACGTTAAAAAAGAATTATACGCCGCTGATGTTAATCTTCTTACCGTGACCGAGGTTTTGGGCCACGGACGGGAGAAAAGCGTCGATGAGTTCTATCGAGGTGCTAAAGAATCGGGAAATCTTTTGCGCAAAATGCGTTTAGAGATCGCCGTCAACGAAGCTTTTGTTGAGCCGACAGTTAAAGCGATCATTCGCGGGGCGAAAACAGGGAAAGTTGGCGACGGAAAGATCTTTGTCCTTGATCTTGGACGATGTGTCCGTATCCGTACCGGTGAAGAAGGCAGCAACGCCATTGGTTAGGTGTTGATTTTATGTGACACGTAACACGTAGCACGTGACACAAATTTGTGTTAGGTGTTACGTGTTACGTGTCAAAACATTTACGCTCCGAATTTTTCATTGACAAACCAAAAATATCATGTATGCTTTTAACTGTAGTAAGCAAGGGAAGATATGTTTTAACCGAAATGTAAGCCGTAAGGCAAAGGTAATACGATCTTGCCGAGCGGTTTTTTTATTTGTACCGCGACATTTACTACAATAAATTGAAAGGAAGGAGGAAATACAACATGGCAAAAGGAAAAGTAAAATGGTTTTCAGACCAAAAAGGTTACGGATTCATTACTCCTGAATCAGGAAAAGATGTATTCGTACATCATTCTGCGATCCAGGGTGAAGGATATAAATCTCTCAGCGAGGGCCAAGAAGTTCAATTTGATATTGAAAAAGGTCCTAAGGGCGAGCAAGCCGTTCGTGTCGTAAAGCTATAAGCTTTATTGAACACACCAAAAAGAGCAGCGTCTATTGAAAAATAGGCGCTGTTCTTTTTTTATGACAATAAAAACACCAAACCCAAACCACTAAACCATACACGCATCAACACCAAAACCATAACGTGAACTTGGTTTGGGTGTAGAAGCCAGTATGGTGAGGAGGTTTAGGTTGAGGAGAATAGAAGCACCAAACCCAAACCACTAAACCATACACGCATCAACACCAAAACCATAACGTGGACTTGGTTTGGGTGTAGAAGCCAGTATGGTGAGGAGGTTTAGGTTGAGGAGAATAGAAGCACCAAACCCAAACCACTAAACCATACACGCATCAACACCAAAACCATAACGTGGACTTGGTTTGGGTGTAGAAGCCAGTATGGTGAGGAGGTTTGGTCTATGGAAGATAAAAAAACAAAACCCAAGCCCTTTAATCATATACGCAGTTGCCTTTCTTACCCCCACCAATTCCTATCCAAACTTCGATACTGGATCGCCTCCGCCAGATGATCCGTAAGTATCGTTTCTTTGTGGTCTAGATCGGCGATCGTTCGGGCGATCTTGAGGATCTTGTCGTGAGCACGCGCCGAGAGGCATAGATCATCGATCGCCATTTTAAGAAGTTTTTGTGATTCACTATCAAGCGCGCAAAATTCTTTGATCTGTTTCTGGCTCATAAAGGCATTTGACTTTATGGGACTATCTAAAAATCGTTTGGTTTGGATCAAACGCGCGGCGCTTGTTCGTTCTTTAATATCTTTAGAATTTTCTGCTTTTGTTTGCGATAAAAGTTCGAGTGAATGAACGGCGGGGACTTCCAGGTGAAGGTCGATGCGGTCTAAAAGCGGGCCGGAGATCTTTGATAGATATTTTTGGATCTGGAAGCTGCTGCAGGTGCATTCTCTTTTTGGATCGGTGTACCAGCCGCACAGACATGGGTTCATCGCCGCAACGAGCATGAATTGTGACGGGAAACGAAGTGTTTTTGTCGCACGCGAGATCGTCACGTAGTGGTCTTCCAGAGGCTGCCGCAGGGCTTCTAGAACATCGCGGTTAAATTCCGGCAGTTCATCTAAGAAGAGGATCCCGTTATGGCTTAAAGTGACTTCTCCCGGCTTCGGGAATGATCCCCCGCCAACGACAGCGACATCAGATGTCGTATGATGCGGCGAACGAAAAGGGCGATTGATCATAATGGCGTGATTGGGTTTTAATATGCCTGCCACGGAATGGATCTTGGTCGTTTCGATCGCTTCTTCAAAAGTCATGTCGGGTAAAATAGTCGACAGCCTTTTGGCCAGCATACTTTTGCCGCTTCCCGGCGGGCCGATCAATAGCACGTTATGGCCTCCAGAGGCGGCGATCTCAAGTCCGCGTTTTGCGAATGTTTGTCCTTTAACGTCGCTAAAATCAATATCGTGTGAAGATTGTTTTGTTGAGAACAGAGCCGGCTCAACTTTTAATGGTTGTATGGAATTTTGATCTTGTAGAAAATAGACAACGTCCTGAAGATTTTTGGCTGGATAAATATTAATGCAATTGGCCAGGGCCGCTTCTGTTGCGTTAATGGAAGGAAGAACGATCCCTTTAAAATTCTCTTTGGATGCTTGCAGGGCAACCGATAATGCGCCGTGAATGGGCATGATCTGTCCATCAAGCGAAAGTTCGCCGAGGATGACATAATTATTTAATTCCGGAGCATCGATACTGCCGTTGGCCGCAAGGATCCCTAAGGCAATAGCAAGGTCAAAAGATGGCCCTTCTTTTTTTGTATCTGCCGGAGAAAGATTGATCGTGATCCGGCTGGGTTCAAATCGATAACCACTATTTTTTATCGCGGAACGGACGCGTTCTTTACTTTCTTTGATCGCATTATCCGGCAGGCCGACGATAGCGATCGAAGGAAGCCCTCGGGAGATGTCGACTTCGATCGTGATGGGATAGGCATCAAGTCCGCTGATGCCGTAGGAGTAGGTTTTAGATAGCATGTTTGTCCTTTTGTTTTATGGTTATGAGGGGGAGTAAGTTGTAAGTAGTAAGGGGTAGGGGTAAAAAGAATTTACAAGTTGAGTTTCTTATATAAGCCACAAAGCATTCGACCTGCTTCATCGCAGAGGTATGTTAATTTGTTAGAATTTTCCTCCGATATGTATGTCAAATCTTTAGCTAGAAGAATTTGATATTTTGTCTCTTCAAGAGAGCTTTCGGCTATATTGACAAAATGAGCAAAATCTTTTCTGCTTTTACGTTTAAATCCTTCGGCAATATTGCTGGGGACTGAGACAGCCGATCTTCGTAGTTGTGAAGTAAGACCATATGTTTCTTCTTTGGGGAAGTTGCTTGTTACTTGATAAATGAGAAGAGTTAATTGGTGAGATGTTTTCCACACATTGAGATCACGAAAAGTCTTAATCATAATATCTTTTTACCCCTTATCCCTTACGACATACAACATAGATTTTTATTTATCATTGGGGAATTGGTTTACTTCTAGGGGAATAACCTAATTGGGGAAATTAGATTTACTGCCGGGGAATAAAGCAAGAATCAAATCCTTGCTTTTTTGACCTTCAATATTATAATGTAAAATAACATTCACGCCTAAAAACGTCAATATTTAATAATTTTGCTCTGATATGAACGATATTTTTCGTAATAAGATCTTGATGATCACTGTAAGCGCTTATTTTGTAGCGCAGATGATCAAGGTTGTTTTGGGAGTTATTCGGGAACGAAGGTTTAATTTTAAGTGGTTTATTGGTACCGGCGGAATGCCTTCAAGCCATGCGGCGGGTGCTGCAGCGCTTGCAATGGCTTGCGGGTTGCAGGAAGGGTTTGATTCCGTATTTTTTGCTTTGGCGGTCGTTTTTGCTATGGTCACAATGTTTGATGCTCAGGGTGTTCGCCGTTCAGCTGGACAGCAGGCGGTGATCCTTAATCAGATCATTGATGATATGTATTGGAAATGGAAATTTGAGCCGGTTAAATTAATGGAGCTGCTTGGCCACACACCATTTCAAGTTTTAATGGGGGCTTTGTTGGGAGCTTTATTATCATTCATTTTATATCATAAGTTGTGATTTTTCTAATTGAGGCGGGAGGAGAAACGAAGTGAATAGACAAATTTTGATCGTTATTGCAGCTGTTCTTTTTATCTCGGGTGTGATCTGGATTGGTGTTTCTCGAGGGAAGAGTTCGCATGAGGGGATCCATCAAACTAAAAGTGCTGATGTTGAGAATCTTGTGGAAGACGCCGGACGGCTTGCAGCGGACAATGAGCTCCTAAAAGCTAAAGAGGCTTATGAGGCGATCTTAGCTCAATATCCGGACTATGAAAATATTTCTGATGTTCAATCAAGTTTAGAGGATCTAAATTTACAGATCATTTCTTCAAGTGTTCAAACTTCACAAACAGCTGTTCATGAGATCAAATCAGGGGATTCGATCGGCAAGATCGCGAAATTATACGGCATGACGCCGGAGCTTATAAAGAAAAGCAATGGGTTGAAATCTGACGTGATCCGTATCGGGCAAAAGCTTCGGGTTTGGAAAGGTCATTTTAATATTTTTGTCGATAAATCACAGAATATTCTCATGTTAAAAGACGGCGATGAGATCGTAAAAGTGTATCATGTCTCAACGGGAACGAATAATATTACACCAGTCGGTAAGTTTAAGATCACTTCAAAGCTGGCAAATCCGGTTTGGTTCAATAAAGGTGTCGCCGTTCCTCCTGAAAGCCCTCAGAATGTTTTGGGGACCCGCTGGATGGGGTTTGATATCGCCGGTTATGGTATTCACGGGACAACGGAACCGGAGTCTATTGGAAAACAAGTCACCGCCGGATGCGTGCGTATGCGCAATGCGGAAGTTGAAGAGCTTTATACGCTTATTCCCCTTGGGACAGAAGTGACTATCATTGATTGATCGAAATTTCCCTAAAAAAGTGAAAGAGTGTTTATATGTTAGATTTTGAAAAACCAATTTATGAATTAGAGTCGATGATCGAAGATCTGAAGAATAACAGCTTTCAGAAAAAAGTCGATCTTGAGCCAGAGATCAAGAGGCTTGAATCGAAATTAGAGAAGCTTAAAGCAGAAGTTTATAATACCTTGACTCCTTGGCAGCGAGTTCAGATCGCTCGTCATACGGATCGGCCATTTACGCTTGACTATATTCGTTTGATGATGACGGATTTTGTTGAATTGCATGGTGATCGATTATTTGCTGACGATCTGGCTTTGATTGGCGGATTCGCAAAGATCGATGATAAGAAAGTTATTGTGATGGGCCATCAAAAAGGGCGTGATACAAAAGAAAATGTTATGCGTAATTTTGGTTGCGCGCACCCGGAAGGATATCGTAAAGCGATCCGTTTGATGCAGATGGCGGAAAAATTTGATCTGCCTGTTTTAGTTTTTATTGACACACCGGGCGCTTATCCTGGAGTTGGCGCCGAAGAACGCGGTCAAGCCCAGGCGATCGCTTCGAACTTGCGTGATATGGCTAATATTAGAACACCGATCATCGCAACTGTTATCGGTGAAGGTGGAAGCGGCGGCGCTCTCGGTGTTGGCGTTGTTGACCGGGTTTGTATCTTGCAGCATGCGTATTATTCAGTCATTTCTCCCGAAGGCTGTGCATCTATTCTTTGGCGTAATAGTGTTAAAGCTCCTGAGGCGGCGGCGGCTCTTAAGATCCAAGCGGAACATCTGATCAAGTTTGGTATTGTTGATAAAGTTATTCCTGAGCCTCAGGGCGGCGCGCATCATGATCCGGTTTCTGTGGCGGGTCATTTAAAAAAAGTTCTTTTGAAGTATATTGAAGAACTCTCCGAACTGCCTAAAGATAAACTTATTGATGAGCGTTACAAAAAATACCGCAAGATCGGTGAATTTCTCGAAGAGAAATAAACTGTTTGATTCGTGAAGCGTGAAGCGTCGTTCGTGAAGCGCAAACCAACAAGCGCTTCACGTTTCACGCTTCACGCTTCACATTATTTTAAAATGACAAATCAAATTCAAAAGCGCGATATCCGTGATTTTAGTTACGAAGAACTAGAGCATTTTTTATCTTCTCTGGGGGAGAAGCCTTTTCGTGCCAAGCAGATCTATGAGTGGATATATCAAAAGAATGCTTGGGGTTATGAGGCGATGACAAATCTGCCGCAATCTTTGCGTGAGAAATTGTCCCATGAGCTTATTTTAAAACCGCATATGATCGCGCGAAAAGATATTGCTAAAGATGGGACGACGAAATTTTTGTTTGATCTGGATGATAAGGAAAAGATCGAAACCGTTCTGATCCCTTCAAAAACGAGAACGACTGTTTGCGTGTCAAGCCAGGCGGGCTGTAAATTTGGATGTAAATTCTGCGCAAGCGGCATCGGCGGCTGGATAAGGAATTTAACTTGTGCGGAGATCGTTACGCAATTACTGCATGTTAAAGAAGAAGCGCTCAAACATAAAAATCCTTTATCGCACATTGTTTTTATGGGCATTGGCGAGCCGTTCGATAATTTTGAGAATTTAATGAAAGCGATCCGCATTATCAATGACAAAAGGGCTATCAATATTGGTGCTCGACGGATAACGGTCTCAACCTGCGGGGTTATCCCGAAGATCAAGCAGTTGTCGGAAGAGGGCCTTCAGATAGAACTGGCGATCTCACTGCATGGATATGACAATGAATCACGTAATGTCTTGATGCCGGTCAATCGTAAATATCCTTTTGATGATCTGATGCAAGCCTGCCGCGAATATATCAAGGCCACAAAACGTCAGATCACTTTTGAATATATTCTTATTAAGGATATTACTTGCTCTGATCGAGCGTTGACGAGTTTGAAAAAAGCTTTTCAGGGCATTATCTGTAAAATGAATTTGATCCCCTATAATCCCGTTTCAGAATTCGACCACAAAACACCATCCGCTTTTGAGATGAATACATTCAGAGACCGCCTAGAGCAATGCGGCATCCATGCCACCATCCGCACACCAAGAGGCCGCGACGTAGGTGCGGCGTGTGGCCAATTAAGACATTCAGCGTAATTTCTTGAAAGAAAAAAGGACAGAAACGATTTTAGAAATAGTTTCTGTCCTTAAAATAATGCCGAAAGGGGGACTCGAACCCTCATGAGGTTACCCTCACTGGTTTTTGAGACCAGCGCGTCTACCATTCCGCCATTTCGGCAAACTACCTTAATATTTATTAGAAAAGTTTGCCGAATCCTGCGTAGCTCCCAAACGAAAATTTTGGAGCGAAGCAGGATCGGCAATAGATGGATCCTGCTTCGCTGAGTTACTTGCGTGTTCAGCTACGCAGGATTCCACCAAATTTTTCTAAATATTTGGTGAAAATTTGGTGGAGCTGAGGAGGATCGAACCCCTGACCTCTTGCATGCCATGCAAGCGCTCTACCAGCTGAGCTACAGCCCCACAAATATTCTTTTCAAAATTGGCAACCAATATAACATCGCCCTGAATTGTTGTCAATAAAAGCAAGAGGAGTAGCCATTTTTTGTTATGAAAAATATGGTAGAGACGAGCCGGCGGCTCGTCTCTACTCGCCTGCTATTTGTCAACCAATCATTCTTTATCAGTTGACAATAAAATCCGCAGCCGTTAAAATTGTCATTATTAATTTAAGTTTAATCACCTTCGTGTCATTGTAAGATGCTCTTGCGCTATCAACGAAGCGATCCCTAAAAGATCCCTGCCTGCCGGCAGGCAGGGCTTCGTTATCACAAGAAAAAACATCTCGTGATGACATAGTAAACAAAAAATCTTATGAAGCCAATTTATTTTGATCACGCCTCAACAACACCAGTCGATCCGCAAGTGATAATGGCCATGTCGCCCTTTTTCTTTGAGAAATTCGGCAATCCATCCAGTCCGCACGCTATCGGCCGAGACGCTCAGAAAGCCTTGGAAGATTCTCGCGCGATCATTGCCAATTTTATCGGCGCAAAGAGTGAAGAGGTTGTTTTTACTTCATCCGCGACGGAAAGCAATAATCACGCTATTTTTGGAATAGCACAGAGCCTAAAAAATAAAGGTAATCATATTATCGTATCGTCTATTGAACATCATTCTGTTCTTGAGCCGATCTTAGAACTGAAAAGGCAGGGTTTTGATGTGACGATCTTGCCTGTTGATGCGGAAGGCCTGGTTGATCCCCTAGATGTTAAAAACGCTATCACATCGAGAACGATCCTTATTGCTGTTATTCATGCCAGCAATGAGATCGGCACCATTGAGCCGGTCTCAGAGATCGGTCATATTGCGCGTGAACATCAAATCCCTTTTTTAGTTGATGCCGTACAGACATTTGGACAGATATCAGTTAATGTGAATGATCTTAAAGCCGACCTATTAACGATTTCGGGACATAAAGTTTATGGACCCAAAGGGATTGGTGCGTTGTATCTTCGGAAGGGATTGAATATCCAGAAATTATTGATGGGTGGAGATCAGGAGCGTGATCGTCGAGCTTCAACTCAAAATGTTGCCGGTGCAGTCGGTTTTGCGGCGGCTGTTAAGATCTTATCAGAGAAAATGAATGATGATGTTAAGTCTCAGATCATTTTGAGGGATAAGCTTCTATCTGAAATCCCAGAAAGAATTTCTGGAACAAAGATCAATGGATCATTGAAAGATCGATTATCCAAAAACGCGCATTTTTCTTTTGAAGGCATCGACGGCCAGGCGCTTTTAGTCAATCTCGACATGGCAGGCATCGCCGCGTCGATGGGGTCCGCCTGCACATCCGGCGAGATCAAGCCGTCACGGGTTTTAAAAGCGATCGGCCTTTCGGATGAATTAGCCTTTGGATCGCTTCGACTGACGCTGGGGAGATGGACGAGGCTTGAGGATGTGGAATATTTGCTGGAGAAATTACCGCGAATTATTGAGCAGTTAAGACGATAATGG
>CAYGEE010000014.1:0-31091 GCA_964348765.1 uncultured Planctomycetales bacterium | reverse complement strand
TTATTAGACATATTAAAATTATTCAAAAATTTCACATTTATGTCAGGACACAAAAAGATTTAACAAAAAACCCTCAGGTTTACAAATCATCTTGGATCTGTTTAGTTAATGTTTCGACCAATTTTCGCGCTTCCTCAACAGAGAGACCTAAAGATTCCTTGGCAATAATAACGGCTTTCATCTGTTCACCATTTCTGACCAATTGAAGGATTACGGACTCTCCCCGATCCTTACTTGAAAGATCCTCAAAATCCTTTTGTTTTAACGACGACCGTTGAATACGCTCCTGGATCACGGCGATGGCTTCTTTTAATTGAGGCGTCACTCCACTCCAAGAAATAAAAATGCTTCCTCTTTGATCTATAAAAAACGTTGACACAAATCCCAGATCATTTATTTTTCGCTTAAGGAATTCCTTTAGATTAAGAACTTCACGATCATTGATGATCAATTCCAAGTTATTAGTGTTAAAAAGCTGGCCTAAAAATTTCTTGTTTGCTGACGACGCCTTTAAAGCCGTTTCTTTGATCTCAAATATTTCATTAAATTGAAGCTCAAGAACATCAACTCCCTTAGTTGGGACTGCTTTACCAAAGCAAGAACAAAGATTGATATAAATGTTTTTTGCCCCGATCCTTATCAACCAATTCCGAGTTGTTTCAAGGTTCTCAGCATATTTTGCAAGCATACTATAAACCAAATACAATAAAACACCAAATAAAAGAAAAACGACCTGATACCAGTCAAAACGATCAAACGGGATACGGATCATGATCAAACTAAAAACAAAAACCAACAAAAATACTCCAAAAACAACATAGCCCATGATAACAGGCCGCCACGAATATTTAAAAACCACATCAATATCTGTAACAGGAACATCTTCTGTTAAAATAAATTTCATATCGGATCCTTTTTGGGAAGCTTATATCCTAATGGCCAATATTGGCAGACAACTTTCGCATTTTCCGTGATCTTGATCTCACTCTCATCACCGACCGTGACTACTGCATGCCAAATGTTCTTTTTGAGGATGACAGGCGTATTTAAATTAAAACATTCGATCTTTTCAGGAACTTTCCCTTGACTGACAAACAATAATGTTTTTCCTGCAACCGGTTCGAAACTTTCAAAGGTATTCGGATGCCGCTCCAGACGTTTTACGGATCGATCTCTAACAACAAGATACGCTATTCGCCAGCCTCGGGCTGTTTCATCCGTTAAAATGATCTTCCAAAGATTACGCTTCGTGCCCTTTAAATGCTTTTTAGGATAAGCAATAATCTTGCCATATTGCTTAAAATTTTCATTAGTGATGTTTTTTTGCATAGCAATTAATTTAATGTAGTATAACAAAGTAAAATAATCACGGACAGCGATTTCTTCAGGAAATTTTACAAATTGGGTGCCAGCCGTTAACTTCCCATGATAAAATAAAAATCAAAATTCAATTAAATTACCTATTTTCGGATTTATTTTTCAACGAGAAACTATGCCGTTGCCGATCTTTTACGCTTCTTATTTGATCTGATCGACCAGATCATCCCTTTAACAATTATGGGAATTGTTATTTTAGGATTAAGCGTTATTCGTTTTCAAAAAAGAATTAAGTAATGAAATTAAAGAATATTTCTTAAATGCGGTTTTTTGATTTTTTCGCTGGAATATATGTCTTTGCTCGGCGGGTCGATTGATCTTCAATATATTGAACTGCAATAAAATAATACGCTCCCGTTTTCTTTCTTTCAACACGGACAACCTTCGAAAGGCCTGTATAAATATCTAAAATGCCGGACATTGCGACTTTTAACTCTAGAACATCCCCGATCCGCAACTCTTGATCACTATAAAATGTCAGACCGCCAACGCTCATATCTTCCGTCATAGAAAGCTGCCAGCCATTTTCTTGAACTCGAATTCTCTTATTAACTAAGCGATACTGAATACTTAAAACACGTTTAGCGCGTGAAAAATTACGTCTTTCTTTTATGCTTGTTTTGACCATTTTTATTCCTAATTTAGATCCCGAAACGGGAGTTGAAACGTTTGAGCGACTTCTTTGATCAGAAGCTCACCGTTTGCCATATTTAGTGCGCGTTTTAACGGATAATGCGCGATCGACTTTTCAAAGCCTACATTCGATAGTAATAGAATATACGGCAGAGTCGCATTCGTCAAGGCGTATGTGCTTGTTCTTGCCACAGCCCCTGGCATATTGGTTACGCAATAATGAACAACACCATCAACTAAATAGATCGGATCTTCATGCGTTGTCGGACGGCTTGTTTCAACCGATCCGCCCTGATCGATCGCAACATCAACAATGACAGCGCCTTGCTTCATTTTTGAAACTAATTCTCGATCAATAAGACATGGCGCCTTAGCTCCGCGAATAAGAACGCTACTAATAACCAGATCAGCCTTTAAAACACTATCACGGATCGTGTGGGGATTGCTCATCACAGTATGGACATTTTGAGGCATAATGTCATCCAAATAACGCAATCGATTCAGATTAATATCAAGGATCGTAACATTAGCACCCAAGCCTGCCGCCATTTTTGCGGCGTTCGATCCAACAACTCCCGCACCAATGATCACAACCTCAGCCGGCATAACCCCTGGGACACCACCCAAAAGAATGCCCCTGCCCTTCATAGGCTCCTCCAAATACTTTGCACCTTCGTGAACTGCCATTCGCCCGGCGACTTCGCTCATCGGGACTAAACAAGGTAACTCACCACTTTCCAATTGAAGAGTTTCGTAAGCATACGCAATAATTCCCCGCTCCAGCATCGATTCAGTTAATGAACGATCCGCAGAAAAATGAAAATAAGTAAATACGATATGACCTTTTTTAAGAAGAGAATATTCTTCTTTTTGAGGCTCTTTGATCTTAACGATCATTTGAGCTTTTGAATAAATGTCAGCAGCGTTCTCAAGAATTTTTGCGCCGGACTGAATATAATCACGATCTGTAATGCCACTTCCTAAGCCAGCACCTTTTTGGATAAAGACCTCGTGCCCGGCATGTATCAACATTTCAACCCCAACGGGAATAATGCTCACACGATATTCGTTGTTTTTAATTTCTTTTGGGACGCCGATGATCACAAAAAAATTTCTTTCTGATTCTTATTTTTATTCATTATTGCGGCCTGAGCATTTTTTCAGGTCGAACAACTTTATCAAATTCTGCGGCAGAAATAACACCTAAGGAAAGTGCAGCTTCCTTCAGAGAGGTATTATCATGATAGGCTTTTTTTGCGACTTTCGCGGCATTGTCATACCCGATACGAGAATTAAGTGCGGTCACAAGCATTAACGAATTATCGACATTACGTTTGATCGTTTTTAAATTCGGCTCAATACCGACAACGCAATTTTCGGTAAAACTTTCACAAGCATCTGAGATCAAACGGATCGATTGAAGCAAATTAAAAATGATCACTGGTTTATAAACATTTAACTCAAAATTCCCGCTCGCTCCGGCGACATTGATCGTAACGTCATTTCCCATCACTTGCGTGCAAACCATTGTCATCGCTTCACATTGAGTGGGATTTACTTTTCCGGGCATTATGGAACTTCCCGGTTCATTGGCAGGAAGCAAGATCTCTCCGATCCCACAGCGCGGCCCCGAACCGAGCCAACGGAGATCGTTTGCGATCTTCATCAAAGAAGCCGCCATCGTTTTTAAACATCCGCTAAATTCAACGATCGCATCATGCCCGGCGAGGGCTTCGAACTTATTCGGCGCACTGACAAACGGTTTCCCGGTCAACATCGATATCTTCTTTGCGGCCTGTTTTGCGAATTTAGGATGCGTATTTAATCCCGTTCCAACAGCTGTCCCGCCTAAAGCCAATTCACATAAATGCGGCAACGCGGATTTTATACGTTTTAAACTATTTTTTAGCTGCTGCGCGTATCCGGAAAATTCATCACCAAGAGTTAACGGTGTCGCATCCATTAAATGCGTTCGACCAATTTTGACGATATTCTTAAATTTTTTTGCTTTCTGATCCAAAGCTTTTTGTAATGTTGTTACTGCAGGGATGAGCGTTCGATAGATCTCTTCGACAGCCGCCACATGCATTGCCGTCGGAAAAACATCATTGGATGACTGAGATTTGTTCACATCATCATTAGGATGGATGGGCTTTTTACTGCCCATTTTCCCACCAAGGATCTGGATCGCGCGGTTTGAGATCACTTCATTAGCATTCATATTCGTTTGAGTGCCGCTACCGGTCTGCCAAACAACAAGTGGAAAATGATCGTTCCATTTACCGGCTATAATTTCATCACAAGCTTTCGCGATCGCATCTTTCTTCGATTTTGGAAGAAGTTTTAATTCAAAATTAACAAGCGCCGCCGCTTTCTTAACGATCGCCAACGCGCGAATGAATTCAGGAGAAAAAGGTTCTCCTCCAATTTTAAAATTCATGAGCGACCGAGCTGTTTGCGCACCATAATATTTATCCGCCGGAACTTTGATCTCCCCCATGGTGTCAGTTTCAATACGAAATTTCATAAAACTCCTATATTAAATAAACTTATGAATTCTTTTTAAGCGGTAAAACTCCCGCCAACTCGCCGATCACGTTGACTAATTCTGAATTGCTCGGAACAACAATTTTCGCATTATCCTTAAGGGATGTTTCTACCGTCTGCAATTTTCTTAATAGCTGCGCATTACCGACAAAATATTGATTGGCAGCTTCATTAACCAAGCGGATCGCTTCAGCCTCACCTTGCGCTGTTAAAATATTCGCTTGTTTAACACCTTCTGCTTTTTTGATCTCCGAACGCTTTTGACCATCCGCAACCGTTTCCGTCGCTGTCGCATAATCGATCGCCGCTATTTTCTCATTTTCAGCTTTAACGACCTTATTCATTGTTTCCTGAACATCTTTTGGCGGATCGATCTCCTTTAATTCCGCACGAACGATCTCCAGTCCCCAATCACCCGTTTCATTCTTTAAAATATTATGCAATTCTGAATTGATCTTACCCCGTTCGCTATTGGCTAATTTCAAGGTCATCGTCCCAATGATATTTCTTAAAGTTGTTCTCGCAAGATTGACGATCTGATATTGATAATTGTTCACATTATACTGACAATTCCGAACACTTGCTTCATCAGAACGAACCTTAAAGTACACCTGAGCGTCAACTTTGGCGTTTAGATTATCATTTGTAATAATCTCCTGCGGCTCCGCATTGACCATTTGTTCCGTGACATTAACAATATACATGATCTCGATCATCGGAAAGATCCAATGGAACCCCGGCATCGCAAAACGATGATATTTTCCTAGACGCTCAATAAGTCCTCTGTGGGTTGGACGAACGATCCGGATCCCTGAAAAGAACAAGAAACCCACTCCAACAAAAACAATGAAAATAATAGGTGTATTTTCCATATAAACTCCTTGCTAATTATTTCGCAAATAATTGGTCAAAAGTCTTACGCTTGCGCCGGTTGCTCCATGCCCAAAATACCAACGCTCTTGATTATCAACAAAAGCTGTCCCAGCGATATCTAAATGGGCCCAGATCGTTCCTTCGGTAAATTGACGAAGGAATTCCGCTCCGGTTAAAGCCCCCGCGGCACCTTTTGAAAACCCGAGATTCTTAATATCAGCAAATTGGGATTTTACGGCATCTTTTAATTCCCGATAGATCGGCAATCGCCAAACGCGGTCATCTGTTTCATTAGATGCTCGTACGAGCTCACGAGCCAAGTCGTCATTAGTTGACATCAACCCCGTATAATCATTACCAAGAGCAACAACACAAGCCCCTGTCAACGTCGCGATATCAATGATCCGCGCCGGTTTATAATTTTTCACAAGATACGAAATTGCATCCGCCAAAACAAGCCGGCCTTCTGCATCAGTATTGGCGATCTCAACTGTTTTTCCGGAATAACTTTTATAAATATCGCCCGGTTTAAAAGCACGTGAACCGATCGCATTTTCAGCGATCACGAACGTAAACAGAATATTTTTCTTAATTTTAAGATTCAACGTGTTTTTTAGAATACCTGCAACAGCAGCCGTTCCGCTCATATCAGAACGCATTGTTTCAATATGACCGGTCGTTTTTAAATTAAGCCCACCTGTATCAAAAGTCATACCTTTCCCGACGAGCGCTGTATAATTCTTATCATCGTCAGCCCCATTATATTTAACAATGATCAATCGCGGTTCATACTGACTCCCTTGATTTACAGCTAAATGAAGATTTAAACCTTTAGCTTTCATCTCCTTTTCCCCAAGGATCTCAGTCGAGATATTCTTTTCGCCCTTGATCAATCCTTTGATCGCAGCTTCTAGAAACTGTGAATTCACAACATCGGCATTATCATTGATCAGATCCCGAGTGAAATTCGCACCCTGGCAGATCGTTTCCGAATCACCATAGATCTTCTTATGAGCGGTGGCGATCACATATTCTTTTTCTGCAGATGATCTTTCATCTTTATCTTTTGATTTATATTTCTTCCACGCATACGTTCCAAGCATTAAACCCTCAATAATGCAATGGACCGTACTGTCGTCTTGTAAATGCGGAACGATCTCCATCTTTGATCTTGATTTCACAAAAGAAGACAACACGCTTTTTTTAACGCAAATTCGCAACGCCGTTGATGTCAGATCACTGGCATCCCCAAGCCCCGAAAGTAAAACAAGTTTATTTTGAGAGAACAAAGGAAAAACTTGTCCCTGATCACCATCAAACTGCTGCTGACCATTTAATGCGAGAATTTCCTTCTCAAGATTTGGATTTTTAAAAGCAAATTTCTTGCTTTTGACCTGTTCTTTTGTAACAAAAACAATTGTGACATCTTGATCAAATTTTGAAACATCCTTATAACTTATCACTGCAAACCCCCTTCATTTTTACACTTATATCAATGCAGGAAATAAAATCACCTCTCTTGCATTGATAGGAATTTTTACAAATTTAACGCTTATCAAGCGGGATATAATCTCTTTTATTAAACCCTGTATATATCTGACGAGGACGGCCGATCTTTGTTTTTGTATTTTCACGCATTTCTTTCCAATGAGCGATCCAGCCTGGCATACGGCCGATAGCGAACATCACCGTGAACATATCCGTCGGGATACCGATCGCCTTATAAATGATCCCGCTGTAAAAATCAACATTGGGATACAATTTTCTTTTTATAAAATACTCATCTTTTAAAGCAAATTCCTCTAACTTTAATGCAATATCCAAAAGAGGATCATGAACACCAAGTTTATTAAGGACTTCATCCGCTTTTTTCTTGATGATCTTCGCTCTCGGATCGAAATTCTTATAAACGCGGTGCCCAAATCCCATCAAGCGAAAATTAGAATCCGGATCTTTTGCTTTCGCGACATATTTCTCCACCCCGCCGCCATCTTTATGAATGGCTTCAAGCATTTCAATAACTTCCTGATTCGCTCCGCCATGTAACGGGCCCCAAAGCGCGCACACCCCGGCAGAAATTGAGGCGAACATATTCGCCCAAGAGCTTCCCACCATCCGCACCGCTGAAGTACTGCAATTCTGTTCGTGATCCGCATGAAGGATCAGAAGGACCCGCAGCGCATCAACAACAACTGGATCGATCTTGTAATCTTTATTCGGTGAAGAGAACATCATATGTAAGAAGTTGGGGATATATTTTAATTCATCCTGCGGCGGAATATACGGCAATCCTTTTGACTTTCGATATGTATATGCGGAAATTGTCCGAACCTTTGACAAAAGCTGAGCGGCCATACGCTTAACTTCATCAGCGGAAGGTTCCGGATTCATAAGTTCAGGATAATATCCCGCTAATGAGCAAACCATCGCTGAAAGAAGGGCCATGGGATGTCCTGTGCGAGGATATCCGTCAAAAAAATTAAGCATGTCCTTATGCAAATCCGCTTGTTTTGTAAACGAATTCGAAAAATCCGACAATTCTTTTTCCGTCGGAAGATTTCCATAGATCAACAAATAAGATGTTTCAACAAATGTCGAATTCTCGGCCATTTGCTCAACAGGGATCCCACGATAGCGCAAAACACCATTCTCACCATCCAAATAAGTGATCGCACTTGTGCAAGACCCCGTGTTGCCAAACCCATTATCGATCGTAATATAACCAGTCTGCGCCCGAAGGTTAGAAATATCAATCGCTTTTTCTTTTTCCGTGCCCTCAATAACTGGGAATTCGAACGTCTTGCCATTAACAACGATTTGCGCTTTTTCGTCCATTTATCCTCCAAGTCAAATACTTATTTTAAAAAAATTAAACCGAAACATTATTCTTTGCTTCTTTTTCCATCATTGGATCTCTATATTTTTCCTGTATGTGCTCAACTTGTGAGGTAATACTTAAAAACGCCTCAACTAACGCCGGATCAAAATGTGAACCCGAGCATTTTTTTATTTCATTTAAAGTCTCATCCATCGTCCAAGCTTTTTTATACGGACGTTTCGTCAACAAAGCATCAAAAACATCACAAATCCCGCAAATCCGACCAACTAGAGGAATCTCTTCCCCTCTCAATCCGTGGGGATAACCCTTCCCATCCCATTTTTCATGATGTGTTAAAGCGATCTCCCGAGCCATTTTTAAAAACTCAGAATTCCCTCCTGATAATAATTCCTTACCAATCGTCGTATGAGTTTTCATAACTTCCCACTCTTCTTTTGTCAATGGACCGGGCTTCTGTAAAATACTGTCAGGGATGCCGATCTTCCCGATATCATGAAGCGGACTTGCTGTTAAAATAAGTTCGCATTCTTTTAGGCTTAACCCAATTTTTGCGGCCAAACACGAAGAATAATAACTCATACGAACAATGTGCATTCCCGTCTCCGAATCGCGATATTCCACGGCCCGCGCGAGCCGCTGAATAACATCCAGCTGTGTATCATACAGCTCTTGCGTTCGATCCTTAACTTTATCTTCTAATATTTTATTTTGATTCCGAACCTCATTGTGAAGCATTCGAACTTCGATCAAATTTCGCAAACGTATTAAAACCTCAATACGTTCATAAGGTTTGTTTAGAAAATCCTTCGCCCCAGATTGCAACGCCCGATACCGGATCCCTTGACTCTCTTCATTGGAAAGGATCGCGATCGGCAGATACGAATTCGCTTCTATCTTCTGCAATTGTTCCATAACATCAAAGCCATCCAAATAAGGCATATTGAGGTCCAAAATCACAAGATCAGGCTTTAATTGAAGATACAGGTCTTTTACTCTGCGGGAATCTTGTGTAGAAAAAATATTCGTATAGCCTGCTTTCTGTAATAATTCTGTCAAAAGCCGGATGCTGATCTCTTGATCATCAACAATAAGAACTCGCGCGCTAAGGATAACACTGTCAGCGACCATAAACAGATCCGTTCTTTTCTAGTTTTTCTAATGCCTGATAATCCGTTGAATCACTTGAAATTGGCGTGACCGTAACAAAATTATTACGCAGCGCATAAGTATCGATCTCATTATTATTCTTCTGAACCGGGAGCTTGCCAGTCATCCAGTAATATTCGCGTAAATTAGGATCAGTACGTTTGCGGAAATCTCCATGAATAGGCACGCGGCCTTGACGAGTGATCTTAATACCTTTGATCTGCTTTAGTGAAACATGAGGAACATTAACGTTCAAGAAAGTTCCGAGGGAAAGATCCGCAGAAAGAAGTGTCCGGGCTATTTTAGCGCCGTATTTAGCAGCTACAGAAAAATCTGGATCAACAAATGTCGCAAGTGAAATGGCCATAGAGGGAATCCCCAACAACGCT
This sequence comes from uncultured Planctomycetales bacterium, assembly GCA_964348765.1. Classification (GTDB taxonomy): domain Bacteria; phylum Omnitrophota; class Gorgyraeia; order Zapsychrales; family Zapsychraceae; genus CAYGEE01. The sequence goes on along the minus strand of CAYGEE010000014.1, from coordinate 21,287 downwards.
CCTTCTCTTGCTCCGGCAACTGTCCCGGAATAAAAAACACTACAACCTTCATTTTGTCCGATGTTAATTCCAGAAACAACAATATCCGGTTTTTTCTTCATCAGGACTGAAACAGCAAATTTCACACAGTCCGCCGGTGTTCCACTGATGCCGTAACCGAAAAATCGATCCTTGCGATTGATCTTCTTATACCAAATCGGATGCGCCAAAGTTATTCCATGCCCGACAGAACTACGTTCTGAATCGGGAGCAACGACAGTCACATCAGCAAATTTCCTTAATTCGGTATATATAGCATAAATGCCGGGAGCAAATATCCCGTCATCATTTGTCAAAAGAATACGCATAGAGTGATCTATTTTTCCCTTTCAAAACGTCGGTATTTTAGCATATTCTCTATTTTATTTATATAAAAATTATTATATTTCGAAAGGAAAAACACTTTGATCTTGCAAGTTAGATCGAATATTCCGGATCAAGAATGACAGAACGGATAAGGAGTTCCGTAATCTTCTGGATCGCAACCGCAAGGCTCACATCAGCAGACAATGCCAAATGAACATGATTTTCAGACAATAAATTCTCCCCGACACTAACGATCAACGTGGGATTGGGACGATTGAACGTCGTGAGCATTTCAACATCCGCATCATCAGGATCAGTGATCTGCGTCAACAAAATAAGGCCCGCATCCGTCATGGTGTGTGCGATCTCCCCTAAGTATTTGATCATCTCAACCTTACTCAAAGTTTGGTCATTGTATTGCGCAGTTTTCAACAAAGACTCACTCGGGATCCCAAGAAAATATGTAAATTTCCCAAGCTCGAACAAACGTTCTTCAAGCCCTTTTGCGATCTTTTTGTTTTGCTCATCAGATATCCCGACGATCGCGATCAGCGCTGACTTATGTTCATACTTCTGAGCACGCTTGGCTGGAGTGATATCGCTTCGCTCCCATTTAAAATCTCTTGAGCGGATATAATCATTTAACGACGTATTATCATCAAAAACAGGAGCTAAAATAATGCCCCCGCCCGATATTTCATAATTATCAACAATAACAAATCGCCCCGTACCGGACATTTTTGATGTTTCATCGAAGGCAATGGGTTTTAAAGTCTCTAAAATACATTCCGCCACATCATGCCGATCGACTTGCTGTTTATTTGAGATCGAAGATAATTCTGAAGCATCCAAAACACCTAAAATTTTCGATAACACGACCGGAACATGCTGCGTCGCCAATTTTAATTTATATGTTTTCCCAAAAACAAGCGGCTGTTTTCCCATCCAAAAAATGTTTGTTTTTAACTTTGTGGAAACATGCGGAAGCGTCTGGCCGATCTTACACATGATCTGACCAGGTTTAACATACACTTGCGTTTCAAGACAAAAGCCTGTACTTTGTCCAGCGAATGCTTCAGTCTGTAAATCCAGGTTGAACGCCTCAACGCTTGCAATTCTTGATCTTTTACTTGATGGCAAGAAGATCACTTCATCACCGATTTTCACTGAACCAGATTCAATCCGGCCGGCAAAGATCCTGCGTTCATCGCCTTCTTCAGTAAATTTATAAACATCCTGGACAGGAAACCGCAATTCCTGCTTTTCACTAGCGGGCATTTTTACAAAGTTATCCAACGCTTCCAAGATCGACGGACCTTCATACCATGTCATTTTCTTCGACGCAGCAATAATATTCTCACCCTGCATCGCACTGATCGGGATCACATTCAAAGGCCTTAAATTGATCTCACTTAAGAAATCCAAAAATTCATTTCGGATCGAATTAAAGATCGCTTCATCAAAATTAACCAGATCCATTTTATTCACACAAACAGTCACATTCTTGATCCCCAAAAATGACATCATATAGCCATGACGTTTAGAGTTCTCACGAATACCTTCTTTGGCATCTATGACTAAAATAGCTGCTTCTGCCCGCGCAGCTCCCGTGATCATATTTTTCAAAAATTCAATATGTCCGGGGGCATCAATTATAATGTAATCACGATTTTTTGATTTAAAAAAAGACCTGGCCGTATCAATAGTGATCCCTTGAGATTGTTCGTCTTTTAAGGCATCTAAAAGAAACGCATATTCAAAAGGCCGGGCGGTACGCTTGCAGTTTTCCTGAACAGCCTCAAGTTTTCCTTTCGGCAACGACCCTGTGTCAGCCAGCAATCGGCCGATAAGCGTACTTTTTCCATGGTCGACATGGCCGACGATAACGACGTTCATTTGTTCCCTGCTTAGTGTGTTCATATTTTTATCTCATCGGTGGTCAGTGCCCGGTGATCAGTGGTCAGATTTATTCTGATCACTGGACACTGATCACTGAGCACTAAAATCACATATATCCTTCCACTCTCAATTTTTCTAATCCTCCACCGTCCTCTTTATCCTGCGCGCGGCCGGAACGTTCTGCGATATTGACAAATTTTCCAGTGCGAAGTTCCGCAACAATATCTTTAACATTTTTCGCAGTCGATTCAACTGGGGTTGTACAAGGAAAACAGCCCAACGAACGATACCTTTTTCCGGAGCCTTGATCAAAATAAAGATCCGTGATCGGGATATTCTCTTTTTCAATATACTCCCAAATATTTAATTCCGTCCAATCCAGTAATGGATGGATCCGCACATGCGTTCCCGGCGCGAAATCGGTTTTAAATTGATTCCACAACTCCGGCGGCTGGTCGCCAACATCCCAATCATTATTCCTGTCGCGTGGAGAAAAATAACGTTCTTTGGACCGGCTTCCTTCTTCATCCGCGCGGACTCCGACGATAACGCCGGTGTACGGTTCAGTATTTTTATCCAATTCATATTTTTTTGTTTCATGATCCAATCGATATCGCGGCCAATCACCAGCGAGAGTGTGCTTCAAAGCTTCACTTTTTAATGACTTGCAGCAGGAAATCCGATCAATCGCTCCATCGGGAAAAGTTTTCTTAGCATCGAGTGCAGGCTTATTCTGGCCGACGATCATATTTAATTTAAATTCCTTCGCTAATCGGTCTCGATAGGCGATCATCGCCGGGATCTTATAGCTTGTATCAATATGGACCAACGGAAAAGGCACATGGCCGAAAAAAGCTTTTCGCGCCAGCCACAAAAGGACAGTACTATCCTTACCGATCGACCAAAGCATAACGAGACTTTTAAATTCGCGGTATGATTCGCGAAGGATAAAAACGCTTTGGGCTTCAAGGTTGTCAAGTTTTGTCATAGTCATAATAAAATACGTAATTAGAGGCTAGAAGCTAGATGCAAGAAGCTAGAATTCTAACTTCTAGCTTCTAACCTCTAACTTCTTCTACAAAGTTATTTTTTCTTATTTCCACTCCACTTCGGATTATTGTGCAATCCGCATTCTTTGCTCTCTGGATTCTCCCACCACCAACGTCCAGCACGTATGTCTTCCCCGGGATTAACAGCTCGTGTACACGGCGCGCAGCCGATGCTGATAAATCCTTTTTCATGCAATGGACTAATATCAATTTTATTCTGTTTAATATAATCTCTAACCTGATCAAGTGTCCATTTCACAAGTGGGTTAATTTTGAAATTATTATTATCTTCATCCCACTCAATAACGTCAATATTTTTTCTGGTTATTGATTGCTCTTGCCGAAGCCCGGTCATCCACGCGTCGACATTCTTTAGCGCGCGCTTAAGCGGTTCGACTTTTCTGATCCCGCAGCAAAGTTTTCTGTTATTAACACTTTCATAAAACAAATTGATCCCTTTTTCTTGCACCATTTCTTGTATCGATGAAGTATCAGGATAATAAATCTTAAAATTCAACTGATATCGTTTTTGCGTTTTCGCGATCAGATCATATGTTTCCTGGAACAATCGTCCGGTATCAAGAGTAAAGATCTCTGTTTTAGGCGCTATTTTTGAGATCATGTCCGTGATCACTTGATCTTCTTCACCTAAACTCGACGCAAAATTGATCCGCTCCCCAAATTCCGCATAAGCGAACTTAATGATCTCCTCTGCTGAATAATTTCTTATTTTGTTTAAATAGCTCTCTATTTTTTCTTTCGATACCATATCAAATCCTTATTAGATCACAAACATTGGGACATTCTCTAAATCTCTATTTCGCTCTAAAAGATCCTCGAACGTGATTTTTTCAAGAAATTGTAGCATTGTTTCATCAAATTCTTTCCAAATAATATTAAAAACATTTATAGGTTTTCGTGCACCCATTTGGGGACTTTTATGTGATGTCCATTCACTAAAATGAAGAATGATCTGCGACAAATGAATGTCTTTCGGGGACTGCAGCAAAACATATCCTCCCGCTTTTCCACGGCTACTTTGGACCAATCCAAGCTGTTTTAAACTCAAAAGAATGTGAGTTAAAAACCTTATTGGAATATTCTGTTTTTGAGCAATAATATTGATCGGCAATGGCTCTTCTTTTGGCCAATGCAAAGAAAGCTCAAGAACTGCTTTGCACGCATAATCTGCTCTTGCTGAAATTTTCATATGTTAAATCCAATCATTACTAACATTACCACAATAGTAATGTAACATAAATATAGGGATTGTCAAGTCACTCTTAATCAACATTCCTGCAGCTTATTTTTATATTAATCCGCTAGAATAGCCGAATTTGATAATTTAGCGAGGATCCGAGCACTTCCTGACGGCATCGGATAATTTTTCAATTCTTTGGGATTCGCCCATCGCATGTGCGACTTTAAATTTAAAACTCCCTGAAGTTCACAATCCCAAACGTAGAGTTTAGCCCGAAACTGCGTATAAAATTGAACTACAGGGAATAAAAACTTCGCAGACTGCAATTCTATGCCAAGCTCCTCTCTAAGTTCCCTTTTAAGAGCATCCAATTGCAGTTCCTCTTTTTCGATCTTTCCTCCCGGGAATTCCCATAGATCAGCAAAAAGCCCTTTGGCTGGCCTTTGCTGGATCAAAAATTTACTTTTATTCCGAATAAGCGCGATCACAACTTCCACATCTTGAATCTTCTTAACTTTCACTTGAGGAATAATTTCCTGTAAGCCTTTAGAATAAGCCTTACACATCGACTGGACCGGACAAATACTACAAAGGACTTCCTTGCTCCTACAAACAAGCGCTCCTAACTCCATCAGTGCCTGATTAAAACTGCTCATATTCTTTTGCGGCATCACAATATCTAAAAATTCATAGATCACTTTGTCATGAGAATTATCGGGAAGGCCATTTAGAGCAAGTAACCGCATCACAACCCGACGGACGTTGGCGTCAATAATAGGAGTACGCTGATTAAATGCGATACTTAAAACGGCACCGATCGTATATGGACCAAATCCAGGAAGTTTCTTTAAGTCATGGGTATTATCGGGAATTTGACCAGCAAAATCCCTGCAAATAATATCCGCGGCTTTATGGAGATTTCTCGCCCGACTGTAATACCCAAGGCCCTGCCATTGTTTAAGGATCTTTTCAATTGAGGTGTTCGCAACTTTCGTAACGGTCGGGAACTCTTTTATCCATTTTTGATAATACGGGATGACCGCTTTTACGGTCGTTTGCTGCAGCATCACTTCCGAGATCCAGATCTTATAAGGATCCTTTGTCTCTCTCCAAGGAAGCTTCCGAGAATTTTTCTTATACCACGATAATAATCTTGAACTAAACAGTGCAGACATTTTAAAGTCAGGGATGTTCAATGAGATCTAAAAAAAGATTTGAGATTTTCACGTGCTGTCCGATAGGTTTAGTCATTCTGATCAAAACCCGCGGATGTTTTTTTTGAGCATTTTTTATAATCCGAGGAATATCAATATCCACATGCCGCCCGGAATTAAGAAAATTCAAAAGAACGATCAATTCCGTTGCCCCCTTTGCGATACAATGATCGATACCATCCGGGATATTCGGAGATTCGATCTCCAAGAAAGCATATTCAAATATTTTTATCTTACTTAACACTCTAAGATCTTTTACCAAACGAGTAACTTCTAATTTTGTTCTTGGACTACGGCTGCCGTGAGAGATCAATAAAACAGCTCTCATTGGATGATCACCGTTTTTAAAGAATTCGGAGAGTTTGAAAGCTTAAGATGCGCTCCAAAAGGGAAAGAATATTTATGATGAGCCCCATCGACATACAGCATGCCGTTACGCATCAAAGAAACAATATTTAAGATCTGGTTCCTTGAACAGATCCCGCCTTTAAGCTTATACTGAGTTCCACGGCCTGCATATAATTCCCGCGGCATGTATTGATACCTTTTATCAAATTGATCTAAAACTTTTCCACCTGATGAATGGATCGCGCCGGTACTGCCGACCGCTGTTGCAACCCAAACCCCAGAACTTCTTTGTTCTTCTTTACAGGAATTTAATGTTAAATAATACCTACAAAGCATCGCCGGATTTTGATGTGAGATCAAAACATCATTGAGAACATTAACCTTTAACTTGATATCCTTAACTTCCAACTGAAGCCTTTGAAGCTGCCCATACTGCGCGCTTCCATCCAAAACCTTACGAACGATCTTCTCAAAGTTTGTAACGGTTGCCGCGCAAAAACGTCCGACACTATAATCAGGCGCAGAATTAACACCAATGATCGGTTGATGAACAATATGCCGCGCGGCCTCTAAGAAAGTCCCATCTCCTCCGACGGTGATCACAAGATCGAATTTTGAATAATCGATCTTATTCCCGCGATAACAATCCGTAAACGGAGCACCCAGTGTATATAAGATCCTCTGGATCTGATGCAAAGCATCATAATGCTCATCGTGCGAGCGTTCAAAATGCGCCATTTCATTCTTGAGGAATTTTCGATCAAGGTTCTTAAATGAGTTCTTCTTATCTTGAAAATAGATCTTATAAGCACTTCTCTTATATAAAAGCAGGATGTTCTTAAATTTCATTGCATGTCCCTTACGAAAAGAGTTCACTCCTTAATGCATCAATTGTATCAAAAACCTTATCAGCCTTTTTCAAATACTCCCTCGGCAATGATGTTTCAAGCGCAAAAGTTTTTATCCCTGCTCTTTTGGCTGATTCGATGCCAAAAGGCGCATTCTCAATAACGATCGCCTCCTTTGCGCCAAGGCAAAGCCCCTTTAATGCCTTCAAATATGGCTCTGGATGCGGCTTGCCGTTATGAACATCAGAACCAGTAACAGTCACATCAAATGAATCAAAGATCTTTTTTGGTAAAATTTGGCAAACCTCTTTACGGGAAGTCCCTGTCACAAGAGCCAGTTTAAATTTTAATTTCTTTAGATCTTTAATGAACTGACGTGTACCTGAGATATACTTCTTTCGAACGATTTTCTTAAACAAGATCTCTTTTGATTTTAAAAGATCGTTGACTTGAGCGGTCGTAAATTTCTTCTGATATTCTGCGGAAATCTCATAAACACTATCGATCCCTTTTTGTCCTTCCCGAGTATAAATATCTAAATGACCGACGGGAATACCGGCTTGAGTAAATATCTTCTTCCAAGCCCGATAATGATATGGCATTGTATCGGTGATCACACCATCCATATCAAAAATAACTGCTCTGACTTTTGAATATTTTTTCATTCTTATTTGGGATCAAGATCCCTGAGTTGTGGGATATTCACAGCGCCAAGCTTCAAACCCGCCGTCAATACTATAAACAGTCTTGAATCCTTGAGCAGAAAAATACTGCGCGGCATTTTGACTGCTCATACCATGATAACAGCAGCAAATAAGCGGAATATCTTTGTTTGCGTTCGCAATAAATTGGCCGATGTTCTCTTGCCCGACATTGACAGCACGAGCGATATGCGACTCGTGAAAAGCCTCAGGAGCACGAATATCAGCGATCGTTACATTATCGCTATCGATCATGCGTTTAGCCTCACGAATATCGATCTGTACAAATTTGGCTTCCATATTATTTTTTTTCTACCCATCCCCTAACATCATCCGAATATTGACTGGGAATATTATTACGTTTTAAGATCTGATTTGTTATCAAATCAATATTCTTATTATCCAGGATCATCTTCACATTCCCGGGAGTCTCAAAGATCGTGAACGGTTCTTTAACTTTGATCTCATTTAATATTGAAACAAATTCCTTGAACGATTTAACCTCTTTTCCGTTGACCCGATTAATGATCTCCGTTGTATACTCATGATAGCCAACATTAATGTCATCCGCTAAAACATTCAAAAGAACAACCAATTCCTTGCGATTCTCTTTATTCAATCTTCCGGAACCGATCAAATAATAATTAAAATCGACCGGAGACCTTTCCCACCAGCGCGGCCCCCAAGATTCCATAAGATCCATACTCACCACCATAAAAACAAGCCCACCATAAATGTAATACGGAGGTTTATCAAAATATCTTGACCGAGGGATCATCGGTTCAAATTCTTTTAACAAAACAACCGTATCGAGCACTTTGCCATCCCTGACAATTCGTATCCGAACATTCTGCCCTTTTTGTTTCTGAGTGATCAAATACGACAACGCGATCCGTTCATTTCCACGAAAGGGAAATGTTCCATCCTCTCCAATCGAAGTGCCGTCAACCTCGAGGATCACGTCATTCTCTTTGATAATACCATCAGCTGATGAGAACGGCAAAACACGAGTGACAACAACTCCACCTTTAAACTTTGAAATATGATAAAAATCCCTTAAAGCATCATTTTCCGTCGAATTAAAATCCAGGCCCATCACAGGGAATCCTTCATAATGGCCATCATTAAAATCGTTCAAAAAATGATGAATGATCGGTGGAGGGATCATATATCCAATATTCTGGCCCGTCATCAAAGCCTGCATAACGACTCCCACCAATTTCCCATTTTGTAAGACTGGTCCACCGCTGTTTCCCGGATTAATGGCTGCATCGATCTGAACGGTCAATAAACTTCGTGAACTTTGCGAGTATGGCGTTACTTCAATGCGGGAAACAACCCCTTCGGTAATTGATATCTTATCACCGCCCTGAGGATACCCCATAACAACCACAGATTCCTGCATTTTCGGAAGTTCTCCTAATTCCACAGGATCAATTCCTTTAAAAAATTCAGGATCATCGACAGTTAAAAGAGCCAAATCACAATCGTAGCCAACAGAAAGGATCCGGGCGGTATATTTCTTCGGATTCGAATTTTTCTTTATTTGAACAAACGTGGCATCATTAACAACGTGAGCGTTTGTTAATATCTTATTACCAGCAATAATACAACCAGAACCGACAGCAAGATTAACTCCCGTCGATTGCCAAGGCATGTAATAATCGAGACTATTAACTGTTGTAAACACCTTAACCACAGCCTCCGTCTGATCAATAGCGGAAGCAATTGAAACAGAAAACACAATAGCAATCATATATAATAGAATGAATATTTTTTTCATTGGGTTATTGAGCAGAATAGATCGATCTTGAGATTTGCGGAAGTTTTAACTCTAACAATTTCATCATTCCTTTGTAATTAACATCATTAGTCTGTCTTAGCAGCACAGTATTCATTTGATTAAAATCCTGAAACATATCTCTGATCTGCGCCTTTACATAATCTGACTGCTCATGTAGTTCACCTCTTTCAAGATCAAATACTTTTTCCTGCATCCCGGCCAAACGCACTTCAAAACTTTGCATCTTAGAGGTCAGCGTGTCCAAATCATGTTGTTTTTCCAAAAGCTTTCCATGCATCTGCATTAACATTTCATAAAGGCTCGCCGCTGTTATCGTTTTACTTAAAAGCCTCCCCTTTGATTCTCCCAAGGCATCTTTATAAAAATCAATTGTCCCAAAAAGCTCAAGCTTATGTTTTCGGAAATTTAAAAATACTTCGCGATCCTTCTGCTGTTGAAGACGATGATCTTTTTTAAGACCTGCAATCTCTTTAGTCGCGGCACCTAAATTCAACGCATATTCTTTAAGTTTTTTAATGATAACTGCATTATTATGAGTTAATTCACTAATTTGTGAATTTAAATTCGAAATATTTTCTTCACTCGTGGCAATCACAAAATGAGCCGTCATTAAACTATCACGATATGTTCCTAATTTAACTTTAAGATCAGCAAACTCTTTTTCGTAATGTTTTTCCAAATCTGCCTTTTCTTGAATTATTTTAGATATTTCTGTTTCATTTTGTGCCTTTAACTGCATGATCGCATCGTCTTTCTCTACAAGCAACCTCTGCCCTAATTCCAACCGAGAATTCAGATCCGTCAGTTGAAGCTGATCGTCCTCGATTTGACCATCTTTTCTTTTCAATTCCAAACCAAATTCAGCAACCTTTAACGATAGGTCCAAAATCTCGGGATCAACAACATTAGACTTCTCTTTTTCCACCTCAAAAGTCTTCCCATCAACATTGTGTTCAAATATTTTTGTTGGTTCCGAATTCCCATTACTTTCCTGAGACCCAGCAGAAACCATTTCAATAAAAGGATCCGGTGTTTTTATAGGGGATCGCGCGATTTGATACTGTTTTTTAAATTGCTTTAGCGTAACCTCGAATGATTTCTTTTTCTGCTCAAGGACACTGATCAGATTACCTACCGTCGACCTTCCAACTCCTGACACTTGGTTCTGAGGGTCCATACGACCAGCAAGATCATCATTGTTCTGATCAACTGTTCTGTGAAAACTAGCACTCCGCGCAGAAAAATAAGATATATCATTTTTTAGATTATCAATATATGCCAAGAGACTTTCAATCGTGATAAGCTGGACTTTTAATTTAACCGGAAGGATAGATTGCGAACTGATCTCCCGCAATCTCTGACGAGCGTTAACATTTGTTTCATCTAAAAGCAAAACTCTGCAAAAATCCTCAGCTGCATCAAAATATTCCCCTTTAGCATAAAGGTCATTGCCATGCGAAAAAGAATCAGCAAAAATGACGGCTTCCGTTTGCGCCAATGCACCTGTTAGTGCAAAGAAAACAAAAAGAAAAGATACTAGAAAATTCTTTACCATAAAATTATTCAAGTCCATTGATATCAAGCGAAACATATTGCTTATCAATAGATATTTAATCCTTACACCGCATGTAAATATAAATTTATTATGAAGATCAAAAAAAACAATTAATCCTCTAATTATTCCCGGCTATAAAACTTAAATTATCCTCAATAGAATGAAGAAGTGTTGACAAATTGCTGGGTTTAGCCACAAAACATTGGCCACCAATTCTACCATTTTGCGATTCCACTTCATCTTTTGTTACGGTCGCCGTTAAAAAAATAATGGGTATTCCCTGAAAGTTCTCAATTTCACGAATAGAAGCAGCAACATCAGGGCCCTCTAATTTCGGCATAATAACATCAAGCAAAATAAGATCAGGGTGATATTGTGCGGCTATAGAAAGAACTAATGTCGGATCATTAACAACCCTAACATCATAGTGACCAGTTGATTCAAGATTCAAACTCAACATTGCTGTAAAGCCTTTTTCATCGTCAACAACAAGTATTCTTTTCTTTTGCATGAAGCCCCCTTTCTATATTTTAAATATTAAAATTGCCCGCGCACCTCCTTCCTTTCGATTCTCTATTAAGATCCGTCCGGAATGGTTTTCCATGATGTTTTGAGAAACAGATAACCCCAAACCCAAACCACCAATCTCTCGACGAGTCGTAAAAAAAGGGTCGTAGATCTTATCGATCACCTCCACAGGGATCCCGCATCCTGTGTCCTCGACGGAAACTTTCAAGATCTTTTGATTTCTCTTAAAGCCATTAAGATTTAACTTCGAGAATTCAGGCACTCTCTCCGAAAGGATCTGGATTTCAGTATGAATAGACAATATCCCACCAGTCGTCATCGCCTGAAGAGCATTTAATAGAACGTTTATCAATACTTGTTCGACCCGATTCCGATCTATCGGAACAGCTGCCAGATCAGGATCAAAAAATTTCTTTAATTCAACATGCCGCTTTTCAAATTCATGGTGGACCAAAAGCAAAGAGGCTTCGATTACCTCATTAATATTTTCCGGCTGGATCGTTAATTTTGACAAATTAGAAAAATCCAACAAGTCATTGATGATCGTATTCGCTTTGTGTGTTGCTTCTTTGATCGTGTCTACAACATTCTTTATTTTAGGATCTGATGCACTGATCTGTTCTGATAAGTATGTAATCCCATAAAGTATCGTCGCCAAAGGATTTTTCACCTCGTGCGCAATGCCGCTAGCCAAACTACCGACAACTTTCATCTTCTCTGATTGGATCAATTGAGATTGAGCTTCCTTAAGAAGATCGTAAGCATTTTTTAATTCACGCTCTAACCGTTTACGCTCAAGGGCATAATGCAAAACCTTGTTAAGCACATACGCATTATATTTACCCTTAATGAGAAAATCCTGCGCTCCAATACTGAGCGTTTGAAGACCGAGCTCATCCTCATAAACACCGGTATTCACAACAATTGCAACATTAGCATTTATTTCACTTATTTTTTGAAGAGTTTCTAGACCATGACAATCTGGAAGATTAAGGTCCAAAACGACTACATCAAATTCATGGGCATAAAGTGCTTCTTGTGCAGTTCTAAAATCGTTTGTAAGCTTAAGAAAAGCGGTTGAGGTCTTGGATTCTGTCAGCATCGATTCAAGCATGCGCCGATCGACTTGATTATCTTCAACAACGAGGACACGTAGCGGTTGGTTAAATTTGATCATTTACAGCTATCCCTTTGCTAAAGAGTTGAGAAAAATGAAAAAGCCACGGAACTTAAACAAAGTGCACTGTCCGTGGCTTTAAATGATTTTCTGCATGATTTAAAGAGCATTTCTAACTTCGTACGTAAAGGATACCTTATAAATTCCATTTTGTCAACCCACCTCTATGAGCCAAATCGTAAAAATACGCTTCAAATTGCCTAAACTTTAGGCATAATTCTTACTTTTCTTTTGAAAAATCAGAATTATCCGCGAATCGTCTCATCCGCAAGGTTATTGTGACTGCCTATGACAACCCAGCGTTCTTTCTGCTTCTTCCAAGTCATCGTATAGCGTCGAATAACTCTTTTCCCACCTTCACTGTTTTTTTCAATCGTAAATATAAAATACTGAATGATCGCAATATCTCCATGGATCTTTATTTCAATAGGCCGAAGCTCACAAATAAGGATCTTGGTGCTTTTTGTCCAGAATCCGACCCATTTATCAAGCCAATTCCGGTCGATATTAATCGGACTTTCATGGCCAAAACCAATAAAATCCTCATGAATATACTTAATAAATTCATCAACTCTAGCGTTGATCAAATGATCCCAATGATCTTCAACACATCGCCAAGCATCTTTCTGCTGAGGCGTCCAATGAGCTGGCTTTGTGGATGTTAATTGATGCATACTATAACCCTCCCTCAATTTTATTCGTTTATGCTATGTGAAGATACTACAACAAGTTAAGAAGAAAGTCAAAATCCAAAATTGCACTAAAAAAGTGAGGCAATCCAATTGCTTGAATTGCCTCACTTTTAAATAATCTGAAAAATCAGATTATAATTTAATTACGTTTACAGCTGAAAGACCTTTTGGACCATTTTGAACTTCAAACTCAACATCTTGGCCCTCTTCTAAAGTCTTGTAACCGTCACCTTGGATGGCGGCATGATGAACGAACACATCTGCCCCAGATTCTGGCGTAATGAATCCGTAACCTTTTTGGTTACTAAACCACTTTACTTTTCCTTTAGCCATTATTGTACTCCTCCTTCCTAAAAACATTCATACTTAAGTAAATAATGGCTTCCCGCTTCTTTTGCTGTCGACGTCAAAACTGTTGGGCGCCCTGATCAATACTTTGATCAGAACAGAAGAAAAAGTATGCGATGCTCATTCCTGAGATATCTTCATACAACCTTCTAACCTACTATTTACTAACTGCACTGTGATAAGTATGCCTAATGAGAGAATAAATGTCAAATCGAAATTGAAAATTTTTGAGAGGTAAGAATACGTCCGACAATGACTTCTCTTCGTGTAATTTTATTTTATGGTGATGTTCCTTCAGCATGGGACCCAAACTTTTCTTTCGCTTTTGCATATTCTTTGCCAAAACCCCAATCTTTAACAAGATGATTTGCGTCCTTTTCCATATCCAACGTATAGCTTCCTGCGCTTAAATGTCCTAAAACGACATGTGCAAGTTCATGAAAAATAACACCCTCAATTGCGGAAATATCATCAGAAGCATTTAACTCTGAACTGAATTTTACGATACATAATCCTTCGCCAAACGCCGGCGGATCATCAGGAAAGCTCACGATCCCCGAAGTATTCGCAAATCGCGCGACACCAGAGGTATGATACTCCGTAAAAACAACCGGATGTTTGCGATTGGTCACAATAAAAAAAGCCTCGCTCGGTAATTTCACTAAAACATTCTTTAACGCGCGAAATAAATTGGGATACATCTGCGGCCAGCCAAAGGGCGCGAATTCACTTAAATATTCAGTGACATTTTCTTCCCGATCGTTGAGCTGCCATGTTAAAAGAAGTTTATCTTTGAGATGAAACGTGATCACTTCATCAAGTTCTTCATTAGCCTTATAATCAAACGTGATCCACATCTGGCCGTCTGATTCTCGATAACAACGCGCTGTTACTTTAGGAAAAAATTTAAACAGCTCATCCTGCGCCATCCCAACTTTGATATTCTGCGCAACATCCGGCAACAACTCCGGATTTTCAGCGGACATTGCCAGATGACTCATGACGCAAGAAAAACATAAAAAAAAGAATAACTGAATTATTTTTTTCATCATAACTTCTTTCGCTTAAATTTTAATGTTGCTAAATATAGACTATGTGATTCTAACAAAATAATCAAAAAATTCAAATAAAGGCACAAAAAAAACAACACACCTTGATCGTGTGCCGCTTTAAAACATCAACAAACCCAATCTCTTAAAATCAAACTACTTATTTGAAAATTGTGTGATCTTCTTAACCAACTCACTACGTTCATCTGGATGCAGTTCACGAAAAATACCGTCGTAAAGACTTTTCTCTTCGATCTGAATATGGCTACGCATCAAACAGATCAAATAAACACCCTTATCTTTTAACCGCACGATAATATCATTACGGATCAAAACCTCATTTTTTTTGATCAACTCAAGAAGGATCTTATCAAACACAGCAAAAACATCCTCAAATTCTTGCCGCTCGGCTTTTAAGTATCTTAAAATAGGACTTAAACGAGGAATATGACCTTCCAGGAACGGAAAAATAATGCGATCATCAAGATCGACATGCTGCTTATACTTCTTTTTTAACGACTTCATGATCGATTCAATAGTCTTGATACGCGAAAAAAAAACCATCTTGCCTTCAAATTGAAGGCTATAGATCGCATCTTCAAGCTGGTCCAGCTGTTTAAGAACAACCTTTTTCTCTTCTCGGAAAAGATGCATAAAAAGCTGTTCACGCCCGAATTGTACCAATCTATTTTTCATCGTAGTTAATCCCAAAAAGACTACATTGCACCGCCGGTATGACAATCAGAACAATTCATATCCTTCCAGGACCCATCATCACTAAAAGGATGTTGAAATTCTAACCCATCCGTACTTTTCTGAGTTTGACCGGCCGGTCCTTGCTCAATGATAGTATGACAAATTCGACAATCCTTGGAAATCGCATTTCCCGAACTGTCATGATGCTCCCCATCGTGACATCGAAAACATCCGGTTGAATTCAAATGGCCAATATTATCAGGATAAACATCCCATCGTGTTTTCATCGCAGGAAAAAAATTATCTTTAAAAATTTCTGTCAACTCTTTCGAAGCTTGAACGATCTTTCCTTGATTCGTAGCAAAATATCCGGAATAATGTTCTTTATAAAAGCTCATCAATCCAGATTCTATCTCTTCAACAGCCTCGTCATTTGTTGGATATTCTTTGCTTAACAATTCCATCGCCTTTGATTTGATCTGCGGAATATCAGAATTGATCTTTCCTAATGTCATGGCCTGATTGATCAATACAGATGGAGATTGATAATGATGCGAAGGCCGGTTATGACAATCAATACAGTCCATTTTTCGCATAAGACTTGGATCAGGGGCTTTATCCTTATAAGGAGAATCATCTGATGTAAAGATCAGCTCCTTCCCGTCTTTATCCGTACTTTTGATCCAAGAGATCTTTTGACGTTTCACATCGTCAGCCACATAGTAGACCGCCTTATCAACGAACATATGAGAATGGATCCCTGTTCCGGGGTTACCAATCTTAATGAGCATCCGCAAATACCAAGGGGGGGTTTCTGTGTTTTTGCCTGCATAGTATTTTTTTTGCATCTCAACAGATGTATAAGATTTATCCGGCCAATGACATTTCTCGCATGTTTCTGAAGCCGGACGTAAATTCTTGATCGGAGTTTCAATAGGAGCCGGATAAGTATGAGTAACTGTTTTGTAAACTTGCCGCAAGCCAGCCAATTTAGATTTCACATAAAAATCAACACCCGGACCAATGTGGCATTCGACGCAACGGACCCGAGCATGCGGCGAATGTGAATAAGCCGTAAACTCCGGTGTCATAATGTGATGACATGTCGTCCCGCAAAAATGAACTGATTCTGTATATTCATAAGCGCTAAAAGTCCCAACAACAGTCATCGCAAGGAAAATCGTTGATCCGACAAAAAAAACAATAAAGGCATTAAAATGAAAAGGAATGGATGGGTCAAAAACAAAAGCTTTCGGCATCGCTTCGGATTTCCCAGAAGCGATCCTTTTTCTTTTTCGAAGAGCTCCGATGGGGATCAGAATAAGTCCAATAATAAGAAACGGCGGCAACAAACAAAATGTCAACAGCGAAAGATATGCATTTGTCGAAGGTGAAAAGAAATCAATGCCGAATAAAATAGTTTCAACAATAAAAACGAACAGCGCTAGAGCGACTCCCAAATAAGTGATCCAATTATAAAAATAGATCGGGAATTTATAACGTCGTTCGTTTTCTGCCATTCAATCTCCTGTTTTATTTTCGTTTTAGATTACACAAACACATCAGCAGGCACTAAAGGATCATCCTCAGTGCCTGCCGTGTTTATTTTATCGATAAGACTACCACTTTAACCCAAGATCAAGCCAAATAACATGGGCATTATAGTCGCCGACATCTACAGAAGAATTCCCATCATACCAATAGAACGCATATCGAGGTTGAATGGTAATATCTTCTTTGGGATTCCATTTCATATCAAAAGTCAGATCCACTCGATCACTCGCCGGACCCAATGGCAATCCGACTGAAGTGTAATCATCAAAATTATCTGTTTTTGAATAAAGGATACTTCCCGTGTAGCTTAAGTTCTGCTTCGGAATATAGCTTGAGCTTAAAAGGACACTATTGACATCCCCATTAAAACTCGGCAAGTATCCCGATGTCACCTGTGAAGCAGGAGTTTCCATTTTAAAATCCTGCTTTGAAAGTGAAAAATCAAACAAGAACTTTTCAACCGGCTGTATTATCAAATCATATGAGTAAACATTAGAATAGCTCACTGACTTAACGAAAGCCTGCGACTCCGGCCGCATGAAATATGCCTTATCTAACAATTGATACCTCAATGAAGTTTGCAACCAGCCTAACGGCTTCCAAGTCCCTTTTGTCGTGAATTCCGTTGATTCGATCCTCAAGCTATCAATAAATGATGACAAAGCTCCGGAAGAATATGTTCCTTCCACAATATCATCATAATCGCTATTGTTAGTGCTTTTCCGAGCTTGTGCGGTAAAATTCAGATATTGATTTGGCACAACACGTCCGCCCATTGTCCACGCCGTTTTCTGAACATGGGTCAACGTTTCTCTTGAGAAATTCTCAGCCGCTTCACTTCCTGACTGACCAGCAAGACTGATACGGTATTCATTGATCCAATCCCGCCCTTGTTCTAATTCAACTCCTGTATAAATACTCGTTTTAGCAATCCCGCTATAGCGTAAGGTGAAATCCTCACCAACATTGTAAATAGCATTTTTCACTGCGCTCGAATCTGTTGTATTAGCGATCCCATCTGGTGGATCCGTAGTATCCCCAGGATAAGTAGAACTTCCACGGCGAGATACCACGCTAGTTTTCACCTTACTAAGAAAGCTTAAATGATCCATCGGGAAACTTGAAAAATTCGTCACCCAGCTATGAGAATCATAATCATTCTCTGCCTTCGCATTATCTTTATTTTTAGGACTTGAAAATGATCGCGGCACTCCATATTCATCATACTCATGAATATTTTCAACTTCACTGGTATTTAACTTTTGATAGTTATAACCGAGAGAAAAATACGCTTTATCATTTAAGATCCATTTCTCCCCACGAACTAAAGTCGTCCAAAGATCAGCCTCAGGCGTTTGAACCTGATAACGAACTTTTTTATCAGAAGCGGTTGTAGAAGTACTTGATAAATTTCTTTCCTCGCGCGTTGAGCTGATACTAACAAATTCGGCGCGTTGTTCACCAGAAACTGTAAATCCGCAGAAATCAGTTTTACCTTTTAATCCAACAACATCTGTGACTTCATCAAGATCTTGCCAAGAAGGCGCAATATTTCGTGATGTAGCTCCTTCTTTCATGATGGCCCAAGTCAAACGCGATTTTGACCCATCCTTTGTATGTCTCTCGTAAAGAATACTTAGATCAGTCGTATCACTAATATGCGGTCCGAACTCAACAAACAGAGATCCAATATCCATTTTAAGATCTTGCGATAAATTAGTCACTTCTGACTGCGTGAACGGATAATAAACGCCCCCCGTTCCATCGTAATATTTACGAAAAGTGTCATAATTGACCTTTAAAAAACCAACATCTTTTTTATCTAACGAAAGATCAACTGCGATGTCGTTTTCTTCGGGAGTCACACTGCCTTCAAATTCCATATCAAGTCCCTCTGAAAGTGCTCGTTCAAGCGAAAAGTCAACAACTCCTTCGGAATAGCCATCATTCATCCAGTGATGCGTGCGAAAAGTCTCAACATGACCATTCACATTCGCAAATGCACCTGGACGGATCATGACGTCGATCCCTTGTGAAGAATCATCTTCCGCATAAAGATCACTTGTCGCAATCAAAGGGAACAAAAACACCGCCATGACAGCCACGAAACAACTATCTCTCATTTTCATATCCGATCTCCTTCTTTATAAATTAGTAGCGTAAATGATCATCAAAGTTCGACCCATGGACTGCTGTATGACATCCGCCGCTGAAACATGTTGCTTGCGGCATTCTACCAGCATGACTTGATTTCCCGATCGTTGGAAAGTTAACCTGAGTGTGACATCGTAAACATAAATTACTATCACGCGCAACAAGCATCTTATCATTAATGGAGCCGTGAACTTTGTGACATGTCGTACAACCTTCACTCAAGGCTTCATGCTGCCACACAAACGGTCCGCGTTGGTCTTTATGACACTTAAAACAAGCCTCATTGACATCTTCAACAGAAGTAGACGTCCAAGGTCTGGCATCCGGTCCATGAGAACTATGACAATCATTACAGCTCATCTTTCCTTCTTTAACAGGATGATGAAATGGCAAGCTAAACTCCGCTTTTTTATCTAAATGGCAGCTAAAACAAATATCAGGGCTTTTCATAGGGTTAATAATATTGGTCTTTCCCCCACTGGCATCCACGTGAATACTCCCCGGCCCATGACACATTTCGCAACCTTGCGCTACACCTTCAACCTTATCAATACTGATTTGAGCGTGTGTGGATAATTTAAACTCTTTTTCTTCTTTTTCATGGCACGTTACGCAAGTTTCAGTCCCCACGTATTTTGCATTTTTCATGAGCTCAGAGACATCGACTTTTTCCTTAGCTGCAACTTTGCCAGCGGACAAAGCAAACACCAGCCCGAGACAAGAAACAAAAAATAAAGATATCTTCAGAAACAATCTTTTTTCCCAACCTTTTTTCTTCTCCTCCATAGGAGACCCCTTTCGCTAAATGTTAATGACTACTTCTTTTTTGCCGCTTTGTTTGATTCTATTGTTCCAACTGTTTTATAATTTTCCGCCTTGGGTTTCCCTTTTTCAGTTTTGAGTTCAGCCATTACTTTTTTCCCGTATTCATTTAACTCATGTTTACCTTTATCTTTTTTAGGTTTTTCATCTAAATGACAAGAAACACACTTAGGTTTGCTGTCAGGAAATGCCTGCTTGTAAACTTTTAACTGTTCCACATCAGCCCAAACCTGAGAAACGATCAATGTAAAAAGAACGGTTAAAACACCTGTAAGTTTTTTTCTTAAAAACATATCTTCCTCCCTTTTAATTTTAAAATCGCTATTACCTCAATGTATAACTGCACTACAAAAGCAAAATTGAAGGTTTATTTATCAATTATCATGCACTAAGATTACCTCATGCACCTCTAAGAACTTTTGCAAAAACAATGTCATTCTCAAAAGATCCGGATTCGATCATTCGGATCTTTTTGATCTTTTGATTATATTGATTGATCTTGTCAGAAATAATATCTTCTACCTGTGTGACCGCTGAAAATCGCACTGCAGCGGACGATTCAATGACCTTACCTAGCTCATCGATCGTTATTAAAATCGTTCCACCCACTTCTGTGACACTCGGATGAATATTCCGAGGGATCGAGATATCAATAAACAAAAGTTTTTCTTTCCGAATCTTCATAACTTCAGAAACCAATTCTTTCTCAACCAAATAATGGGGAGCCCCGGCTGAGCAAATACAAACGTCAACTTGACTTAAGATCTCTTTCATCTGCCAATATCCAGTCGAAATCCCGCCCATCTGTTTTGCGATCGCCTCCGCTTTTTCCTGGGTCCGATTCATGACATAGATCTTTTCAATCCCTTTTTTACTTAGATGCAATGCGGCTAAATTCGCCATTTTCCCGGCTCCAAGAATAAGGATCGATTTGCCTTTTAACTTCCCAAGGACTTGTTGTGCCATCGATACAGCAGCCCAACTGATCGAAGCTCCACCCTTGCCGATAGCTGTTTCTGTTTGAGCTTTCTTCCCAGCGCGGATAGCAATATCCGATAAAACATTAAGATCCTTTGTCATCATTTTATTCTGACAACTCAAAGCGACCGCTTCTTTAAATTGCCCAATGATCTGTTTCTCACCAATGATCAAAGAATCCAATGATGTAACAACACGCAAAAGATGTGACACCGCTTTCTCATCGGACAAAAAATAAAAATTTGTTTTGTCAGTATTTTCTAAATGGATATTCTTAAGTTTTAAAAGTTTTTGAAATAATCTTTGGGGGTTATCATCAACAAGC
>CAYGEE010000013.1:0-31383 GCA_964348765.1 uncultured Planctomycetales bacterium | reverse complement strand
AATATTATCCTGATAATTTTTTAGTTTCTCTCGATTGGATTCTATCTCGGTTTCAAGCTGAGCGATAGCGATCGTAGTATCTTCACGATCCTGAGATTTATCAGCAACCGCTTTTTGCTTATCCTTAATATCATTCTGACACCAAGAAATATCCTGCAGAAGCGTATCAAATTTAAAATTCAGTTCATCCTCATTTTTCTTAAGCGACGTCAAAGACTCTTGAACCTCTCTTAGATCGAACTGAATAAGTTCAAGCTCATCATAGATCTTCTTGGCCACTTCGATCGTGTCTTTTCGCTGAGATTCAAGGATCAAAAATGTCTTTTCTTTCTCCTTGATATTCTCGTCTAATTGCGAAAAGATCTGCTCCTGATCTTTAAGCCGCACTATTTCTTCAGATCTTTTTAATGATAACCCCTCGATCTCCCGGCCAATCTCTTCAATTTTATTCGAGATCTGCTGAGGGTCGAATTCAATGAACTTTGTCTCACAAATGATCTCATAGAACTGATCAACCGATTCAACATTCAAAGTCTCTCTTAATCGTGCCATTTTTTCAGCATCCAAAGTCCTAACCTCTTTGACCTTCCCAATGATCCCTGTGTGATGTTCCAACGGCGGGGTCTGAGTTAAGAACCGTCCCTCGACGATCGGATCGGGAATATCCTGATACTGCACACGCATTTTCTCGATAAATTCTTTTTGAGACTTTAAAAACAATTTCTTATTCTCCAACTCCCCAATAGAATGTTCAAAGTTTGCGATCACTAATTTGATCTCATCGATAACCATCAGAAGATTCTGCTTTTGCAGCAGCAACTCATCCATCGAACCACGAACACTGACAAGCTGATAATCCGTATTTTGGATCTTCTGATGAGTAAGATTATTTTCCTGAGAAACCTTCTCAAGTTCCATTTCAAGACGGCGATTTCGCGCCAAAGCACCCTGAACTTCTTTCATGACCTCAGTAAGCTCATTGCGAATCCCAACCTGTTGTGACGTTAAACTCAAGATCTTTTCTTCATGTTCACGAATCCTATCCCTGGATTCCTTTAACAAACGTTCCAAGACCTGCAAATTCTCTTTTTTTGCTTTCAGTGTGCTTTCATTGTTCTGATTATTCGCCTCAAGCGCGATCAGATCATTTCTGAGAATTTCAACCTTTTCCTGTTGAGCTTTACACCTTTTGATCAAATTCTCTTTTTGATCCTTGAGCTTCTGATCATTTAAAGTTAACGTTTCAATACGCTCATGATTAAAACCGATCTGACGATTATTAAGATCGATCTGCCCCTCTAACTTGATCTGCTCCGAACGATACTCATTGATCTTTTCTTCGATCTCATCCAAAAAATTTATTTTATTTGTCATGACACTCGAAATCTCTTCCAATTCACTATTTTTATTTAAAATAGCTGCCGATAATTCTTCAATCTGTGAATGGATCTCATTTTTCTTATTAGCCTGCTCACTGATCTGATAATGCGCTATCCGAACTTCCCAATCCTTAAGCTTCTCAAACTCTTCTTTATACTTGCGAGCTTTATTTGCCTGCCGCTCGACGGAAGAGATCTGCCGTTTCAATTCAATAATAATGTCATTAACACGCAGAAGATTATTCTCTGTATCTTTCAACTTATTCAACGCTTCTTTTTTCTGAGCTTTATATTTCGTGATCCCAGAAGCCTCATCAAAGATCATCCGACGGTCTTCCGCCTTCGCACTAACAACAAGATCAACTTTTCCCTGCTGAATAAGCGAATACGCCTCCGCCCCAATCCCTGTTCCCATCAATAACTGCTGGATATCCTTAAGACGGCTTCCTAAATTATTAATTAAATATTCACTTTCACCAGAGCGAAATAATCGACGGGTTACAATAACTTCATTCTCATCAATAGGCAATTGGCGGGATTCATTGGCAAACGTAACACTAACCTCCGCAAATCCAAGAGAAGGGCTTCTCTCTGTTCCGTTAAAAATAACATCTTCCATCGACGCTCCGCGCAATTCCTTAACGCTCTGCTCGCCTAAAACCCAACGGATCGCATCAAAAATATTACTTTTCCCACAGCCATTAGGTCCAACGATCGCGGTTACACCCGGCTCAAAATTAAGAACTGTCTTTTCAGCAAATGATTTGAAACCAAAGATCTCTAGTCTTTTAAAATACATAAAGGGCCCTCTCTTTCGAAGATAATACTACAGATAGTCCTTCACTGTTTCAAATCTTATTATTCTTTTTTAATATGTCAGTCACAATCGAAACTGTTCTCGTTACGTCAGTAAATTTTGCTAAAGCCTCTTCAGGGATCACAATGCGATATTTCTTTTCAATACCGGCAAGGATCTCTAGCGCCATCATCGAATCCATCCCAAGATCCTTAACAAAATGCGCATCTGACTTAACTTCAGAAGCATCTGTTTCCAAGATCTCTGCAACCATATCTTTGATGTCGTTTTCAACATTAATACCTGACTTCGCATTTACCATACTCTCTCCTTTTAGCCTTCCTGATGACTATCCAACCAAGCATCAATTCTGTCTTTCTTAAATCTCCATTGACCGACAGCCTTGATGGCAGGAATTTTTCCTCTCTTAAGCCAATCATATATTGTGCGTTTTTTAACGCGCAAATATTCAGCGAGTTCTTCAATTGTCATTAATTCGTGGAAAGCCATAAATTCACAAAGGTTTGAGATGAAATTATTCTTAACTGTCCCCAATTTATTCTATAAAAGAACATATGTCAACATAATTATTCTTTTTTTTAATATATCAACATAAGTAATACAATAAAAGACATAGCAATGCTGAATATGTCAACAGAATCATCAATGCGTCATTCTGTTACATTCTTTAACATTTATCACAATTCAACTTTAAGAGGCTACTGACTTTCGGAGGGCATAGGGACAAAGGGATCAAGATCAGCATTATAATCAACACCGTCGAGACCAAAACCGAAGAGTTTTAAGAATTCCTTATGATATCCATCAAGATCCGAAATTTTGAAAAGATTGTCATTGTTGATCTGGCCCCAACGTTCTTTCACTAAGGCCTGAACATCTTCCAACATTTCCAGATCATCCATACGGATCAAACCATCTTTATCAAGCGTCCAAGGTTTTCCAGAATACATTTGAGTTAGAAACAACCTGTGAATTTGCGCAATTGAATCTTCTTCAATATTTTTCTCTTTCATGACTTTACTTAAAATAATAAAATAAAGTGGAATAAAGGGAATCGCAGAACTCGACTGAGTAACGATCGCTTTATTCACCGACACAACCGCTTGGCCTTGAATTTTCTTAAGACGCAAATCTAATTTGCGTGCGGTTGCTTCAAGATGGTCTTTCGCTTTTCCTATCGTTCCATTACGATAGATCACCCGTGTTAATTCTGGGCCAATATAAGAGTACGCAACAGTTTTAAATCCCTTATCAAGAAGATCCGCTTTTTCTAATGCTTCGATCCAAAACTCCCAGTCCTCTCCTCCCATAACAGCCGCGGTCTGTTCAATTTCATCAGCACTCGCAACCGGAAGAGTGATCATCGACAAAGTATTCGTCGAAACATCAATAGTCTGATTTGTATATGTTGAAAGGATCGGCTTTAAAACAGATTTTGAAACAACACCCGTGCGTGGATGCTGTCGACGAGGAGACGCTAAGCTGTAAACTAAAAGATCGATCTTTCCCAGATCTTTCTTGATAATATCAAGGACCTTCGCACGCGTTTCATCAGAAAATGCATCTCCGTTAAAACTCTTTGCATAAAGTCCAGCCGCATGTGCCTTTTGTTCAAAAGCAACAGAATTATACCAGCCAGCGGTCGCCGTGCGTTTCTCTTCAGCCTGTCTTTCGTAAAAAACGCCAACAGTCGCCGCTCCGCTTCCAAAAGCCGAAACGATCCTCGAAGACAAACCATACCCAGTTGAAGCGCCGATGATCAAAACTTTTTTAGGACCATTTTTAACAGGCCCATGTTCTTTAACAAAATCGATCTGATCCTGAACACTTTTCGCGCAACCCAACGGATGCGCCGTCGTACATATAAACCCTCGAATTTTTGGCTGAATGATCATAATATTTTAGGAGACAACTGCAGCTTTCTTAGGAACCATGACAATCCCCGATGTTGTTAAAAAAAATCTTTTTCGATCAGCATCAGAATTATAACCGATCGTTGTCCCCGCAGGGATACCAACTTCTTTGTCGATGATAGCGTTCTGGATCTTCGATCTCTCCCCAACAACAACACCTTCCATGATCACCGAATTCTTAATTTCCGAACCATTATGGATCCGGACATTCGATGACAAAATAGAATGATCCACCACTGAACCCTCGATCACACATCCGCCAGAAACCATAGAATTCACGATCGATCCATGACCAGACTTACTGCTTACCATATTGATCGGCGGATATTGTTCATGATAAGTCCTCACCGGCCAGTTACGGTCAAAAAGGTTGAACTTCGGCTTCGTCCCTAACAGATCCATATTCGCTTCATAGTACGCATCCCGCGTTCCAATATCACGCCAATATTTTGCGTTACCTTTTTGATCAACAAAATCATAAACAAAAACTTTTCTTTTATTTCTTAACATCTGTGAAATAACATTCTTCCCGAAATCATGATCCGAAGCAGAATTCTTAGCGTCTTTTTCCAGTTCAGCTTCCAAAACATCCGGATTGAACAAATAAATCCCCATCGACGCAAAGATCTCTTGAGGCCTTCCCGGGATCGTTCTAGGATCCTTCGGTTTTTCCTGAAAACCTAAGATCCTTCGTCCTTTATTAGCCTCAATAACGCCAAAACTCGCCGATGTTTGCTTAGGCATCGGGATGCAAGCCACCGTCATGTCAGCCTTCTTTGCGTTATGAAAAGCGATCATTTCACGATAATCCATCTTATAAACATGATCCCCCGCAAGAACCATGACCAGCGACGGATTCGAATCTTTGATCGTATAAAAATTCTGATAAATCGCATCCGCCGTACCCAAATACCAATCATCGCTGATCCGTTGCTGAGCCGGGACAACATCGATAAATTCGCCCAGCTGGCTGGATACAATATCCCATCCGGCAAGCAAATGTTTTTGAAGAGAAAAAGATTTATACTGTGTTAACACATGAATACGGCGAAGGCCGGAATTAACACAATTACTTAACGTAAAATCAATGATCCGATAGATGCCTCCAAAAGGAACAGCCGGCTTTGTTCTATCTCGAGTCAAAGGATCCAATCTTTCTCCTCTGCCTCCCGCTAAAATAAATGTTAAAACTTCACGCATGTTTTTGGAATTAGATGACTAGTGATTTTGCTGAATTTTGTGAATATTATACGATTTCTTAATATTCTTTCAACACAGAATTTTAATTATTTTATATCGTTTTCTTTCGATCCTTTATTTAGGACCTCATTTGATGTCGTCAAAGAAAGAGCCGTTTCGATCTCTTTTTTCTCGCCTTCAACATCTTTCAACTCTTTCAAAACAGAAGCCATTTTACGATGCGCATCGGCTGAACCATCTTTAACTTCAAAAGCTAATCGATAGGCTTCCTTTGCAGAAGGATATTCCTTTTGCTCAAACATAATATCGCCAATCTTGAGAATATCAATAGAATCTTTTGAGTCCTTCTGGTGAGCTTTCTTTAGCATCTCGATCGACTCTTTATACTGTTTATTCTTAGCATACGATCTTGCCAACTGAAAATAGCCGGCCGGATCATCCGGCCAAGACTCAACGATCGCCTTATACTGCTTAATAGCTCCTTCATATTGCTCAAGATCAAAATAAGAAAGAGCCAAATTCAAACGAACCTTCTTATTCCCGGAAGAAAATGAAGCCGCGATCCGAAAATTCTCAAAAGCTTTCTGAAAATCTTTACGTTGAGCATATATCTTCCCTTTAAGTTGATAAAGATCAGCATAATTGGGGCTCACCCTCCCCACTTCCTCTAACTCCTGCATAGCAGCATCATAAAAACCAAGAGCCTCTAAAGAAACCGCCCTGTTATAATTCATATAAGGCGTAGCATTCACCGGTCCCATCTTAAAAAGATCTACCGCCTTAGGTTTCCAAGTTTTTAGATCAATTTCATTTTTTCTTATAATATCCTGATATTGGGGGACATCTTTCAAAAAAACCACAGCATCATAATCAAAATAAACTAATTTCCACTCTTTCTGTTTATAAACATACTTAAGGATCCCCGCCGGAATAGTTTGACGGGATGAGTTTAATAATACCCCTGTGATCTGATACTTGGAAACTGCCTCGTTAAAGGCGTCTCCATTACCATCTTCCCAGATCTTAAGATACTGTTTAAAAAATGCTCCGCCATAAACCTCGGTTCTTCCATCGATAAAAACTTTAATATCCGGAAAACAACGCCCCAATAAATACGCACCTGAATTAAAATCATTAAAAAAATTCCCTTTTATTTTATTCGCAACAAGAAAATCCGCGGCCTTATCCGGATATCCACGCAAAGTTACGCCACCAAATTCACTTTTAAAATCATATTTATTGAAATCGTAATTGGACCGAACAGCGATCCCTTCCCCATACTGTAATATCCAAATCAATAAAAGAAGCTTCAAAACTATAGAAGTCAAATATTGGAACTTCGGGGCTGTAAAACGCAAAGGAATAATGTTTTTAGCCGAAATATTCATGCTGTTTGTAATAAAGACTAAATACGCCGCGAATGCAAAGAATGCGACATTCCGAGCTGCTTGCAATGAGAAGAGAAGAAAAACAAACCAAAATAAAAGCGCACTAATATCGATACGCTCCCGATTTAAAACAAAAGACATAAACGACAACAGGATCAATACTTTAAAAAACACATAATCTCCTGATCCGCCATCTAATATTCCAGAAAAATGAATCGGCTTTTGCAGCTCCAGAATATATTTAAAGAAGATCTCATTCCCGCTGGAAAAGGAAAAGAAAACCCGTATCGGATAAAGCGCCCCATAAACAAAATGCGGATTTAAACAACACGCCCCAACAACCAAAATAGCAATAACCTTAAGCCGCTGGTACTCTTCATTATTCAAACGTCCCGAACCATTCCATTGCCAAGGAAGCTTAACGTGGCGTTTCAACCATTCCGAAAAAAGGCCGATCATAACAAAAAGCGGGCCAAAAAAGAAAAAACCGTGAATATTGGTCCACAAGACCTGCGTAATAAATAAAACGATTATCGACCACTTTTTATCAATGTGCAGAGCCAAAACAAAAATATAAACCGCGAAGAAGAACAAACTAAAAATATCCGGCCGATGAGTAAAACGCTGCTGAAAAACAAGATAAGTTAAACACAGAAGAAACGTTGGTAAAAGCTGTTTTTCCTTGTTGTAACCCAAAAACAGCAGAATCAGCATCGTCAGAACAACCATCACGACTTGCAGCCGCTCAATTCCCGCAGCACCCCAAATGTGAAAAACATTATAAACAATAACCTGAAAAAACCACTCATGATTAACCCAAGGTTGCCCCTGGATCGTACACGACAAAACATCCGTCAAAGGAACAAAATGGTGTTCAACAATAAATTTTCCAACCGCCAAATGAAGCCACAGATCAAGATCTTTAATCTCGATATTGGCCACATAAGCCATTAACCCAAACAATGCCCCTATGGGCAAAAGACCAACAAGATAACTAACCTTCTTCCAAAATACATCACTCATAAAAATGGCTCTATTTTCTCTGTGCGTCTAAATTATTTTTAATAAAATTCATTTTCTTTGTAATTTGCTTTTGCTTATCTTTCCCTTCAGCTAAAGACATTGCCTTTAGATAAATCTCTTGCGCCAAATAAAATTCTTTCGCTTTAGTAAACAGATCACCAAGCTCAGTCAGATCATTTACGCTCTTCTCATCAAGATCTTTAAGATTTTCTAATCGCTCAAAAGCACTATGGAACTTTTTATCCCTAATATCAAGTTTACTCAATAATATCAAAGTTTTAAAGTGCCCCTGATCTAAACTCAATACTTTATCACATTGAGCTCGAGCCTCTGACAAACGATCTAGCTCAAAAAAGATATTAGCAATAGAATACCTAGATTCAACATCCCCAGGGTTAAAAATAATATAATTCCGAAAATACTCAAAAGCCCGGGCATGATCTTTTTTAATGCTGTATATTTTACCAATCAATTTATAGGGTTTATCATAGGATGGATCAACCCGTAAAGCTTCTTTTGCTTCATAAAGAGACTGATCATAAAGTTTCATATTAAAAAGCGAATAGGCTCTGATCATTTCTTGAAAAGGAGTAACTTTTCGCGTCCCGATCTTATATAGATCTGCTGTAGGAGGTTTCCACAAAGACATATCAATAGCAAATTTATCGATCCATACCTTATTTTCAGGGATATCTTTTAAAAAAATAACCGCATCATGATCAAAATAAACCAACTTCCATTCTCTACTTTTATAAAGATGCCGAATCGTTTTGCGCGGGGCGGGAACATTCACAGAATTTAAAAAAGCTCCTGTAAAATGATATTTCAAACTAAGCTCATCGAATAACCGTGTATCGCCCTCCCAGGCTTTTCGATAATCATTGAAGAATTTTGCACCATAAACCTCGGTTCGTCCGTCAATAAAAACCTTGATATCTGGAGATGCTCGTCCTAAAAGATAAGCGCCGGAATTAAAATCATTAAAGAAATTTCCCCTAATCTTATTTTTAACCAAGAAGTCAACAGCCTTATATGGGAAATTACGCTTTGAAACGCCGCCATATTCACTTTTTCTCTCATAATTATCAAAATCAAAATACCCATGCAAAGTCAATTTCTGAATATAGAACACCATGACCGCTATCAAAAGAACATTTAATACCAAAACACAAATATAATGAAATCGTTCTTTCCACTCCTCCAAAGGCATCCAAAGCCGAAAAGACAAAATCGGCAAACTAGCAAGCGTCGAACAACAAGCAACGATCGAAAATAAAACAATATTGCGCGAAGCACTCAACGCAAGGATAAGAAAGATCCCCCATACCAAGAATATCGACAGATCGACCTTTTTTAAATTCCACAAAAGGCCTATTCCTGAAATAAGCAAAATTGCCCGAAATGCCGGATAAGGCTCCCATTGGAATATCGTCGATAACGTTAACGGCCGTTGCAGCTCTTTAATGTATTGAAAAAATACCTGAGAATCCCCAGAGATAGAGAACAAGACTCTAAAAGGATAAACAGCCCCTTCAATAAAATTCGGATTAAAAAAACAAGCCGTCAGGGTTAAAACAAAAAGTATCTTTGCATGACGATATTCCAGATCGGACAACCGCGCTATTTCGCTCATCTCAAATGGTAATATCATCCTTCGCTTTATAAACTCTGTGAACAAAACGGAAAAGATCAAGATAGGCCCAAGAACAAAAAAACCGTGCATATTGGTCCACAGCACTTGAATGATAAACAAGAACAACCAGATCGCCTTCTGCCCTAAATGGCGCGCCAGGGCTAGAATATACAATGTCAAAAACAATAAAGTAAAAATATCAGGACGGATCGTCAGTCGAAGCTGATAAACCAAAAGAGTTAGTAGAAGCATCCCTACGATCAAAGGATGATTATCACGATCATAAGCCCAAAAAAGAAGCAAAGCAAACGTAGTCCCAACAACTAAAACTTGAAGAAGAATAAGCCCGTCAAAACCAAAGAAATTATGGATCCAATAAACCAGGACCTGAAAAAGCCATTCATGATTAACCCACGGATGCCCTGCGATCGAAAAAGACAGAACATCGAATTTCGGGATCATTCCATGGGTAACAATATATCGACCCGTCGCTAAATGAAGCCATAGATCCAGATCCTTGATCTCAATATTAGCTGAGAATACGATCAGAACAAATAGCACAATAATAGCGGCCCAGCCCGAAATAAAACTTAATTTTTTCCAAAACCAATCACTCATAAATAGAAAACTTTTTTGATTGTTATATAAATAGAACTTTCACGCTTGGTGTCATTGCGAGCGCTTTTTGCGAAGCAATCTTTTCATGAGATTGCTTCGTCGCAAAAACGCTCCTCACAATGACACAACATAGTATTCAATCGCGAAAATCCTAATAAAAATAGACCTAATCTAAAATAAAATGTCCCGGAAGCCGCTCATGCAAAGTCATATGCTCTGAAACACTAAAATCGGTCTTTCGCCCTAGACTTTTATAACTCAAAGCCGCCGACAACAATTCCTGAGTGTATGGATGCAGCGGATTCTTAAAGATCTCTTCTGTCGGCGCATATTCCACGATCTTCCCTTTATACATCACTGCGGTCTTCCGACATATCAATTTAACAACTTTTAAATTATGAGAAATAAAAAGATACGTTAGCTGGAATTTATCCTGAAGTTTGATCAACAGATCCAGAATTTGTTTTTGAACGATCACATCAAGCGATGAAACAGCTTCATCCAAAACAAGCAACCGAGGATGCGGCAACAAAGCCCGGGCGATGGCGATACGCTGACGTTCTCCTCCACTAAATTCATGCGGAA
Source organism: uncultured Planctomycetales bacterium (assembly GCA_964348765.1). GTDB lineage: Bacteria > Omnitrophota > Gorgyraeia > Zapsychrales > Zapsychraceae > CAYGEE01. The sequence goes on along the minus strand of CAYGEE010000013.1, from coordinate 20,827 downwards.
AACGATTAAGAATATCCGCTGTTAACCCGACTGATTCGATCATATAACGAATACGATTCTCTTTATCCTTAGACAATTTATAAACTTTATTATTTAACTCAAGGGCTTCCAACAAACTCCGGCGCACACTATAACGAGGATCGAGGCTGTTAAATGGATCCTGAAAGACCATTTGGACGTTCTTTCGATAATTCTTCAAATGTTCTTTTGAGCAAGCCGTGACATCCTTCCCCTCGAAAGAAATAACCCCATGATCCGGATCCGCTAATTTCAGAATAATTTTCGCAAGCGTTGATTTTCCAGAACCCGACTCTCCGACAAGTCCAACATTCTCCCCGCTTAAAACGGAGAATTGAACCCCATCAACAGCTTTGACAATTGATGGTCCCTGCCCAACATTCCTTAAATTTTTAAAATGTTTTTTAATATCTTTTAATTCTAATAACATTAAAAACCAACCGCTTTAATGAGTTCTTGACAATATTGATCCTTGGGGTTCTGCAGCACATCTGTCGCTATTCCTGATTCAACGATCTTTCCCTTATGCATCACGGCAACTCGATCAGCAAAATGGCGAACCAATCCAAGATCATGCGTGATCAAAAGTATCGAAAGCGACAATTGTTTTTTAAGGCTTACAAATAATTCCATGATCTTAGCCTGCATCGTCACATCTAAATTGCTCGTCGGTTCATCAGCAATGATAAATCCCGGATTTGCCGCGATAGCTTGAGCGATCATCGCACGCTGACGCATTCCTCCGCTTAGCTGATGAGGATACTGTAAAGATACTTGTTTCGGCTCGTTTAACCCGACCAGATCAAAAAGCTCATAAATACGTTTACGCCTTTGTTCAGAAGATAATTGAGTATTAAACCGTAAAACCTCATTGACCTGTTCGCCCATTGTGAAAACAGGATTAAAAGCATAGAGCGGCTCCTGAAAAACAACGCCTATATTCTGACCACGGATCTGACGCAATCTTTCTGCTGATATTTTCAATAGATCTTCCTGCCGAAAAAAGATCTCTCCGGTTGTAATGGATAACCCTTGTGGAAGTAAATTCAAGATCGATAACGCCGTTGTCGATTTCCCGCTTCCCGAGGCTCCAACTAATGCTGTCAGGCTCAGTTCAGGGATCTGAAGATCAACATGATCAACAAGAAACTTCTCTTTATTATTTTCAAAAACTGAAACTGATAGATCACAAATATTGATCAGCTCTTTGCTCACGATCTCTCTCCTTCAGATCTTAGCATCGGGTCCAAACAATCACGCAATGTGTCACCAATGATGTTAAAACATAACACTGTCAAAAAAATAAAAAATGCCGGCCAAAGGATCCATGGTGCAAATTGAATGCGGACAATACTCATCGCATCAGAAAGCAAGTTCCCCCAACTCGCGTAAGGATCCTGGATTCCCAATCCGATCAGACTTAAAGCTGACTCTCCAAGAATATACCCTGGAATAGAAAGCATCAAAGCAAAGATCGAATAGGAAACAGTATGCGGCAAGATGTGGCGCAGGATGATCTGAAGATCCGACAACCCAAAAGTTCTTGCGGCTAGAACATAATCTCTTTCCCTTAAAGACAAACACATCCCGCGAATAATACGCGCAAGCCCCGCCCAACCGATAAAAGAAAGAATAACAATAATGGCAAAATACACCTGCAAAGAACTGAAATTCTCAGGAACAGCCGAGCGCAAAGCCAATAATAAATAGAATCCCGGAATCATCATAACGATCTCACAAAGCCGCATTAAAAGATTATCAACCCTCCCCCCATAGAATCCGGCAAGTCCGCCGATAATAAGCCCAATAGTAAAAGAGATCAAGACACCGATAACTCCAATAGAAAGAGAGATCCGTGCTCCGTATAAAAGCCGTGAAAACAGATCCCGTCCGCGAGAATCAGCTCCTAATAAATAGATCCGAACATCATCGTTAATCGTAAACAAATGATATTGACACGGAAAAACGCCAAGAAGTTTATATTTTTCTCCTTTAGCCAAGAACTTCAGAAAATATTTCTCTGACGATTCCTCTTTATAAACACGCCCATGGAATTCATTGAAACTCAAAACCACTTTATGAATAAAGGGACTCGTCAACATCCCATTATCAAAGAAATGAACTTTCGTTGGAGGACAATAAGAATAGATCCTATCTTCTGTCCGATAAGAATATGGGGATAAAAAATCAGCAAATATAGCACTGAAATAAAGTACGCCTAAAACGATCAATGCCAGAACAGCAAATTTATTCTTCCGAAAATTCCTTAAGGCAAGATCAAACTCCGAGACAGGCTTAACAGATGAATTTAATGGGACATCTTTATTTTTCATAACGGATCCTCGGATCAGCTTTAGCAAGTAGAATATCTGCCAATAAATTCCCAAAAATAAAAAGCACCCCGCCCATCATCATACTCGCCATGACCAGATACACATCCTTTGAACGCACCGCCGTCAACATTAACGCTCCCAATCCCGGCCAACTGCAAATGATCTCAATTAACGCCGCACCGCTTAAAAGAGCTGAAAATTCAAATCCTAAAAGCGTTATCAATGGATTAATAGCGTTTCGAAGCGCGTGAGAATAAATAACGCGCGACTCCGGCAGCCCTTTAGCTCGTGCAGTTAAAATATATTTTTGCCCCAAACTCTCAAGCATATTCCCGCGCATGATCTTCTGCAACGCGCCGATCGATCCGATCGAAAGCGTTAACGTCGGAATAATAAGATGCCTAAAAAGGTCCCATCCTTTTCCCAAAAGAGAAAATCCATCATAATCCGGACTACGCATCCCCCCCAACGGCAAAATGCTGAACTGACTTGCAAAATACAAAAGCATCATGGCAATAAAGAATGTCGGCAATGACAAAGAAACATATGATAGAAATTGGATCACATGATCAGGGAATTTATTTCGATTGACCGCCGCCCAGATCCCCAAAGGCAGTGCCACCAACCATGTAAATAGAAAACTGGAAAGTGACAAGATAAAAGTATTAAATAATCGCCCGGCTAAAACCTTGCTGACGGGGATATTATAGTGGAAGGAATACCCAAACTCGAACCGGCAGAGATTCTTGATCCACGTAAGATATTGGATCCACAATGGTTTATCAAGCTGAAATAACTTCTCATACTTCTCGATCGTTTCCTTCGAGAACTGTGGATCCATTTTCATGGTATCCAAATAATTCCCGGGAGTCGCTCGGATCAGTAAAAAAGTCAGGAAAGAGATCGCCAAAAGCATCGGGATCGCAAGAAAAAGTCTTTTAACGATGAGCTTAAACATATTTTTATTTGCGGTATTCTGATTTTAAATAGATCTCTTCAATATTATGAAAGATCCCCGAATAAAGACTTGGTTTTATATTGCCGAACTTATTTCTTACAGCGCCTAATCGAGCACTTAAAACCGTATAAATGACAGGGACTTCTTGAGAAGCTATTAATTGATATTCATCATAAAGGACTTTCCGTTTATCTTCGTTCAATTCCTGGACACCTAGATTAAAGATCTCATCAAGACGTTTTTCCCAATCAGTTGCGGGAGATTTCTGATTAGGATACCACAAATGAAGACCTCCGTCGGAAACCCAGACATTTTTCCCGAAATGCGGCTCGACTCCCCCCGTTAATCCTAAAATGATCGCTTCCCATTCAAAAGAGGAATTTAATTTCCCAACAAGTGTATTAAATTCTAATGCTTGAAAATTGATCTTGATCCCCAAACTTTCCACATCATGACGAATGATCCCGGCAATATCAACACGCTCAGAATTATCTGCATTTGTATAAAGAGTGAATTCAACATCATGACCAGCCTTATCTTCAATGATCCCGTCATGATCACGATCTTCAAAACCCGCAGCTTTAAGCATTACCTTGGCCTTTTCTAGATCGTAATCATATTTGACAACATTCGGATTATGAAAGAAACCTGTCGATTGTCCCATGGGGGAATCCTGCAAATACCCAAGTCCATTCTTAACGATCTCAATGATCTTCTTTTTATCGATCGCATGTGCGATCGCTCTTCGGAAATTTGGATCACGGAACCAAACGGATTTATACGGCTCAACATAAGATTTTCCACTCTTTGAATTTATTCCTGGATTTTGATTGAACACTAAAAAACTGCTCCCCATATCTGCACCTAGATCATAAATAGTAAAATTCTTCTTAGTCTCTAAAGGTTTTACTAAAGGATAATCTGTGCCTCTAACATCATAAGTATCAATCGTCCCTTCTAAGAATTTCAACAGCTCCGTATCTTGGCTTGGGATGATCAAATAGACGATCTTATCAAAGTAAGGCAATTGATCACCTTCAACGGATCTTTTCCAGTATTTAGGATTCTTTTCAAAAACAAGCCGCTGACCTGGATCATATCGCACAAGTTTAAACGGACCCGTTCCGACGATCTCTTTGGGATCAGTATCAATGCCCCAAGTGAAGTTAAATTTCCCTTCACGAACAACCTTTTCCAATTTGTGTTTAGGAAGGATCGCCTGCCCCATGGCCCGAAGGAACGGAGCGAATTTGACAGGAAGGGTGAATTTCACGGTCAGATCATCGATCTTTTCTACCTTAAAGATCTTTTCTTCGATCGTAAAGACATCCCGAGCAGAACTGGGGATATCCTGATTGTAGATCAGATCGTTAAAAGTAAAAACAACATCATCCGCCGTAAAAGATACACCATCATTCCACAAAACATCCCGGCGCAAATGAAATATCCAGCTAAGCCCATCGGGACTGATATCCCAATTTTGGGCAAGATTAGGTTCGACTTTTAAAGTGAAAGCATTGGTCGTCGTTAACCCTTCAAAAATATATTGAGTAACAACAGTTGTTGAGGATTCTTTGGCAAGGATATCATTAAAAGAACGCGGATCAGAATTCGTTGAAAAAACGATCTGCCCGCCATGTTTATTAAAAACAGGTTCAGCTGATAACGGGATATTTCCAAGAGAAAAGAGGAAGAAAAAAACTGCAGAAAAAATAGTTGCTAAAGGTTTTCTTTCTTGAAAAACGGCTGTGACTTCTTTTGTGATCAAAGTCTTAACCTTACAGAAAATGGACCGCTTTAAATCTTGGGTTTACGGATTTACAGCCGGAGCTGCAGTATCAGAAACTGGGTTCACTGGCGCATCAACCGTAATAGATCTTTTTTCAACAGCAGGAGCTGAAACCGGCTCTGATATTTTATTTTCCGTTTGAGGTGCCTTATCAGCTTTTATAGGAGTAGTTGCAGATAAAGGAATAGTCGGAAGGTTCATCGTTTTCTCTACGATCGACTTTCTTTCCATCAAAGATCTTTCTTTATTCGAAGAAATAATAGCCAAACTTAAACACGTGACCAAAAAGAATCCGCCAAAAATACTGGTGGCTCTGACCATCACTACGTTTGTTTGCGTTCCAAAGATCGATTCAGCTTTAGCAAACCCTTCCGTCAATCCGCCGCCGCGTCCGCTTTGCATCAAAATAATGATCATTAACAAAATACAAACAATAACATGAAAACCAATAACTAATCCCATCATACGGTAGTCCTTTTCAATAAATTATTTTTTTGCCGATAAATTTATCCGGCTATTTTTAACGATCTTCGCGAATGTATCCGCCTTTAAACTCGCACCGCCAACAAGTGCCCCATCAACATCCGGCTGAGCGATCAATTCTGCGATATTCTCAGGTTTCACACTCCCACCATATTGGATACAAATCTTGCTGCTGACATCTTCATTGAACATTTTCTTTAATAAATTGCGAATAAAAAGATGAACTTCTTGAGCTTGAGCTGAAGTCGCTGTTTTTCCTGTTCCAATCGCCCAGACCGGTTCATAAGCAATAACCATTCTTTCCATTTCCTCGGCTGTAAACCCTGCAAGCCCTTCTTCGCATTGTTTCTTGATAACATCAAAAGTCCTATTCTGTTCACGTTCTTCTAACACTTCCCCAACGCAAACGATCGGAGTTAAATGATGCTTTAAAGCTGCTTTGATCCGCTTATTAACTGTTTGATTTGTTTCACCAAAATATTGACGACGTTCTGAATGTCCAATGATCACATAAGAAACACCGATCTCTTTTAACATTGGGGCTGATATTTCACCGGTAAACGCACCCGCATCTTCCCAATAAATATTTTGCGCGCCAAGCTGGATATTGGATTCAAATAAAACATCCGAAACTTCATCGAGTGCTGTAAACACAGGGCAAACAACGATCGTGACATCATTGACGTCAATTAATTCCCGCTTTAAAAGCGTGACAAGCTCAAGAGAATCTTTGATCGTATTATTTAGCTTCCAATTCCCAGCAATGATCGGTCTTCGCATATTATTTTTTATCCATTAATGCGGCAAGCCCCGGAAGGGTCTTTCCTTCCAACAATTCTAAAGATGCTCCGCCGCCGGTTGAAATATGAGAGAAACCCTTTTCAAGTTTAAATTTGCTAACAGCTGCAGCAGAATCTCCGCCACCGACAATTGTAACAGCATCTTTAAGTGTTGATAAATACGTTGCAATGTCTTTTGTCCCTTGCGCATAAGCATCGATCTCAAAAACACCGACCGGGCCATTCCAGATGATCGTTTTCGCTTTTGACAAAACATCCTTAAAAGCCTGACGAGTTTTAGGCCCAATATCCAAACTTTCCCATCCATCCGGGATCTCATCAACGATCTTGGCTGTTTCAACGGCATGAAAACTCTTAACGATCAGAAAATCACTGGTTAAGACAATATTAACATTGGCTTTCTTAGCTTTCTCCAAAAGCATTCTCGCGGTCTCAACCTTATCCGGCTCTAACTTTGAATTCCCGACATTCTTCCCTTGCGCCTTTAAAAAAGTATAAGCCATCCCGCCGCCGATCAAGATCGCATTCGCTTTCGCAATAAGATTCTCAACCAAAAGGATCTTGTCTGAGACTTTCGCCCCGCCCAAAATAACCACGAATGGCCGTTTCGGATTGTTCACAGCCAAACCTAAATATTCAATCTCTTTTTCTAAAAGGAAACCAGCAACCGATGGCAAAAACTTCGTGATCCCCTCCGTCGAAGCATGCGCGCGGTGTGCAGTGCCAAAAGCATCATTAACATAAATATCAGCCAAAGAAGCTAATTGTTTCGCAAAGGCTGGATCATTCTTCTCTTCTTCCTTGTGAAAACGAAGATTCTCTAAAAGGATAACCCGTTCTTTTGAAGACTGGATCTGACTTTTAATATTTTCTCCAATACAATCGGCAAGTTTTAAAACTTTCTCACCCAATAATTTCTCTAAACTTTTCGCAACAGGATCAAGCCGCATAGAATCGACCGGCTTGCCATCAGGACGGCCTAAATGGCTCATGAGGATCAACTTAGAAGCTTTTTGGTCTAGAATATATTTAAGCGTAGGAACGGCAGATCGAATACGAATATCATCCGTAACATTAAGCTTATCATCGAGTGGAACATTAAAATCAACCCGAACGATCACTTTTTTATTCTTAAGATCAATATCTTTAACCGTCATTTTTTTCATAATAATCTCCTTACAAACTTCAAAAGTACGATCACTTTTCCCATTTCCAAAAAATCTTTTCTATTATAGCCAAGAATAACAATTTGTCAACTCGACAGGAAGACACATCAGGAGACAACTAGTTATCGGCATAAATTATTTCTAAATATGGCCGATCTTCTTCCTTGGGGGATTCGGTTGAGTGAAAATATACCATCGATTGCATATTATTATGGCTATAATGTGCATTAATCAAAGACAGCCCATTATTATTAAAAACACCATCTCTTATCTCATAAAGCCAATCTTTCCCATGCTCATTAAACCGAAAAAGGATCCAAGTGTCTTCACTCGATTTAAACACACTTGCAGGTTCAGTGATTGAAAAACCCGATTGATCCAATCCGCCATGATATATTCCATGGGAATGCATGGAGATCACCCCTTCTCGACACTTCCTATTGAACTCATAGCACTGATCAACATTCCCATTATCACGCCCTTGCTTTATTTCACTCCGGTTATAAACCAATGAAAGATACTGTTCATTAAAATTATCAATCATGTCCAATGATCTTGCTTGTTTCAAATACAACGTTGCCGAAATGATCCTAATATTTTTTTTGATCAATTGACTTAAATCATTAAATTTTATCATGCTCATATAAACAACATCATCAGTTGCCCCCACTGCCAAATAACGATCCGTTAAACTATCACGGACCTTAGTTTCTAAAACATTAAAAATAACCGTATCTTCAGTATTTGGTGATTTTCTCTCACTTCTAAACACATGGACATTATTAACATTTTTCAATAATTCCTGATTCACCCCTTCCAAATCAAGAACCTTAGACTCTAAGTGATAAAAACGACTCATAAGATTAATCAAATTAGCATCTTTTTTCTTATATCGATCAACCGCATTCTCAAGATCACTGGGGATCAACCGATGAAGCTGCCCTAAGGACTTTTCCGAAACATGATCCGATTTTGCCATACTATCAAATCCCAAGTAAGACACTTTGAAATTCATATCATTTATAAATCTTAAAACAAAATCCCGAAAATACCGGAATCTTAGGTCCTGATATTGAAGTGCTAAAAGCAAGAAGATCAAAATAATAAAAAGTACTTTTCGAGACATCTCTTCATCCTCATTGAAACGTATTTATACTTTCGCAACCCTGGTCATTTGATAAATACCTGCAAACAACAACCATAATAATGTCCCTAAATTTACGGAATACATCGTCGTATCAAAAAAACTCTGGACAAGATACCCCAAAAGCCCGGCCGTCAGCCCCAAAACATGAATCTGACAAAACATATCAGAACTGTTGCGCATAAAACCCCTAACCTTTTGCCAAAGACAAACAAGAATCCAGAAAAATGCTCCGATCCCTAAGATCCCTAACTCCGCCGCCATTTGAAGATAACAATTATGCGGATATCCTCCCCAAGAGATCTTATAATCTCGTGCAACAATAGAATAAGCATTGATCCCAACGCCTAAAACAGGGTGATCCTTGATCATATTGATCGCTTCCATCCAATATTCTTCTCTTCCGGAACCGGAGAATATTTTCGTCTTGTTGATCAACTTTAATTGATCATCATGCTTAAATGAAAAACAGAAAACCCCCAACGAAAAAAAGACCAGAGTCAAAACAGCTATGATCCTCTTTGATCTGCGAAAAACTAAAAACAATGTCCCAACTGCAAAACCTATCCATGATGCTCGAGAATATGTTGCCGACAAACACACTAAAGCCGCCGCCAATACAACAAAGATCGCGAATCTAAAGCGTTTAGAATGACTGATCTTCTCCAAAACTTCCGACTTCAGATCAGCAAATTTCGTTGCCGGCATAAAGAACAAGATCGCGATTAACCACGGAATAACGCTAGCAAGGTACCCTCCCAGATCATTAGAGTGTTTAAAACTCGACGTAACCCTCATATCTGAGATCAGCATGTAATGATTAATAAAATCACAATGAAAAATTAACTGTAAAATCCCATTAAAAACAACGATCCCAATAGAGGCAAGAAAACTGAACATAAAACCCAGCATTCTTTTGCGAGTATACATCACCTCCACAAACATGAAATATGTATAAACATCCTGTAAAAGCTTGAAAACAAAACCTTTCATGCTTGTCACAGGCGTATAACTTAAGAAAATACTTAAAAAAGCGATCAAAACGTACCAAAAAAGCGGTTGATCCAATGAAGAGCCCTGAGGACGGAAAATCTCAAGAAAGAATTGAAACCGCCCTTGCACCTTCCTCACTTTGCAAAGATGAACTCGCTTTACAATAAACGCAAGAAAAGCAATAACATAAAGAGCTTCAATAAAAGCCGGATAAAACGGCAAAAAAAAGATCATAGCGCAAAAACTCACGACCATGATCTTGTCACAAACATTCACTAATTTTTCATTAATCATGAAAGAATTTTTCCTGTTTCCGATACCAATCGATTGTTTTCTTTAAACCAAGCTCCAAAGTGACTTTCGCTTTAAAACCAAATTCTTTATGAGCCTTTGTGATATCAAGCCTTCTTTTAGGCTGCCCATCAGGCCTCGCCGCATCCCAAAGGATCTTCCCCTTAAAACCAGTCATATCCACAACCATTCGAACAAGTTCTTTGATCGAAACTTCCTCACCCGAACCGATATTAATTGGTTCCGATTTATTATATTTCTCAGAAGCCATAACGATCGCGCGAGCCGCATCTTCTACATAGAGAAATTCCCGAGTAGGTTTTCCTGAACCCCAAACCAAAATATGATCCTGATCCTTTCTGACAGCATCAAAACACTTCTTAATAACAGCCGGAATAACATGCGTCGATTCTTGCGGAAAGAAATTATCACTCGGACCATAGAGATTAACAGGTAATAAAAACAATGAATTAAAGTTATATTGTTGACGGTAAGCTTGCGATTGCACCAGAAGCATTTTCTTCGCCAATCCATACGGAGCATTAGTTTCTTCAGGATAACCTTTCCAAAGATCCTCTTCCTTAAAAGGAACTTTCGTAAATTTGGGATACGCACAGATCGTTCCGATCGCAACGAATTTCTCAATACCCGAAAGCCTAGCCTCCTCCATAAGCTGGACACCCATGATAAGATTATCATAAAAGAACTGTCCGGGATTCTCTCGATTGGCGCCTATCCCGCCGACAACTGCCGCTAAATGAACAATAAAATTCGGCTTTACCTGCTTGATCATCTTTCGAATAGCTGTTAGATCACGCAAGTCACAGTCTTTCTTTCGAGGAACAAAAATATTCCGGCAGCCTTTATTCTTCAATTCCTGGACTACAAACTGCCCTAAAAATCCCGCGCCCCCAGTCACGACAACATTTTTATCTTTCCAGAAATTCATATCAGCTCCCCTTTGTCCCATGTAATTGCCGGCGAATGAGCTCCATATCACTATCAACCATCATTCGCACAAGCTCCTTAAAATTAACCTTTGGCTTCCATTTCAACGCACGCCGAGCTTTTGAACTGTCACCGATCAAACAATCAACCTCAGTCGGACGAAAATATCTTTTATCGATCTCAACATACTTTTTCCAATCAAGCCCGGCATAACCAAAAGCTGCGTCTAAGAATTGCTTGACCGAATAGGTTTCTCCGGTGGCGATAACATAATCATCAGCCTTTTTTTGCTGAAGCATCAGCCACATCGCTTCAACATAATCTCCGGCAAACCCCCAGTCCCTTTTAGCATCTAAATTCCCAAGGAATAATTTATCCTGAATTTGATATTTTATCCGAGCTAAAGCCATCGTGATCTTGCGGGTAACGAACGTTTCTCCGCGGCGAGGCGATTCATGATTAAACAAGATCCCATTACAAGCATAAAGCCCATAAGCTTCACGATAATTAACCGTCATCCAATAAGAATACACTTTCGCCGCCGCATACGGACTGCGCGGATAAAATGGTGTTTTTTCGCTTTGCGGATACTCTTTGATCTGTCCGAACATTTCTGAACTCGATGCCTGATAAAATCGAGTCGTGATCCCGGAATCCCTGATCGCTTCAAGTAATCGCGTTGTCCCCATCCCGGTAACCTCGCCGGTATATTCAGGAACTTCAAAACTGACCTTCACATGACTTTGCGCGCCCAAATTATAGATCTCATCTGGCTTGATCGTTCGGATGATCCGATTAAGTGAACTCGCATCATTAAGATCGCCATAAACAAGTTTAAGTCTTAGATTTCCCTCATGCGGATCCTGATAAATGTGATCAATGCGTCCGGTATTAAAAGAACTTGACCGACGGATCAAACCATAGACTTGATAATTTTTATTAATTAAGAATTCGGAAAGATAGGACCCATCTTGTCCTGTGATCCCTGTAATAAGTGCAATTTTCTGTTTTGCCATATCGTGATCCCTACCATCCTTGCTGTTGTGTTGATAAACTTGAATTTAATGCCATAAGAACGCCAACAGTATACCAAAATAATATCGAAAGCTGCAAAGAATATAAATTTGTATCAACGAAGCTATGAACAAGAAAAGCCGTCAACCCAGCAAGGATCCCAAAATAAAAATAACCTATTTTGTGCCGAACCGCTAAACTAATCGTTGACGCTGAAACTGAAAAGAAACGAGCGATAACAAACACGAATGAGACCAATCCCAAAACACCCGTCTCCGCAGTTAACTGCAAAAAACAATTATGCGCATATGTCGGATCATAACTCGTTTGCGGACGATAAAATTCAAATAATCGCATAAAAGTATTGATCCCATGCCCAAAAAACGGTCTCTCCTGGATCATCAAAAGAACACTTTGCCATGCTTGCCATCGCCAAGATAGGCTATCAACTCTCTCGGGTGAAAACAATTTCACTCGATCAAAGAAAAACAAACAGACAAAAACCATCGAGAAGGCCATAAACAAAAAAACGATCAAAGAACGCTTACGAATATTCGCAAAAATAAAAAAGATCGACAATCCTAAAAAACTCCCGATCAAAGCCCCTCGGCATTTTGTTAAGAAAAATACCCACAATACTAAAAAAACAGCCAGAACAAAAAGAATCTTCCTTAGAACAGAAGATCGTGCCTGAAATATCAATGCCAAAGAAACCGGGAAACCTATCGTTAAAAAACCACCCAAACCATTGGGCGTTTTAAAAGCCGCTGTCAGCCTGTCGCCGGGCACAATAGAATGCCCCACAAAAACATCTTTATACGAAATATAATACTGATACAAACCATCCAAACATGTTGCCAAAAGCGTAACAAGGAAAACGATCAAAAGAGTTTTAAAATGTTTCTTTTCTAGAAAAACCTCAATGATCAAAAAATAAACAATGAACCATTCCATTGTTTTCCTAAAGAAACTTGAAAAAGAATCCGCAAAAAGGACACTTCCAAAAACAGATAAGAACGCAATGATCAAAAACCAAAAAATCGGAACATTAAGAGGGCTCGGCCGAGGCATAAAGCCATTTAAAATCCGTAAACATCTATCAAGAAAAGTCTCATTTTCCTTACAATAAATATCAATTGCCAAAGAACGTTTAACGATCCACAAGATCAAACTCAAAATCACAGAGGATTCAATAACAGCCGAGCTGTACGGAAGCCAAAAGATCAGAACATAGAGAAAAAATCGTATAACGCTGTCAATTCTTTTCTGCAAGACTAAGGAATTAATAAGCGCCTCTCCCCTTTAGAACAGCAGGAATGGTCTGAAAAAGAATGTTCAGGTCCAACCAAAAGGACCAATTGTCAATATACCAAACATCCCAACGCACAAGCTGAGAGAACGACAGATCACTTCGCCCTTTAACTTGCCATAATCCTGTGATCCCAGGTTTCACTTCTAACCGCTTCAACTGACGAAGATCTTCTTTTTCAATTTGGCTAATAGGAAGCGGCCTAGGGCCAACTAAACTCATATCCCCTTTAAAAACATTAACCAGTTGCGGAAGTTCATCAAGACTATATTTTCTTAAAAACCGCCCCATACCTGTGATCCGAGGGTCATTACGGATCTTAAAGATCGGGCCATCAACTTCATTCTTGTGCTTGATCTTATCAATGATCTTATCCGCATCTCTGACCATGCTGCGGAATTTTAACATATAAAAGATCCGTCCACCCTTGCCAAATCGTCGAGAAAAATAGAGCACAGGCCCAGGACTGTCTAATTTGATCAACACAGCAAGCATCAAAAATAAAGGCGCGAATAAAACGATCAAAAACAACGATAGTAAAAAGTCAAAAAATCTTTTCCCTGCCTGCTTCTTCTCGATCTTGATCGGCATATATTCCAAGATCGGAATAACCCCAATGTTATATTTATAAACATTCGGCGACATGAATTCAAAACCGTACGGCACAACGCGAACACTAACCTCAAGCTTCTTGGCATCTTCCAAGATCTTAATAAATTGCCGATTATCCTGCTGGCCCCCAATAAAGATCATATCAACAAATTCTCTTCGAACGATATTAGAAAGATCACTGATCTTGCCCAGAACAGGAAAGCCATGAAGAGATAAACCAACAGATTCCGAATCATCCAAGATCCCAACAATATTCAATCCCAATGAAGGCCTTTTCTTGATCTCCTCCGCAAGCTTTTGACTGATGCTGCCTCCCCCGATGATCAAAACGTGAAAATTATTATAACCCTGAGAGACAAGGTAATTGACAAAGATCCTTTTGATCAATCTCCAAAGAGAACAAGAAACGATAATAAAAACAGTTACTAAAAGAAGGATCGATCTTGGGAAATCCGGGACCTTGATCATATAAATGACAACAATAATGATCAAGGTTGAAAGGACCGCAGATTTGATCACTTCCCATATTTCGATCGACTCAAAAAGCTCCCGCTTTGTCTGATAAAGCCCATGACTGTGATTCAAATAAATTGTTGTTATGATCCAAAATAAGAATAAAGATCTAAACGGATTAACAGGATTAAAAAAAATATTCTGAGGGGTCACTTCAAAAGGCAGAGCAACTGCCGCCCGGAACTGGCAGGCAACATAAATAGAAAAACCGATGCAAAGAAAATCAATGCAAATATAAGCCGCTTTAATTAGAAAATATCGCCCGTACTTTTGCATAAGATTAATGAACTGTTAATGTGTGTTTCATTAAATAATAAATAAACTTCAAATTACCAAAAAGATACCTCTTCCACAAACGCTTCGGTTCCGTCGATAATCGAAAAAGCCATTCAAGCCCGGAACGCTGCATCCAGTACGGAGCTTGTTTCTTAACGCCGGCAATAAAATCAAATGCCGCCCCAACGCCAATAATGACCGGAACATCCAAAAGAGCCCGATGCTCCACCATCCAATGATCTTGCTTGGGCGAACCCAGCCCGACCCACAGAACATCCGGCTTAGCATCGTTAATCCTTTTAATAACAGATGCCTCTTCTTTAAAATGGATCGGCCTCATTTCTGGAGCAAACATCCCGGCGATCTGAAGCCGTGGGAACCTTGTTTTTAGTACATTTTGCAGCAATTGACAAGTCTTTTCACTGCCGCCATAAAAATAGTGTTTGAATCCTTTGTCTTCACTTACTTTTGACAAAGACAGTAACAGATCCGGCCCATAAGTCCGCTCGATCACTCTATCACCCTTTAATTTGCCCAGCCAAACGACCGGCATTCCATCGGGTGTAACCATCGCCGCATTATTGATAATATTTCGATACTCTTTACTTTCCTGACAATCAACAATGGTCGAAACAGGAGCGACACAAATATAGATCTTTCTTTTTTCCCTGATCCAATCCCCGATCGACCGGCACGCATCAGTCAAATTCGTCGCACTGATCAGGACTCCGCAAATATCAATCTTTTTCATAAAAAATAAGACTTTCTTAGAACTTTCGCGTTTGGTGTCATTGCCTGTCATGGCCAAGAAAAAACAAACATCTGACAGGCCAGGGCGAGCGCTTTTTGCGAAGCAATCTTTTTATAAGATTGCTTCGTCGCAAAAAACGCTCCTCGCAATGACACAGGATAGTATTCAACCGCGAAACTCCTGTTTCTATTAAACTTTTAAGAGTTCTTTATATAATTCAAAAGCTTTACTTGCGATCGCGCTCCAGTCATATGTTTCAACGATCCTTCTGGATACTTTGCCCTTATGCTTTAAATTCCCATCTTTGATCATTTTCTCTATCGCTGAAGCAATCAAGTCCGGATCATTGCTCTTAATGAACATCCCATTTTGCTCACCCTCAACAAGCCACGGTTGAGCTGTGGTAATAATTGGCAATCCGCACGCCATCGCCTCAAGAGTACTTAAACTCGATCCAGGAAATGAAAATGTACATAAATACAGATCCGCCGCAGAATAATACGCATACAATTGTTCTTCAGGGACATTTTTGACATGTTTAATGAAATCTCCCAGCTGATTCTCTTTAATAAGTTTATTGATCTCTTGTTCTTGATAGCCGGATCCGATAAAAATGAATTTTAATTTCTTATTTCGAAGGACCAGATCCTTCATCGCTAAAACGATCTTGTCTATTCCTTTATCAGCCGCCAAACGATTAACGGTCAAAAGGATAATATCATCTTTGGATAATCCTAATTTTTCCCGAACATTGATCGGCTCTTGAGCTTTCTCATCAATATACGCCAAGTCTGTCCCGACGGGCAGAACGCGGCTTTTTCCTTTTTTAAGCCGATAAAGCTCAGAAACTTGCCGCTCGATCGATCCGTCCTCAAAAAAGATCCGATCAACTTTTGACAATAGCCGATGCATCGGGCGGATCTTAAAAAGATATTGAAGCCAGTATTTTCTTTTTATAGCACCGCTATCAAAAGGCGAGATGGCAACTTTTTGCTGTTTGATCGCCTCATATTGCGAACCCGTCAAATTCAAAAAATTCAAAGGATTGATCGTCGCAATAGGATTACAAAGATAATTATCTGTATAGATCTGAGCGATCATCGGTTTTCTATTTTGGACGTTAAGATAATAATAACCGGAAAGATCAAAACTATGAAGAAGATCAAAATCCTTATCTTTCAAATAATTAACAAGCGACCGGCTAAATTGATAAACACCAAGCCACCCGATCGGCAGTTCTAAATAATTATGAATGTAAGGGTTTAATAGTTGGAATTGGATCCCATCAAACGATTCCCGGCGTGCGCCGAATTTATCAGCAGGGGCGACAACTTCAAGCTCCACACCTTTTTTCTGCAAATGTTTAGCGAGATAATACACATATTTCTGGATCCCTCCGACGGGATGAAAAGGATAGACACATTTCGCGCAAATGATAACTTTCATCAACGGCTCTTTTGAATATCTCGGATCATATCACAAACATATTGAAGGTCTTTTAAACGAAGATGACTGCTCGATGGTATATATAAACCGTTCTGAGCCCAGGCTTCCGTCACAGGCATCTTTTCCTTTTGAGTAAATCCCATTTCTTTAAGAAACGGCTGCTGATGAAGCGGCAAAAAATACGTCCTAGTCTCAACTCCCTTATTCTTTAATTCCTGCATAAGCTGATCACGCGAACATCCGAATTCCTTATCAAGGCGTATCCCATACATCCAATAAACATTCCGGCAGTCTTTTCGCTCGACGGGCAAATGGATCCCGGGAATATTCTTCAATCGTTCATTATAACGTTTCGCGTTCGTCCTTCGCATTTCAACGAGTTTCTCAACAGATTCAAATTGAGCAAGCCCGAGCGCCGCTTGAATATTTGTCATGCGATAATTGAATCCCACTTCTTCATGCCAATAGCGTCTCTCAGGAATAAAATTAAGGTTTCGAAGGCTTTGACACCTTTTCGCAAGATCCTTATTATTGGTCACAACCATGCCGCCCTCGCCGGTCGTGATGATCTTGTTGGCATAGAAACTAAAACAGCTCATATCCCCAAAACTGCCGACTTTTTTATTTTTATAAAGCGCCCCATGCGATTCCGCAGCGTCTTCAATAATGAACAACTTATGTTTCTTAGCGATCCGCATGATCGGATCCATATCGCAAGGATGCCAATAAATATGGATCGGCATGATCGCCTTTGTTCTTTTCGTGATCTTTTCTTCGATCCTTTTCGGATCGATGTTCCCGGTATCCGGCTCAATATCAACAAAAACAGGTTTAGCCCCACAATACATCGCGGCAAAAGCAGTTGAGGCGATCGAAAAGCTCGGCATGATGATCTCATCACCTTTTTTAAGATTGATCGCAGCCAATGCTAAATGCAAAGCCGTCGTGCCGTTTGTCGCCGAGATGCCGAATTGACATTGACAATATCGGCTAAAGGCTTCTTCAAATCTTGAAAGATAACTTCCGGATGAAGAGATCCAATTCGTTTTCAAACAATCCAAAACGTAAGCTTTTTCTCTAGCTCCGATCGTAGGTGTACAAACAGGGATCATGATCTTTTACCTTCAAATCGGATCGTACTTTGCGCATTATAAGGGCCTTGCTTCACTTCAAGCATTTTGGTTTCCTCTAAAAACTCAAAACTGTGGCCACCCTGCTTCAGAAGGATCGTGTCGCCCGTACTAATGTCACGCTGATCAAATTGCTTATCATCATCCGAATAAAAAAAGACACGAACCTTACCCTTTTCAATATATAAAACTTCCTGAGGAGAATCAAAAAATTCGACTTTAACAGTTTGATGCCGATGAGGTTTAATGATCTTCCCCTGTTTATACGAATGCTGTCCGAATTGCAATGAATTGTCATCGGAAGTATAAAATGAAACCCCCTCCGCCATCGCATGATTCCTAATGATGACGGCACACAATTTCCCGTCATAATGAATATCTTCTCTAGATGATCTATTCTCTGACACAGGTCACTCCTTAAACTTCATACCACGAACAATTCTTGCAAATATCCCAATTTTTATTCAAAAGAAAAGATTTCTTAAAATCTTTCACTCTTGAACCATTATAGATCTCTTTTAAACTATTTTTCCGAATATTACCGACGGTCAGCTCATCGACATCTTTATTAAGATCGATGATCGCCCCGCAGATCCGTACCACCCCATCCAAGCCGACATCAATATTCGATGACCGGGCGCACGGCAGGATCTTCGGAAGGAAACGTGTATTTTTAACCATCATTCCTTCAACTAGTTGATTATCTTTTATAGACCCTTTCTGCGGATCAAAAGTCCGCATGCCGCCCACAGCGACGTCCTTTGATAAGTAGGGTTGAACATATTCTAAATAATCCGGCAATTGAAGACAATCTTTGATCGGCCGATCAGACCGAAAATCGATCGCAAGCTTTTTTACGGTCAATTCTTTACTTCCAATACTTTTTAAATGGTTGAATTGTTTCAACAAACTTCGGATATTGGCAACAACTTGTTTGTATGTATTGTTCCTGTAGATCTTATGATACGTCTCCTCATGTAACGGCGCGGTAGAAACGATCATTTCCGTCAGGCCGCTAGAAAGAATATCATCAATATTAAATCGATGGATCAAACTTGCATTCGTGTAAGTATAAACTTTCTCAAAATTGAAACTCTTAACAAAACGGATCTTGTTTATAATATCCTTATCAACGAAGATCTCACCCAACAGCGGTGTAAAATTGATCTCAACCCCTCCCATGTCCTTGAATTCTCTAACAGCCTTTTGAAAATCAGTTTCATTAATGATCGCCTTCTCGCCTTTTTGATAGGGATAAGAACAAAAAACACAACTGGCATTGCAAATATTCGTAATGTTAAGGATAAGACTTCGAGGAACAGCTCCTTTGTTCTTCTGACGAAGAAAATAAAATAACGTATCCACTAAATTATTAATTAACGCCTTAAATCGATCCAATATATTCTTTAACATTTCAGCTCCAAATCTGACCTTACAACCGTCTATTTTACAAGCCCAACGAATTCCGGGATATTTTCTTCTTTGATCATCCGATAAAGATTCTCAGCAATGATCTTAACACCCTGATCTGAATAATGAAGATGATCGATATAAACTTTATCGTGTCCAACAAAGATCCTTTGCATGTCCCGATAAGGAACATGCTCTTTATTCAAGCGGATCTTAAGATCATCCCAATAAAATTTCGCCCGCTTAATGACATCGAATCCATACTTTCGATAATAAGCATACCGCGCGATCTTTCGAGCCAAGATCTCTTCATCGCTTGGAGCTTTAGGATCGATAAAAAAAACAGGCTGAACGACATATTGGAACCGCACACCCATTCCCGTCGTTAAAGCTCTGGTCATTTTAATGTACTTCGTATAAAGACCGACCCTTTTTCTTAATTCTTTTTCGAAACCCTCATCCTGATAAGCTGGCAAAACCTCCGGCAAATTCCTTGTATGCGTTTCCGTTTTGATATTCCCAACAAGATTCCCCTTCCAGGTAACACCCCTCTGCCCTGTCAGGAATTCGACACCCTCTTGGATCACAAATCGAGTATAGGTATACTCGGTGAAACTAAAAAGATTATGGAAAAGATTTGCGATCGACCAGGGCAAAGAATCAATTTTCTTCAGAGTCTCATATTCCGTTGCAAGCTGATCGCTGATAAAATACGTATTTCTCCGACCCTCAGAAGGAACAGGTTTATAAACAAAATCATTGATCCCGCCGAACATAATGATCATATCCGGATCATAGAACATCACATCATGGATCAATTTATCAAGCTCCTGCGGTGAATGATAACCGGGAACCGCGGCATTAACAACGTCTACTTGGGGATAATTTTTTCTTAACAATTGTTCCAACTGCCCGGAGATCGTTTTGTCATTGCACGAAGTCCCATGGCCAGCAACAGATGACCCCCCAAGAATAAAGATCGTGTAGCGTTCGGACTTTAACTCACGATACGGATCCCCATTATGGACAAAACCATATTTATCCGTCGTCAATCCACACTCAGGACTAACATAGATCCTCGGAGTATTGCCCAAAACCGGCATATCTTCACTCCAATTGAAATCATACCGAAGAATGTTTTGTCTTGTGAAAAGTGGATGAAAACGAAAAACCGAGATCCTTTTGGGAGTTCCAAGGAAATGATGAGCACTGAAGATAACAAGCCCGCTCAATAATTCAATAACAAAAAATATCCCGAGAACAAGAAGAATGATAAGGCCGATATTCTTTTTTTTCATTGATCTACCGTGTGCTATTGTCTAAATAATATTATTAGGACTTTCGCGTTTGGTGTCATTGCGAGGAGCCGAATCTTTTATTAACAGCGACGAAGCAATCTTTTAAAAAGATTGCTTCGGCCAAAAAACGGCCTCGCAATGACAC
>CAYGEE010000012.1:19639-32155 GCA_964348765.1 uncultured Planctomycetales bacterium | reverse complement strand
AAAAGAATGTTTCAAATTTTTTGTAATTATAACATGTTTAAAGAAGCGGGCTTTATTAATTTATTTTTATTAAGATCTTTTTAAAGAACAGGCAAAAGGCCATCACCTTGAAATATTACTATTTTAATTTCCTTAAAGATTCTGATTTCGCTAAATAGTTTTCTTTAGAAACAATCGGCCGGCTCAGCCTTAGATGAAAGAATAGATTGGATAAGACGAAATATCCCTTCCGTGTTGGCGCAATTTATTCTTTGCTTACCTCCCACAGTCTCTACTAAAAGGGGGGTGGCAATTTGCCCCCACCCTTTAGCAATCTCAGGATCCCTGCGCCTCATATCCTTTAAATAACCATCTGGCTGGACTGAATCTGTTAAAACGGCCACCACATCAATAATAGCGAACCACCATTCGTTATTGTGAAGCGTTTTCCTAACGGTTTTTCCTTTAAAAACCGCAACTTGAGCTAATCCAATTTCTTTCGACATTCTATTCCCTCCTTTGAATAATGAAATTGACTCTGGGGGAATCAAGAGGATTCTTTGAAATTTATTCTTTACAGTAACGTTTGAAAGATATTTTAAAAGACCAAATCACCTTTTATTGAACAATATTTATACTCTTTAACCTTCGTAAAAGCGATCCTTTTTTTGAACCTTCTCCCAAAGACAAATCGCTGACAACAACACGATTAAGAACACGAACTCGGTCACCATGGAGAGCCCTTTCCCGATATCCCCACGTGGCATGGATCGCAAAGGGATACCCATCGACCTGCCCTAAATACAACATAATATGACCCTTGATCGGAAGGATCGTCGCTCCAACGAAAGCTTGTTTTAAAATGTCGAGCTTCTCTTCATCTTTGACATTAACATCAAAAGCTTTCACCAATGTCCCTATTTTTGCTTGATCCTTAGAATCCCTCGGCAGATTGATCCCGACTGTCGCAAAAACTTCCTGCAAGAACCGCGAACAATCCTGTTCACCGTACATCCCTCCCCAGCCGTAAGGAGCATTGAGAAGTTTAAAAGCCTGATCAATAATCGAGCGCGGAGTATAATCCAGAAATCCGGAACTGGTATCCTCTTTCTTTAAAAAAGCCCGTTCGAACATCACAGTCCCATCAGATGATCTTACCGGCAGCTTTATTTCAACAACTTTTTCATTACCATCAATAATCGGAAATGACGCCCCCATACGAACATATTCAGAATATACTTTTAGCTCTGCATCGAGAAAAATATCCGCCTTAGGACTTATAACCACCGCCAACTGTCTTTTGCGTAAAAGAAAATCCAGATCAAATCTTTCGCACAAAGCAAGGTTCTTCGATAAAACCCAGCCTGAACTTAGATCAGACTGAACAAAATACCACTGCTTATCTAAGCTTTCATGCAAAATAAGAACAGGGATCCCGACATCCAAGTCGCTATTTTGTAATTCATCAAAATCAATATCCCCTTTTTTCTCCAACAAAGCCTCAGAAGTTGGAAAGAATCTATGATCGGCAAAATGGACAATGATTCCAAGTTTAAAATTGCTCGGATCAAAATGTTCCACATCCATATTCTTCTTTATCTGAGCATAAAATTCCGAAGTCGCAACCTTGCCGTTTTTTAAATAAAATTTCTTATGAACAAACTGCTCAAAAGTCCGATCGATCGTTTCCCGTGCTTCCTTTTCCAATAAAGCGAAATCTTTTTCATCAAACAACGAGAAGATATTCTTTGTCAATCCAAGAGTTTGCGTATTCTTATTGAATTTCCCGACCTGAAGAGAATTTAAGATCAATTGATCCGGACTATTGATAAGGCTGATCCAATAGCCAGGAGCTTTCATTAAACGCTCAGTATTAGGAAGTTCGCTGGGAGCCGAGAAATATAATGCTTGCTCTGAAGCACAACCAGTAAAAAGAAGGATCAAAATAAGATAAAAACCGATAAAATAATTATTTTTCACTGGCCAGGGCCTTCTTTAAAATATTCAAATAGCCATCTTCGATCGGAAATCCAAACTCTTTTGCTTTAAGAGCATCGAATAAAGCGGGTTTAAATTCACCCATCGTAAAATAAGCCATCGACCGGCTATAGTAAGCCAAAGGAAATTGAGGATTTCTTTCAAGAAAAACAGTCAGATCTTTGATCGCAGGACCATAGTCTTTTTTCTTAAGAAAGATCACAGCTCGATTATAATAATTCTTCACATTACCCGGATCTTTCGCGATCATTTTATTATAAACACCGATCGATCCATCAAAATCGCCCTTCTTCTGATAGGCTTTTGCTAAATTCTCCATAGCCGAAATTGATCCGGGATCCCGTGCAAGAACAGTTTGAAAATCACTGATCGCCATATCAAAAGATCCAAGCTCAAGATAAGCGATCCCTCGATTATTAAAGGCACTTGTAAAATGCGGCCCGATCTCGATGGCTTTTAAAAAATCATCGATAGCCTCAGGATATCTTTTTGCCCCCAAATAAACGATCCCGCGATTATTATAATCGCCAAGTGAATTCGGCCGAATAGCGATCGCGTTATTGAGATCTTTTAAAGCAAGCTCAACATTGCCCATCTTTCCATAAGCCTGCGCCCTTCCACCAAGAACATCCGTCAAAACATACACCGGCCCATATTCTTGGGTTTTATTAAAATCATCAATGGCCTTCTCATATAACCCTTTTTCCAAATATAAACTCGCCCGATTATAATACGCCGTCCAGACCTTAGGACTTTCTACGATCGCAGTTGTCCAAAGCGTTTCACTATCTTTCCAGATCTGGCATCTTTCATAAGTTTTCACTGATAAAAACCCAAGATACATAAAGATCACGATCCCTAAAATATATTTCATAGCAAAGAATTGCCGTTGATCATTTCTCATGAAGCCGCAAACAATTGATACCATCAAAAAAAATATTCCGATGCTGGGAAGATACGTATAGCGATCAGCGATCAATGCCTGGCCAATAATAGAAAATGGCAGATTCTGAAAAATAGCAAAGATAAAGAACATCGATCCAAAAATGACTCCTTCTCTTTTTCTATTCAAAAGAACGATCACAAGAATAAGAAGAACACCGATCGGTGCTAAATAGTAATTTAAAGACAACAGATTGTTTATCTTTTCAGGATAGGGATATAAAACGCCCAATTTGATAGGAAGCAATATCTTCGACAGATACAAAAGGATCCCATCGCAGCTTAACAAGATCCTCTCTAGGAAATTAAACTGATAAAGATATTTTCCGCGAGTGATCAAAACATCCGCGTGGATCTTCATTGCGATGACGCCGAAAAGGATAGAAAGAAGAAAGAATGGGATCTTCTCCAGAATACTTTTTCGGTCCACAGAGCGTTTGGAATAAAGATCCAACAAACACAAGATCAACGGAAAAGATACAGCAGTCACTTTTGACATTAGTGAGAGCAAAAAAAACACTAAAACCAAAAAATACTTACGGACATTTGAAAGATCTTTCAAATAATCAAGATAGATCAACAGCCCGGAAAGATAAAAGAACGTGAACAAAACATCCTTTCTTTCCGCGATCCATGCCACAGACTCCACATGAAGCGGATGGATCCCAAAAAGAAGCGCGACAAAAAAAGCGATCTCAATACGCTCACTTATTTTTCTGATCAAACAAAAAACAAAAAGAGTATTAAATAAGTGAAGGACAAGATTTGTTAAATGAAAAACAAAAGGATTAAGCTTAAAGAAGAAATGCTCAACGGCATAACTTAAGATCGTTAACGGATGCCAATTTTTAACAATGATCACGCTGAAGATCTGTTTTAAATGATCCAAAGACAGGCCTCGAATGACGTCGTTATTGACGACATAATCAAGGTCATCCCAATTCGTGAAATCATTCTTTAAACTCGGGGAAAAAACCAGAAAGGTGGCAACAAGAACAATCCCGATCAAGAAATATTTATTCTTTAAAACGGAAATTGATCGGATGATCTTCATCAAGACAAGCTCGAAAGATGCTTAATTCGCTTTAACATGTTCGGATGTGTGCTGAAAGACTCCATCAAATAATCCCCGAAAGACAACTTAAGGGTCTTATTCTGCAACATTAATAATTCATGAGGATCAATCGTTCCGCTTTTATCAACGTCCAATTGTCTTAACTCTTTGATCTCATTAAGGGCATTCGACGGATCATTAATAAAAAAAGCTTTTAACCCTTCTGTCTCCTTTAATGCTTCTTTATCAACTCGCGCGGAACCATAAACAAGTTTATATAAAGCACTCGCCAATGCTTCCGGACGATTCCCGAATTCAACAGAACCTTTATCAGCAAAATACTCACGAACACGCGAAGCATAAAGGACCAACATATTGGTAATAAAGTAAAACAAAAAAGCCACTACGCCGATAGCAATTGTTCCGCCGCCATTATCACGACGATCCCGGCCGTGATTGCCATAAAACATAAAATGCCAAGCAATGCGGTACATGATCATAGGGATCACTGAAAGAAGCGTCATCGTGATCACATCGCGATTGCGAATATGTGCCATTTCATGACCAATAACAGCCTTGAGCTCTTCTGGGCTTAATAAATTCATGATCCCTTCCGAAACACAGACTCTTCCATCTTTTTGCCCGCGACCAAATGCAAAAGCATTCGGAATAGCCATGGGAGCAATACAAACCTTCGGCATCGGGACATTGGCTCTCATCGCTTGCTCTTCGACCATTCCATACACTTTAGGATTATCTTCCCTCTTGATATAACGGATCCGCATCGTCCATTCAATGATCTTCGGACCCAAAAGATACTGACCGAACATCATCGCGAAAGAAATAAAAAGATAAAAATAAAAATTCTGCAATCCCATCGCCGTGCCAATCATAACGACGGCAGCATAAATAATGGCGAAAAGGATACTGACTAAGATCATCATGCGTAATTGTAGAAAAAACATTTTGCGCCTCCTTGTTTAGTCGTAAGATAAAATTTTTACCCCTTACACCTTATCCCTTACTACTTACTACTTACTACTTACTACTTATCACGATCTTTACAATTCCTGCAACACCGCTGTTGTCCCGAATTTCTTTCCGTTCCTTAAAAATTCAATATCAACTTTCGCTCCGACACTCTGGATACTGTCGATCACTTCGATAAGATCATCATTATTCTCGACCGGTTTTTTATCCAATGAAACAATAATATCGCCGTAGATCACTTGCCCATAATAATCGCGCTTCGTCGATTTTAGCCCTGCTTTTGCCGCTGAACTCGTTGGATCAGCCTCTAGGATCATGGCGCCCTTAACCCCCAACCTTGCGCGGACTATATCCGGGACCAACGACAGGCCCAAGCCCACACGTTTGACTTTTCCAAATTGAATAAGCTGCGGAACGATCCTTTTGACGACATCCACGGGAATCGCAAAACTCACCCCGGCATAGGCGCCTGACGGGCTGTAAATAGCGGTTGAGATCCCTATCACTTCTCCGGAAGAGTTCAGTATCGGCCCGCCAGAATTCCCAGGATTGATCGCGGCATCCGTCTGGATCACATCATGAAGCATCCGCCCTCCGATCGAACGGATCGACCGGCCGATCGCGCTCACGACACCTGTTGTCAAAGAAGAATCTAGGCCAAATGGATTACCGATCGATAAAACTTTCTGTCCGACTTTCAAACTTTTTGAACTGCCGATCGGAATTGCCCTCAATTTATCTTTAGGCGCATCGATCTTTAAGACCGCGATATCAAAATCCGGAGAAAGACCGACGATCTTCGCCGGATACGACTTCTGGTCGGACAACGTCACTTCCAATCTGTCAGCCTGATAGATCACGTGAAAATTCGTGATAACATGCCCATCGTTGTCCCAAATAAAACCGGAGCCCGCCCCCTGCGGGACTTCGTACATATCAGCAGCTAGCCAATCCCATTGCAGCGCCGCGTTTTTAATAAACACGACGGATGGAGATGTTTTATTAAAAATATCAATCGTCGCCTGTTCTTCGGCGGACAATCCTGCACAGACTGCAGACTGCAGACCACAGACACCAGTCATTAGAAATGATAATAAAAAGATAATTATGAAATTATTTTTTAGGAATTTTGATAACAAGGGCGACTCCTTCTGCTTCCTTGGAAGATATTTTATCACAATCAATTTAGATCAACAGGGCAATTATTTTAACCACTCTAAAATCTTTTTTTATCTCTTCTTTTACTTTTCTCACCATGGCTAATTTCTCATCATCTGTTCCTTTAAATTGCGACGGATCAGGAAACCCCCAATGCAATCTCTCATATTTTCCCGGAAAAACCGGGCAGCGTTCGGCGCTGGTTTCATCGCAGACGGTAACGACATAATCATAACCTTTGCCCTGTTTGATTAAATCCGCTACCGCTTGTGTTTTTTTCCATCGATATGAATACCTTCTTCTTTTAAAACTTCTACAACGAGAGGATTAAATTTCCCGGGTTCAATGCCGGTGCTCTCAGTGTCAAAACGATCGCCGCCGAATTTACGAAGCAGCTCCATCGCCATCTGGCTGCGAGCCGAATTATGAATACAAACAAAGAGAACTCTTTTTTTAGAAAGCATTATAGTTCAGTTTTCTTTTCTTAAAAATTATTTTTTGATCATGGCCAGTTTTGCTTTTTCCCGGCCGAAGGGTGTGAGGCTAAGTTTATTTTCATATTTTTTAAGGAAACCTTCTTCTATCCCTTGCGCGATCACCTCAGATGTAAAGGCATGATCCCAAAGCATGTGCTCGTACATATGGTAAACTACTTTTTCAGTCTCATCCGCTTGTGTCAATTCCGCTTGAAGCAAATGAACAATTAAAGTCTGTGTGGCAAAATCCCACTTTTTCCAGCGGCGTAAAACTCCCCTTGCCAGAAGACCTTTTTCCGGAGCGAAGACCAGAATGACTAAAAATATGACCCCGCTTAAGGTCGCCATGGCTCCGGCGATACTCGCGTCAAATTTCATAGCTGTCAAATAACCACTGATGGCGGATAATATTCCAATTGCCATACTTATAATAATCATCGGTAGTAAACGATTGGTCAATAAATACGCTCCGATAGGCGGCACAATCATTAAGGCCACGACTAAAATTGAACCAACGGTTTCAAAAGCTCCCACGGCCGTTATGCTCACCAGTGTCATTAACATATAATTAAGAAGTACGGGACGAAACCCTAACGAGGCGGATAGGTCACTATCGAATGTGGTAATCTTCAATTCTTTATAAAAAAGTGTAACAAATAATAAATTAAGGATCAAAATTCCTGACATCACCCACAACCCTTGCGGCCCTAAATCCATTTCTCCGATGACAATGCGATTAAACGGCGCGAAGGCGATCTCTCCAAACAGAATGCAGTCGGTATCTAAATGCACGTCATTGGCGTAATGATTAAGCAAAATAACTCCGATGGAAAATAATAACGGAAAAACTAAACCAATGGCGGCATCTTTTTTGATTTTTTGAGTGTGAATGATCATCTCCGTCAAAGTGACGGTTAAAACACCGACTAACGTTGCCGCGATGATTAACCAAACCGATGCCAAAGTTTTTGTAAAGAAAAACGCGATAACAATCCCCAAGAGAATCGCGTGGCTGATGGCATCGCTCATCAAGGACACTTTGCGTAAAACCAAAAAGACCCCGGGAAGGCTGCAGGTCAAAGCTGTTAAACAGGCTAAGATAATGATTTCAATTTGTTGTGCGGACATCAATTTGCTCTTCGTATTTTTCGGTTAATTTTTTTGCCTCATCAAATCCTTTAGACGTCAACGCCCACCGCTCATCCGGAAATTGCTTGACCCATTCTCTTTTAAGAAGTGCGAGCATGGTTTTATGAACGGCGCCCCGGCCGATCGCGGTTAAAGCCGTAATATCATGGGGATGAAAAGGATCCGTATTGATTTCGGAAAATAACAAAAGATTTTTAAGCATCGTCGTTATTTGGATATCTTTACGGTGCTTATAGCGTCGGAACCAATCCCAAACAATGCCGCGGCGTGGAGCAAAAAATAAAGAAACAAGCACCACGATGCTCACATAGATAACAATCGTCGGGCCCGTAGGCATCCGCACAAAAAAACTGCTTGTCAGCGCCCCGCTTACTCCGGCTAAGGCGCCAAAAAAGGCCGATAATAGAACCATATGCTCAAGTTTGTCGGTCCATTGACGGGCCGCCGCCGCTGGGGCCACCAGCATCGCGCTCATAAGAACAACCCCCACTGTCTGCAGGCCAATGGCGATCGCCACGACAATGAGTGTGGTTAACAAAATATCAAAAAAATGGACACGAATGCCGATACTTTGCGCGAACCCATAATCAAAAACCATGGCCTTAAATTCTTTCCAACACAGACAAAGAATCCCTAAAGTGATTAAGCCTAAAATGAACATGAGAACAACATCTTCTTTTAATAACGTCGCGGCATTGCCGAATAAAAATTTATCTAAACCGGCTTTTGTCGCTGTCGGAAGCTTTTGCACGATAGTAATTAAAACGAGGCCGAATCCAAAAAAAACGGAAAGAACAAATCCCAGCGCCGCGTCTTGTTTAATTCTTGTATTTTTTGTGATGACATTGATTAGTAACGTCGCTATCCAGCCGGATAAGCCGGCTCCCAAAAGTAAAATGATGGGACTTTTGTTCTGTGTTAGAAGAAACGCCAAACATACCCCGGGCAATGTGGCATGAGAAATAGCGTCTCCTAATAAACTTTGCTGGCGTAAGACCGTGAAGGCCCCCAGGCTTCCAGCAATGATCCCGAGAATAAGGCATCCTAAAAAAACAATTTGCAGGGTGTAATCTTGAAAAAAATTCATAAAGAGATCGGCGGATAAAATCATATTTTAATCAATCCTTTAATCCAGCTAAAAACGCAGCCCGGCCGCCATAGGTGCGCCGAAGATTATCGGCGGTTAAAATTTCCGGAAGCTTGCCCAAAGCCACACCGCGCACGTTTAAGAGCATCACCCACTCAAAATATTCTTTGAGTGTCTGCAAATCATGATGAACACAAATAACAGTTTTTCCTTGCGCCTTTAAATCACGTAAAAGTGTTATGATATTTTTTTCTGTGGCCGCGTCAACACCGGCTAAGGGTTCATCCATTAAATAGATAGGCGCGTCCTGAATAAAAGCGCGAGCGATAAAAACCCGCTGTTGTTGGCCTCCGGATAATTGGCTGATCTGGCGGTTCATAAAATCTTTCATGCCGACTTTGTCCAAACACTCGATCGCTAAATCACGTTCTTTTTTTCCGGGCCGCTTAAACCATCCGAGATGGCCGTAGCTTCCCATCATCACGACATCTAAAACCGTCGTCGGAAAATCCCAATCCACACTACTGCGCTGCGGCACATATCCAATAAGGCGAGATTTAGGCGAAAAAGGTTTCCCCAACACTAAAATACGACCGGCAGCCGGTTTGATGAGGCCCAAAATTGTTTTAATCAAAGTCGATTTGCCGGCGCCATTAGGCCCGACGATAGCTAGCAATGTTCCTTGAGGGGCTTTAAAATCTAAATCCCAAATAACAGGTTTTTCGTCGTAGGCAACAGTCAAATCCGTGACTTCTATAGCCGGTATCGATTTATCAGTGGTTTCATTCATGCTTTACTCCTTTAACGCGTTAACAATGACGTCAATATTGTGAGTCACCATTCCAATATAAGTGCCCTCAAACGTGCCTTGCGTTCCCATCGCGTCCGAGAATAATTCTCCGCCAATTTTAACATCCCATCCGCGGGCTTTCACAGCTTCTTGAACGGCTTTGATGTTGCGTTCTGAAACGGAAGATTCGATGAAAATGGCCCGGATTTTTTTTTGCGTGATAAAATCGGCCAATTTCATAATGTCTCTGACCCCGGCCTGCGATTCGGTACTGATCCCCTGCAGGCCGACGACTTCAAAATGATATTGCCGCCCAAAATAGCGAAAGGCATCGTGAGCGGTAATTAAAAGACGCTGGGAGGCGGGCAGCTCATCTGCTTTCTTCATAACATACTGATGAAGGGCTTCAAGCTTTTCCATATAAGCATTAAGATTTTTTTCATAAATATCTTTGTGAGCGGGGTCTTCCTGCATGAGCGTCCACGCAATTTTTTGCGCGACTTTCATCCACAAGGTGACATCAAACCAAATGTGCGGATCATAATGGCCGCTATAGTTGACACTTTCCAAGCGTTTGTCGATTTCAACCGCTTCTCCTACCGGTACCGTTTTTTTCACTCGTGCCATTTTTTCAAAAATATGTTCCATCTTCGCCTCTAAAAATAAGCCGTTATAAAAGAGAATATCGGCTTTGGCGAGCTTTTGGACATCGCTTTCGCTGGCCTTATATAAATGAGGATCCACACCGGCACCCATCAATCCTTGCGCGCGCGCATGCTCTCCGGCGATTGTCTGAACAACATCGGTAATTTGACCGATTGTCGCGACAACCGATAACGGAGTTTTAGCGAAACTTTCAGAGGCATTCAACAATAGAATGCCGAAAATCCAAAAAATAATTTTTTTTCTCATTCTTAATCCATTTCTTTGTGTTGTTTTAGTTTAATAACGCAGTGAACAGCCCAAAAAAGGAGCAAAATCATCGGCTGATTGTGTCACGCCGATATTGACACCGCTATCGAGCTGAATATCTTCTGAAACAGCGTATGTTAATCCCACATCGACGGTCCCTATCCAAGCCGAACCCTCTTCATTATTAAAGCTGCTAAAAAATTCTACATATCCGCTGAGATCTCCAACAATCGAATGGCCAAACGTTATACTGTTGATAAAATCCGTATAATAATCCTTTTTTAGATTACGCTTAAAATCAAACTCCGTCATGATACCCATTTTCCACTCGGCCGGCAGCGAAATGGCTAAAGGAAAAATGACCCCTCCCTCAACCGCGGTGTTGCCTAGATCGCCGGTATTTGTCGGAAATTTAACAAACGGCATCACCGCCAACGCCGTCGGGCCATTGTCATTGCCCCATAGATTTAGTTTTAACCTGGTTTGAATATCGCCAAAACCGCTTTTATGTTCTGTTTGCCCATTTCCTTTTGTATGTTCCTCTATATAGGGATTGATGACAAACTGAATGTCCGTATTATTGAACAATCCCGCTTTAATGTTCATCGCCGCAAACGTGAAAGTATCGACGCGCTGATTTTCCGGATTGTCGTGATCATACGCATAATCAAAGACATTCGCTTCAATTTGGTAATGCCCCGCGTCCACTGTATAAGGGCTTTCGGTTTTATCCGGCCGATCAGTGGACATTTCCCTCATCAGCGTTTTAGGGGCCGGATTAAAAAGATGGTACTGTTTCTTTTCGATTGTCATGGTCCCGGCGTAACTGGCACTGAGCAATATTTCACCAAGCAACAAAATGAGGGCAACAACAAATACTTTCTTCATTATCCTAATCCTGACAGTTTCGACACAGGCCATAAAAGTGCATCTCGTGGCCAATGACTTTGAAACCTTGTTTTTCTAAAACGGGTTTATAAATTTTATCTTCTTTTAAATCCGGAAATTCAAAAATTTCCTGGCAACGGATGCAACGGGCGTGGTGATGCGGCTTTTCATCATAAATATGTTCAAAATTATTATGCTTCTCACCAAAAGCTGTTTTCCGAATAACTTTTGCTTCCAAAAGCTCATTTAACGTCCGATAGATCGTTGCTCGGGAAACATTAACGTCACGATCCTTACAAACCTTCACCAAATCTTCCGCCGAAAAATGCCCGTGATTATGAAAAGTCTCTCTAAAGACAATTTCCCTTGCCTGCGTCATCTTAACACCCGCACCATTTAAAGAATCAGAGAACTTAGAAAACTCCTTATTGAAAATATTATTCCTCTGCTTTTTCATATATGAGACAGTGTATCATTAAAAACCCAAGCGTCAATACTTTTTAATTTCTTCTTTTTTTCTTCTTTTATTTGCCATGAAAAAACTACAATATTCACTATCAAACGCTATAATACCTTTCATGACACACAGAAAACATGTCTTCATCTTTGATTTCGACGGTACGATCGCTGACACGCATGCCCGTTTGATCGAGATCTATAACCAGCTTGCCCCCATTTTCAAATACAAAATCATCAAGCCAGAAGATATCGCCAACCTTAAGAACAAAACTTCTCGAGAGGTCATTAAGATCCTCCGGATCCCGCTCTTAAAGATCCCGGCGATCCTCTCCAAAGGAAAAGAAGAATTCTACTCGGGGCTAGATGACCTAAAACCTTTTGCCGGATTAAACGATGTTTTATTAAAACTCAAAGGGGATGGCCAGACCTTGGGGATCTTCTCGTCAAACTCTGAAGGGAATATCCGGAAATTCTTAAATATTCATCAAATGGATATTTTTGATTTTATCCACACAACACCAAAAGTCTGGAGTAAGAATCTCTCCTTAAAGAAGATCATTGAAAAAAATAATTATTCCTTTGATTGTCGTTTGTCTCGTCGTAAGTGTCAGGGTCATCTTTCGAAGGGATGAAC
>CAYGEE010000012.1:0-19629 GCA_964348765.1 uncultured Planctomycetales bacterium | reverse complement strand
TTGGAGATGAGATCCGCGACATTGTCATGGCGAAGAAGCTGGGAGTTAAAACGATCGCGGTCACGTGGGGATATAATTCTGCCAAGGCTTTAAAGAAATACAAGCCGGATTTCCTGATCACAACACCGCAAGAACTCATCGAGATCAGCCTTTAGGATAAATTTGACCAAAGGGCTCGATATGAATAACAGCGTTTATCAATCGCTGATCTGAATCCAAAAGCTTGTCTTTTACGCGATGGGCGATCTCATGCCCATCTTTGACCGATAAATTCCCGTCGACCTCAACATGGATCTCCGCTAAATGGCCATGGCCGCTTTTTCTGACCCAGCATTTTTCAACGTCTTTAACGCCATCAACCGACAAAATGATCCTTCGGATATTTTCCGTCACCTTAGGCGAGGCGGTTGTGTCCATCATCTCATCTACGGCTGGTTTTAAGATTCGCAATCCGTTAAAGATAATGATACCGCTTGCGACGATCGCCGCCCAATCATCAACGCTTTCATACCCCTTTCCGGCCCACAACGCGACCGAGATGCCGATCAGCGCGCACAAAGATGTCAACGCATCACTTCGGCTATGCCAAGCATCGGCTTTTAAAGAATGGTTCTTGGTCTCATCTCCCGTCCGAGACAAAAAATAGAACATCGTCTCTTTAACAATAATAACAACCACAAGAACAGTTAATGTCCAGGGAGCCGGCGCGTAATGAGCGACCGCGATCTCTTTGAACGCCTGAACAACAATGACGACCGCTGAGGCTAAAAGCATAAACGACACAACAATGCCGGCTAACGCTTCCGCTTTCCCATGCCCGTAAGGATGATTATGGTCAGGCGGGATCGCGCCTATCTTGATCCCGCTATAAACGATCGTTGAAGAGAACACATCAGAGACGGATTCGATCCCATCAGCAATAAGGACATAGCAATGGCCAAAAATACCGGCGAAGATCTTGATGACACCCAAGACAAAGCTCGCAAATATATTCAAAAGGGTAACTTTTAAACCTTGCTCAGTCCGATGTTCAAGATATTCTTGATGTTTGTAATTTAATTGCATCAATTATGAATAGTTTAATTTTATTGTAATATCCGCCGCCTTAAGTGTCGATGAAAGTATAGAAAAATGTTAAAATTATTGGATTACACTCCCTATACCTAACAGCTCTAATGTATCAACATCGCTTTTCTTTTATCAAAAGCATTATAAAATTCGACGGCTTTTTGCTTCGGCAGGATTTTAAGTTCAATATTCTCCGTTCTCAAAAAAGCTTTGGCATCGGAATTAAGCTCAACTCGCTTTGTCCCGGAACCAATGATAAGCATCTGCGGATTTCGCCGGCAGACTTTCTTTAAAATTTGCGAGCCGATCTTTCCATGCTCCAACAACTTTCGATAAATGACTTTGTCGCCAAGCTTTCTGATCTTTCCATCAGCCCGGACATAAAAATTATTCTTATAGATCTTATTATTTACCATAACGCCCTGCCCAGTGGACATTTTCATCTTTGGATAGTAATCCCCAGAAAAATCAATATCGCCATCATCCTGTTTTAAAATAGCAACCGCACCCAAGATAACGGCATCATCTCCTAATTGCGATGAAATGATCTCACAATGATCAACGCCTTTAAAAAATGGGTCTGCTTGCGATATTTTTCGGATCCTCGGTAAGATATAATCTCCGCAAGCCTCGACAACGCCGCCGCCGAAGACGATCGCATCGGGATTAAGAATATGCCTTAAAGAAATACAGGCTTTGCCCAACACCTCCGAAACATGATCCATAACATCAACAACGACTTTATCCTTTAACTTAAGCGATTCCCGGATAACACTGCTTTTAATGATCTTTAAATTGCCTTCTGTCAGCTTTGTGACAACGCTTTTCTTGCCCGACTTGATCCTCTCCCTGATCTGTCGCTCGATCGCCCGGCGGCTTGTCAATCCTTCCAATGAACCAAAAATACCGGCGTTAACAATACGGCTATTCTGATCGATGATCATATGCCCCAATTCCGCGGCGGCTCCCTGCGAACCCAAATAGATCCGCCCGTTGATAATGATGCATCCTCCAACACCTGTTCCCAAGAATATCCCGATGATATTATTATGCGTTTTAGCCACTCCGACCCATTTCTCAGCAAGCATTCCCAAATTAACATCATTACCAAGAAGAACTTTCACTCTAAAATACTTATTTAACTGCTCTGCGAGCGGATATCGTGTGAGCGCAATATTCGGGGTTATTAAAATATCTTTCTGATTCGGCCCAACGATCCCCGGGATCCCAAGTCCGATACCGTGCAATTGTGTTTTTAAGATATTTTCCTTAAGAAGGATACTATCGATCAATCCCTTGAGTGCATCATAGAGCTGTTTTGGTTTGGCATTAGGAGGCGTTGGGATCTTCCTGCGCAGAAGGATCTTCCCTGAATAGGCCATCAACCCTGCGGAAATCTTTGTCCCGCCGACGTCAACGCCGATATAGAAGGATCCTTTTTCTTTCATGATCTTACTCTCACAAACTTCTCGCGTGCTTAATAGAATCTATTAAATCTTTTGGAAAACCTTTCTGTGACATCTCTCTTAAAAAATTCCCAAGATCATATCGAATGCGTTTATGAATGATCTTAATTTGGGAATTCTCTTCTTCCAAAATAACATAAGATGCCCGCGGATCTCCGTCGAAAGACCGGCTGACACCTCCGGGATTAACAAAAGTCACACTATTAACATTTTTTGTAAAATAAACATGTGTGTGGCCGAAAAAAACGTAATCAGAATGAACTTTCTGTGCCAATTCCCTAAAACGGCGCGTGGAAGTGTTTTTTCTTAAAGGTTCATCCATATCTTCCGGGCTTCCATGGACCAACAAAAACTTCTTCCCGGCGAAAGAGAGATCTAAGTGTTCCGGTAACTTTCTTAAGAA
Source organism: uncultured Planctomycetales bacterium (assembly GCA_964348765.1). Lineage (GTDB taxonomy): Bacteria > Omnitrophota > Gorgyraeia > Zapsychrales > Zapsychraceae > CAYGEE01. Next base: position 16,692 of record CAYGEE010000012.1, on the reverse strand, counting down.
AGTTTTTGAGGAACGCGTTAAATGATCATACGTCCATTCTATCGAAAAAAACTTTGAAGGGTGTTTTTCTTTTCTCCAAATATCAGCGTATTTCGGAAAATCCAACACCTTCACATCATAGTTTCCTGTGATGCATCTCGCCCCGAGGCCGCGGATGATCGAAATGACTTCATTCGGATGCGTGCCGTAACCGATATAATCCCCTAAAAACCAGAATTCCTGGATACCTTCTTTTTTGGCATCAGCAAGAACATTTTTTAACGCCCTTAAATTAGAATGCACATCGGATAAGACGGCGATCTTTCGATTGTTTTTCAATTTGCGGTTATTACGTTTTAGCATAGGAAGTGATAAAAAATTCCTGCGCATTAAAACTATCAGCACCCGTATGACGCTGATAATTCCCATCAGAAAGAAGTTCGCGCGCTTTTACAGTATCTTTCCAGTAAATATCCATATTCTGTTTAAGATGGTCCTTGATCTCTTCTTTATATATCTCAAACAGAACCTCGACGCGTTTATCGAAATTGCGCCGCATCCAATCCGCGGAAGATAAAAAGATCCGCGGGCTTCCATTATTATTGAAAAGATAAACCCGCGAATGTTCCAAGAACCGTCCCACTAAGCTGCGGACTTCAATATTCTCGCTCAAACCCTTAACGCCGGGAATAAGACAGCAAATCCCGCGCACAAGAAGTTTTATTTTAACACCCGCCTTAGAGGCTTCATAAAGTTTTAAGATGATTTCGGGATCCTCCAGAGAATTGAACTTTGCGCGAATGAGGCCATTCTTTGTCTTTTTCTGGTGCTGGATCTCTTTATCGATCAACAAAAGAAAATATTCTCTCAGATCATTCGGCGCGGAGATGATCCTTTTCCATTTTGACGGGTTCGAATAACCTGTGACGACGTTAAACATATCCGAAATATCTTTTGCCAGGTCTTCATTGCAGGAAAAATAACCAATGTCCGTATAAACTTTTGAAGTGTTCTGGTTATAATTTCCCGTTGACAAATGAGCGTACCTTTTGATCTGGCCGTCTTCTTTTCGCACGATCAACGTCATCTTCGAATGAACTTTAAGCCCCGGAATCCCATAAATGACATGACACCCCGCTTCTTCAAGCTCTCGAACCCACTTGATGTTATTTTCCTCATCAAAACGCGCCTTGATCTCGATCAAGACCGTGACCTGCTTCTTATTCTGAGCCGCTTCTTTCAAAGCTTCAACGATCGCGGAATCTTTATTCGTCCGGTAAAGCGTCATCTTGATCGCTAAGACATTCTTGTCTTTGGCCGCAGACTCGACTAGATCGACCGTCGGATAAAACGACTGGAACGGCAAATGTCCGATAAAATCGCCTTCACTTATTTTCTGAAAAATATTTTCATAATTGATCTTCGCCGGAGCGTACGACGGAAAAAGAAGCGCCGGCTTTTCCACCTGCGGCATCAATTCAAAAAAGAAACTTAAATCCAGATCACTTTTAATGCGGTTGACTTCCTCGATCGGAAATTTGAGCCCGTCACACAACAATTCCAAAAGCCCGCGCTCATGCTTTTCTTCGATCTCCATATAAACGGGTTTCGCCCGGAAACGTTTTTTAACTTCCTCTTCGATCGCTTTTAACAAACTGGGATTGACTTCTTCATCAAGGATCAATTCGCTGTCACGAATGACCCGGAACAGACAGAAACTGGAAACTTTATACCCTTGAAAAAATGATTTGATCTGCGCGCGTAAAATATCATCGATCAGGATAAAATTCGTTTCGTTCTTAACCGACGGGAGTTTAAACAACCTGTTAACATTCTTGGGAACGGGGATCACGGTCAAATAATTATTGCCTTTTCGGCTCACACTCACCGCGAAAGCAAGGGTTTTTGACGGCAAAATGGGAAAAGGATGTCCAGGGTCAACGGCAAGCGGCGTCACGATCGGATAAAGGGTCGTTTCAAAATAATCTTCAGCGGCTTTTTTCTCCGCTTTTGTTAACTGGTCATATTTTTTGATAAAGATGTCATTTTTTTCCAGTTGTTTAGTGATATCTTTCTCATAAATATCATAAAGCTTGTCGATCTGCTGAGCGGAAGCGTTCTTGATCGCGTCGTAAAGCTCCTGCGGATAAAATCCGAAGGCGTCTTTTTTATTCATCCCGGAATCGATGAAATTGCGCAAACTCGCCACGCGGACCATGAAAAATTCGTCCAGATTATTTACAAAGATCGCCAAAAACTTCACCCGCTCTAAGAGCGGATTGTTCATATCAAGGGCTTCATCAAGGACTCGCTTGTTAAATAAAAGCCAAGATAAATCGCGATGGATAGAATTCGTTTTATCTAAAACATTCTCAAGCATTCGCGGCCTGCTTTCTGACGACGAGATTGATCTTGCTTCCCGAAACTTCTTCAAAAAATTGCTTCATGTCGATAAAATTCACTTTCTCAAGCGCGAAACTCTGTTCCGAGAAAACCGTCAACGAAAATTCCTGCTTGCCTGTGGCTTTCACTTCCATCTTTTTGACCTTCTGCTTGTGCGAACTGTCAAGCGCATTCGCCATCCGCAGCAAAGAACTCAATTTCTGGACGAGGATCTGCTGGTCCGGCGCGAGCGAGCCATAAATATAATGCGTCTTCTGAGGGATGACTTTGCGGTGATACCGCGCGATACAGGCGATCATCTTGATCTCCTGCTCGGTTAAACGGAATAAATTCGTCGCATTAATGATATATTCCGTATGTTTATGCTGTGAACGGTTATTAACAAAAAGTCCGACATTATGAAGATACGCGGAAAGTAAAAGATACAAAAGGTCATCCTGTTTCAATCCTAAGGTTTCACGGAACGCCTTAAATAATTCTTCAGACAACATCGCGACCTGCTTGGAATGTTTTAAATCCGACCCGAATTTCCTGCAAATCGATTTCGCCACGGAAACAAGCTGATTCGATTTATTATATTTTTGGGAAAGCTCAACATCAAAAAGAATGTTCGCCATGACCGCTTCCATCAAAGACGTCTCAAGGATAAAAATACTGCGGTGTTTGATAAGCGTGTAAAGTTTACTTAAGATAACCGCGTAACTATCCAGCGCCTCTGCGACGTCGACCGGGATATTATGTTTGCTGGAAAGTTCATCAAAGGATCTGTCCATGACCCGGGACAAAAAGCGCTTTGCTTCCCGAAACTGAAACGAGAAAAAATTCGACTCTCTTTTTTTGTTTGGAAGAATACTATGGATCGCAGAAGCATAACTTTCATCGATCAAAATAATATCGTCGATCACAACATTGGGAAAAGCTTTTTTCAGTAAAAATATCTGATTCTCAACATATTCATTGACTGCCTCAAAAGTTTCCTGTTTGCTCGCATCTAACCGGCTCTTAAATTGTTTCAACCGCAACGTCCCTATCGGTACGCCGATATTCATCAAAGTAAATCCTTTTTCCATCAAAGAAACATCCAAACTGCCGGAACTCAACTCCGCGATGATCACATTCTTCTCATGGATCGGATAAGCTTTCTTTAATTTATATGACAAAAAGGCATCAATATAATAAACCACATCTCCGACATTAAGGACATCAACGGCAAAACCAGTCTTCCTCTGAATAGTATCAATGAAAATATCCCGGTTCTCCGATTCTCTCACAGCAGTCGTTGCAATAACCTTAACATTCGTCACTTCATATTGGCCGATAACCTGTTTATATTTATCTAAAACATCGATCACCTGATTAAAAATATCCTGAGAAATCCTTTCCATGTAAAATGTGCTCTTGCCGATGCCGATCACATTTTTTAAAGACTCAATGATCTTGATCTCCTCACCCTGTTTCTCGCCAATGATAAGCTTCGTCGAGCTTGATCCGATATCTATAACCGCAACTCTCATATTTTTCCGCCACCTTCCTTGAGAATTAAAAATTGCTCTGATTTTTCATATTTCTGTCATCCCTGCGCCTGTCCTGGCCACAACAACATTAATGTAGACAGGCCAGGGAAAGCGGGGATCCGAAGTATTGAGATTCCCGCTTGCGCGGAGATGACATAAACAAGAATAATTATGTCACAACTGTGCTATTTAAGATATTGTTTCAAATCCGTGCCAGGAACTCCAGAATCTCCATCAATAAAATCAAAACTATTAATGATCTTCTCGATCAAAGGATAGAACTGACCCCAATCATCTTTGGGGTCGACCGAGAACAAAACCCCATAAAGCCGGTCGTCACGCAAAAAATAATAATCTTGCAAACGCATCTCAGGAAATTGATCTGAAACTGCCTTTACTTGAACAGCTTTATTTTTTCCTATCGTAACGATCTCTTTCTGGAACCCTTCTGCATACTGTCCGATATTCTCAAGATCAGAAACACTTATCTGCTCTAAGAACTTGATCCCAGAACTGATCTTAACGATCGTCATCGTCACTGCCGGGTCATCCGAGATAACCAAGAGCATCGTATCATCTTCTTCCATTAAACCCCAGTCGGGATCACACAAGAACTTAACATGAAGCTTATCATCAGAACAATTCTGCAATGTCGCGCCATTATTTTCGGCCCTGACATTAATAAAACATAACGTCAGAAACAAAAAAGAGATAAAAACAATGCGTTGTAAAGATTTTGAAGACATAGTTTAAACGTAGGGGCGGGTTTGGAACCCGCCCTTACTCGTTTCTACAACATAATTAATATTGCAATTAATAATCATAACCAACCACAATGAAAATCTGGTGAACTTGCGGTGAAATTCTTGTAGCGTAAGGGCGGGTTCTAAACCCGCCCCTACAAAATCATTTTAATTTCTGTTCTATCCGATACAAGATCCCGCCGGCGATCTCTGGCTTTGGAAGCATCATCTTACGCACAGCGACCCGGACTTGTGATCTTGCTGTTTGGCTCTTGCTGATCTCGACAAGAACATCACAGCCCTCAACATTAGCTTTGATAACACCCGTAGATCTATCCTCACTGTTTATTTCTCCGATAGATCTCAAAATCTGCAAACTGATCTCATAAAGCTTGTCAACGCTCTGAGAAAATTCTTCGATCGAATCACTCTTTGAAAATAAAACCCCAGCAACCCCCGCAGGTAAAAATCCCACGCCAACAAGCGTTGCCGCGGCGTACATCCCGGCGCTTTTGATCGCGGTCGGACCCATCGCCTGCGACATGACAACAACCGAAAGCTGCTGAATACTTTTAATATTCTTAAATTCTTTATTTTTCATGCCGATCTCATAAACAAGGATCGAAGGCTCACTCCGGCCGGAAGAAAAATCCTTCAAGATCACGCGATCAACATTAAGCTTCAGATCATCAATTTGAATAGCTAATTCCTTAGAAGATTTCTTAGGCTGCTCGTCTTTCTTCTCTTTCGCCTGCTCAACAACTTTCAAAGAATCGACATTAAGCACACCCTCTTTGTTCCTCACCAAAACCATTTCTTTCATATTTAAAACGATCAATGGAAAGTGAAGTTTTCCTTTAAAAAAAGCCGGCGTGTCAAAATCAACAGCGATCTGCGGAATATTAATAAGCGGTTCATCAGGATATCCGGGAGGATTGTAAACCTTAAGATCACCAATACGAACTTTTTGAGTCAAGAAATTAAGCGAAAAATGCCCGACGTGGATCGGAGCTCCGACGATCGAGGAGCCAACCGTCGAGATGCCGGCTTTGATGACTTGGTCTTTGAGGAGATGAAGGCCAATCAAGACTGCAAGAACAATAAGAAAAACTTTTAAAATTTTATTCATAGCGTATCCTTTTGCTAAAGAAGTTAGAAGCTAGAGATTAGAAGCTAGAATCACAATTGCGCAATCTAACATCTAACCTCTAACTTCTAGCTTCTAATTTTCTATAAATTTTCCCTATATACATGAACATCCCTCTGCGGAAACGGGATATCAATATTATTTTTCTTGAATTCATCAAAGATCTTTTTATTAAGATCAAACAAAATATCCCAATACTGATCCTGCTTGCACCACAGCCGGGCGTAAATATTCACGCTCGAATCACCAAAATCCGAGATCCCGACTTTCGGGTTCGCAACGGTGCGCGCGTCGACCTTGATCACACTTTTAACGATCTCGATCGCCTTCTGCACGTCGGACTTATAACCCACGCCGACTTTAATATCGACCCTTTTATGCGCAGAATAATTATGGATGATCTCACCGATAATATGCTTATTAGGAATAAAAATAAGCGTTCCATCGATAGTCTTAATATCCGTCCGTGGTAATTTCATATCGACGACTTCTCCCGTCACACCGGCGACTTCAATGATATCGCCGACTTTGAACGGTTTTGTGAAAATAAGTGTTGCGCCCGAAGCGTAATTAGACAATGGGCCTTGTAAAGCAAAACTTAAACCGAAACCCGCGACCGAGATGCCGGCGATCAAAGGAGCGACTTCGATCCCGAATTTCCCTAAAGCCACAATAACCGCAAAAACAACTACGAGGATCTTAACGGCACCTGAAATAAATTTCGCGACCGTTACATCAAGCTTTTTCGTAGCAAGAAATTTATTAACCAACCCTTCGACATACCCGCCGACGATCCACCCAATGATAAGAACAATGACCCCACCAAGTGCTTGAAAACTGTATTTCACAACATATTCTAAAGCAAGATCAATAAGCTTTTTAGCCGTATCGACTTGTGTGGAAACAATGCCCTTCGTGCCATCAGTTCCCTCATTCGCCAGCCCAAAAGGAATAAATAAAACAACTGAACCAATGGATAAAAGAAATGAATTAAAGATTTTACGAATAACCATCACACTTTTCCTTTCACAATATTGCTGTAATAAAAATTAATTTGCCAAGAATTCACCCTAAAGATTCACCTATTTTTCCACTTCAGGAAAGATGTGTCAATTGAAAAGTATGACCGAATTAAGATATATTCCTCAAGAATAACCCTTCCCTGTCTAATGTAAAGAATCTTTAAGAAGTAATTCTAATTGCGCAAGCATCCTGCGGCCGTAATGGGATGTCAGCTCTTTAAGCCGAGGGATATTGAGCTTCGCATAAGATACTTTCAGCACTCCTTGAACATCGTTAATATCTTTGGCGCTTCCAGCAAAAATTTTCATGGCAATAAAATCTTCAAGACCGACCATTCGGATCTTTGACCCCGCAAAGGTTGTGTTGACGGCTCGGGAAAAAACACCCCGCTCCATCCCTCTGATGCCGATAATAAGATCAATTCGATTCTTGAACCGATCACGGATATTGATCACCGCGGCAATGGGATCCGCCATGTCTCCCCGATGGTGCTTGACTTTTAATCCCTGTTCTTTACAGACCGACAATAACGCCTTCAAATCCTTTTCACTGATCTCAGAAATAACGGCATCAACGTCCATGCTGGCCCGGACCGCGCCATAAAATGAAGCCGCAAAAGCGCCGATAACGGCATAAGAAATATTCAGCGTATTCAAAATATCAACAATATCTAATAAAAGAAGCGACGATTGGCCGGAAGCTTTTGCTCTCATGATTTTAAGGAAGATCGGCGTTTAGCGGCGGGATTTTTCTTACGGAAATTGGCACCGGCCCGTGAAATTTTAACCAGAGCCTCGGAATGATTGGCAAACACGACAAGGCGCTCTTGCGGAGTCATCGATTTGTATAATCGGGTCAAATCATCTTTGTCTTTTTGTAGTATTTTTGAATACATCATCTCTTTCACACCACCTTCTTTAATAAAAATATATCACATCACCAGCCTACTTCAAACTCAATTCTTCAGCCCTTTCCTCGGGAGCACTACTTAAGAACATCTGCAAGTTCGTCAACGGCACGATGCGGATAATAACGGGCGTTAAACCATTGATTTCAAGATTTGAAAGCGACGCGTTATCAACCGGGACGTTAAGGTCGAATTTCTTTCCTTTCGTTTGAAGATCTAAACTCTTTGGATTCAAATCAATCCCGCCGGGGGCGGACATCGCCTCGTCGGCATGCTGATCTATTTCAATGTTAATAAAATTGCCTGTTTCGATAGAATTATATTTGTCGATCCCAAAATCTAATCCTTCCTTATTGACGACCTCACTCTCAGAGAACTGCCTCCATGTTTTCTCATGAACAGTTTTCAATTTGATCGGCGTGCCTTTTTCATATTCCGTCATTGTTTCAACTATCGTTTTATTATCAAAATTAAATGACGCATCAAGCGAAGCCGGCAACGCGATCCCTTTGAATCCTTTCTCTTTCGCCACATCACTTAATTTTCCCAAAAGTTCCCGCAATAGATCTTCAGAATTAATGGAAGGAGAATTGATCGTATCGATCGCCAAAATATTATTACCAACCTCATTTTTAGCTGCCTGCATCCCCACATAACCTTTAAGCTCTTTGCCTTTATAAATGAAATAGTAAGCCGTATCTTCATGCATCGCGCGGGTGAACGGCGTTCCTTTATCGAAATCAAAGGAACAATCGATCATCCCGGCACGGCCGCGGAAAACGCCCAGGAATCCGACCGGGACAAGATTGTAGCCGGTCACACCTTGGCCTTTAATTTCAACGGCTTTAGCTAATTCAGTAAAAAGTCCGACCGTAAATTTCTCGAACTCTTTCTTTAACTTCGGCATTTTATCGATCGAGAGATTCAGATCATTCGGCAAATGATGTTTCGCGTCCAAATAAAATGATTCAAACGCTGAAACTTGCGCCAAAGCATGAGAACTTTCCATTTGACTCGCCCAATCATCGGAAAATTCATTCGCAAGGATCACAATACGCATAATCTGCGCAAAGACACCATCCGGATCGATCGTTAAATGACTGCTCACCAGGTCCGCGACTTGGACCATCGTCTTATACCGGACATCAGCAGGAATCTGCAGGACGTCTCCCCGCACTTGCCCTGTGGAAAGGCCTTTAAAGTATTGTTGGATGTGATTTTTTAGAAGCTTACTGTTGATCGGCCCTAATTTTTCTTCCAATCCTTTGTCGTCCTGAAATTTATTAGAAATCTCATAATACGCAAGGGTCCGACGCAAAAAATCATCAAATCGATCTTTTAACAATGGCACTACTATGCTTAAATCTTTCATGTTTTCAGCAATCGATTTAAGTTCCTCCAGATGAGACTCTAAAACTTCCTTTTTAACATTCTTTAAATCCAATTCATTCCCTTCTTTTGCTAATTGTATAGCAGGATAAGCCTTGGCTTTCTGAAAAAGCCGAGCGAACGAGCCGGGCATTTTATTTTCGACTTTTTCTAAGGCCTTCATCCTCTTTTCAAACTCTTGAAAACTTACTCCTCGTATCCCGCTGTAAGAAACGCCAAGGTAAATAATAGCAAGCATTTTAGGATCCCCCAACGCTTCTGTAATATCAAAACCATTCTCTATCAGTTGCATCGCTTCTTTGACTCGAGCTTCAATAAAATTTTTAGGATTGCCCGAAGCTAAATATTCCTCATACATCTGCGCATTAAAGGGGATTTTATTACGAGTCCAAAGCCAAGCTTTTTTAGCTTCTTCTGATGAAAAAAAATCTTCTTTAATATCAGAATATAAATAAACCAACTCCGCCATCGCTTCAAAAGACTCTTCATTCTTTACCTTCATCGCTTGTGCGAGAACTTCAACAACTAAAGGCAAAAGGTCTTTCCTGGCTTTAGCAATATTTTCTAATTGTTTTGAAACAACCTGATCTTTCTCGGATCTTTTTGCGATTTCTCCTAACAACACAATGATACGATCAGAAAAGGCGGGAACATGGATTGCAAATCTTCTTAGAGCAGCATACGTTCTCTCTCCAATGATAGATGTTCCCTCACTTTCCAATAATGCTAAACTCTCTTCTAACTCATCTTTAAAAGAAGAACTTCCTTCTTGAATATCGGGATAAATCTCAACCAACTCCGCCATCGCTTCAAAAGATTCAATATTTCTAGCTTTCATAGCGGAAGCGAGAACTTCAACAACCAACGGCAACAATTCTTTTTTCGCTCTGGCAATATCTTTCAAATTCCCTGAAACAAGTCGGTTTCTATCTAATCTCTTTGCCATATTTCCCAGAACCAAAATAGAACGTTCAGCAAAAGATGGGATATGAATAGCAATCCTTTCTAAGGATTTATACACTTTCTCTTCCTTGTAAGTTTCTTCTTTCTCAAATAAAGCTAAACTTCTTTCTAACGCATCTACCGTGGAAGTTTGAATAAGTTCGGGCTCATATTCTGCAATATATCCAATAAGTTCCGCAGCATTCAATTGGCCGGTCAAAAGAACTTTCTCAGCAGCTGCTAAAAATGATGGCTTAACCAGATCTTTTCTTCCGGCGACTAACCGGACAGCAAGGAAATAGAGCTCCTCGTTCCACTTACCGGCCGTCATAGCATTCTCTATCCTTTTTGCCAAAGAGGCAGTGAAGATAGACACATTATTTTCCCCAAACCTATTAATTTCCTGAGAAGCCCGTTCATTACCCGCCTCAACGGCTAATTCTAAAGCCTCTAGGGCTTGAGCTTGAAATTGGGAATCTGACACAATAACCTCTCTTAAAACAGAAGCAATGACTTGATCGCCGCCAATAGCCGCGTTCTTAAAAAGTTCTACATCTTCAAGGGGAAGCTCTCTATAATCACTGTTTCTCAGGATTCTAATAATTCCTGAAGAAACATCCTTATAGATGAAAAGAGCATTCTTAAAAACAGTTAAAACTTGGGATCTTAAAGAAGGATTCTTCCGAACAAGGTCTTTCATTTGCCTAATGACATCATAAGGTTTTTCAACATTAGCCGATCCCGCGCTGATAAGTATCTTTAATCTCTCAAATTCTGCCTGAGCTTCCGGAGGAACGGTGCTCGTCATCGCCGCGTCGGATGTTTTCACCCGCCAGATAAGATTTTTTTCGATAACTAATTTTTGATCCCATTTTTTCTTTGCCCATCTGTCATTGGCCTGCGTCGAAAATTCAATAATGTCGGTGTCGGAAAGTTCCGGCCAGTGGATCATGGTCCGGAATTGGTCAAAAGTCCATTTTTGATCGAACTCTTTGGGACTAAAAAAGGGCACTTCATAAATTTCCGTCACATACATCATAAATTTCCGCAATTCTTTCTCTTTCTTTACACTCGGATCTTCATTTAATTTAATAAGCCAAAAACGCTGATCACCGTCGACTTCGAGGCGGATAGATGTCCAAAACGCATTTGCCGCTTGAATTAATTCGATAGCCTCATTCATGGAAAGCTCTGGCATTTGCATCATGGTCCGAAGATCATCCAATGTCCATTTCTGGGGAGAAAGCTCATCGTAAATCGGCATGTCCTGCTCAATTACATGAATAAAAACCATTAATCTTTGTTTCTGCTTTTCAATTTTCTCGCGACCTTTTTCCTGTAAATACCTGGTTAATTCCTCATAGTAAAGGTCCGAATCCGCGTCAAGGATCGACGCACTTCTTAATAATCCTTCGCTTAACATCGCCGCATCGGCGGATTTCTTAGAGACAGCTGTTTCCCCGACCATGGCATGGTCCTGCAGTGATCGAACCTGTTTATAAATGTCCTCCAACTCATGCATCTTTGTTCTTAAAAATAATCTCTTCTCCGCCTCCATCCCGGTAGTAAGAGCATCAAAAGCGGCGATCGCGTCTTCCAGATCTCTCATAAAAGATTCCGCGTCATTTAATTTCGGCGCGCGGGTGATCCTATATTCTTCTTCAAGCCCGCCTTTTGAAATTCCAGCATCATCAATTTCCTTAAGGATCCCCCGAACCCTTTCCTTGGCTGTTTTAAGGTCGATCTTTAAAAAACCCTGGCTGAAAACGATCTCTTTGGCACGATCACCGGCGATCAAAAGCTCCTTCGAGATCTCTTCTAAAAGGATATTTAAATCACGAATAGCAACAGCAAATCGCTCGAATATTTTGTCATCCATTTTTCGCCCCTGCCCATTGCCCATAGAAAGCACAGATGATTTTTGACTCTCAATCTTAGCAAGAACACTTTCTACAAATAACTTTAAACCAAGCAATGCAAGATTATCTTTATCGTGTTTAAATGACCTTATAGATTGATCATCTCCAAAATTTTGCAGAATTTCCAATATCCGGTTCTTAACATCCTCAATGTTAAGCATCGCCTCGTCAACGGATTGAACTTCTCGTGTTAAATATTTAGCTTCAAACTCTTTAAAAAACGGTAAGGCATTCGTCCAAGCGGAAATATCGGAATAATTTCCAGCGGCAATGGGGCCGATGTATCGCGCGGGGATCGATATCGATCCGCCATTCATATTCCTTAAAACAGCCGCATAAAGTTTCCGATCGGCATGAACGATCTCGGAACGCGTTCCGTAAGAAGTGATCTTCTCCTCCGTTGATTGGATAGAGCCAACGAATTTGCGTCCTTTTGCATCAACAATGAATTTGAATTGGATCTTTCGATTCACAGAAACAAAGCGATAAACTTTCACGGGGCCATACAATTTATTAACATCATCATAAGTCTCGATCAATCCAGAATTAAAATTAGGCTCATATCCCGACTCGAACTCAAATGTCGATGGATCATTGTCGTCCTTAAAATGCCCGATCGGGTTGTCATCATTCACCGCTGGGTTCGTGATCACATCGGCAAAGCTATCTGGAATATCCTCTTTCCTTTCCAGAAAAGGCAGAACCATGTCATACGCCTGATAGTTATCATCATTTAATTGTGACCTGGCAACAATCCCATTAAGCGCCTGTTCGATCTCACCGGGAACATCCGTCGTGATCTCGCCGTTCGCGCCTTTTCCCAGAAAATGCCCGTCACTGCGATGTGTCGCCACCCGCCAGCCGATCGATGAATCACTCTTATAAAGATACCGGACATGGATCACACCGTCTTGATAGACCCAGGCGACAAAAAAGACATGCCCGTCCATGTTCGTGCGCGGTTCAGATAGAAAATAAGCATTGCCATCATTTATCTCGATCTCATATCTAGGCCCATAATTATTCAGTAACTTTGAAATCGGCTCTGTCCCTTCATTCTGAGGAGTGATGCCGCGTGTCACCAATTCATCAAAAGCTCCATTTATCGGAAGTGATATCCGCGAGTACAGCTTCCCGAAAATTTTATCTTTTTCTTTTCTGAGGACATTTTTCGTAAAATCATGCTCCAAGAGCTTACGGATCTCCTGCTTGATCTCATTTTCAATTTTTTGCCGATCTTCGGGAAGCGATACCGCTTTTAATCGTTTGGCCACGCTGAAACCCATTTTTATCCGACTGTCTTTGTTCAACTTGACATAGATCTTGATCAGCCCTCTCGGTGTAATTCCTTGCAAACCTGTTTCCTGAATGATCTCTAAAATAAATTTTAATATCTGAATATTCTGCTTTAACAACTCCTTCAGGTCTTTCCAATCTATAGGGCTTTGTGGCTGCAATATTTTGATCAACTCTACGATCGGAACAATATGATTATCAAAGTTGTATCCTAAGATCATGGGGAATTTCTCGATAAGCTCCCCAATATTCAAAACCCCATTTTTCATCAGATAATTAACTGTCTCCTTGATATTTTCCAAACTCAATCCGAGGATTTCGGGATAAATATCGATCACATGTCCGATATTCTGCACACCATGGGCCATTAAATAATCAATTTTAGGTTGAACACCATTGTCCAGCTTATACTTCATCAAATTCGAAGAACTCTCGACCAAATGCCGAATATTAACAACTCCCAAATTGACAAGGTACTGCAAATTTTCCAATTGTTTCTGAGTAAAATTCCTTTCTTGTTTCAATTGATCCAGCTGAGCTTGCCCCGACACCATCGAACCCGCCAGCATCGCCGCGTCGGCTGGCCTCACAGGGTCGGGGAAATCCCAGAGGTTTTGGCCATAAATCCTTTCATACATTTGAATGACTTGCTCTAATCGCGCGTCAGCGTCCTCGGAAGTTAATTGGCCTAATCCCCGGCCATCCGCATTAAGAGCTAGCAGATCCGTCGCTGTTTTTATGAACTCGGCGTCACGCTTATATTCTTCTGGAAGATCTTTGCTATCAGGCTTGAACCATTTTTTAAGTTTACTGTCATAAACGCGTTCGACCACGGGCTTGATGCCTAAACTGTCGATCTCTTCCGGCGTAAACCGCTTCATCAAGCCATAATTGACCCCTCCAGAAATAAAATCATGATTATAATCAGAATAAAAAACGGATTTTAACGGCCGCGCCGCTTTCAGAAGCACCGACCACCGATTAAATTGCGTTTGTTTTATAAACATCCTGGCAAGCGCCCAATTCTTTGACCGATCCTTATCAATATTGAAATTCATCACCCCCGCAGAATACCGGATGAGCCCGATCAAATAGAAGACTGTCCTCTTTGTCTCTTCGCTCATCGGCGCATGGGCTCTTAAACGTTCTCCATATAACGCAAGAAGCGGCTCTAATCCCTTTTTCTCTTCGGCCGAAAACGTTGAAATAACCGGAACCCCGATAATACCGCGATACATTGATGTTTTAAAATTCAAAGAATCAAAAACCTGGCTTAACGCCTCGCGCAAGGACAGCATTGCCGCGTCCTTCTTCAGCTCCGGCTCTTGCGTTTTGACCGCGACTGCCAGAAGTGCGCCGTCGGTTTTGAAATCCGTCGGCATCCCTTTTCTTGTATCCGTGATCAAAGCCATATCCTTGAAATTTGTCCCGCCGGAAAAATATTTTCTTGGGACAACAGATTGCGTCGCGAGATCGTAATCTTCTTTGATGTAGTTATAAACACCTTTTTTGAAGGCTTCGAGATATTGAGAATAAATTTTATCTTTGACATTCTTATCTTCAATATCAACGCCGGCGGTTTTGTTTTTGTCGATGTAGACTTTATTTAAAATGCTTTGTTTTAAATTGGTTTTGTACCAGACGGCGAGGATCATTGAGTAGTAGATCTGACGAAGCATTGAGAAATTCTCGCCTTCGTTGACTTCTTTCTCGATGGCGGGGAGAATAGTGCTTCTTATAATTTCAGTTGTTACTAATTGGTGGTCAGTGTTCTCTGCAAGATCCGAAGATCGGTGTTCAGTGTTCAGTTCTTCTTTCTTCTGACCACTGACCACTGACCACTGATCACTTTTCTCACGCGCCAGATAATCAGTCTCAAGCAACACCTTCAAATGCGCCTCCGAAACAAACGCCGTTCCCCCATTTTCATACACAACCGCCTTCTCCGGCACAATCCAAACTTTGTTGAACGTATCCACCGGCAATTCCGTTGTGCCATATTTTGCGTAAATTTCTTTACGAACTTTATCCCAAAATGTTTTCCCCAGGTCATTTTCCGGATACATCAATGACGCCGTGAGTTGTTTTAAAATATAATCCTGCGACAAAAGATCTTTTCCCATCTCGGTTGTGCCGAGCGCTTTAGGAATGATGCGGTCTTTCTCATAAGGTGAAAGGTTCACCCAGAGTTCATTTTCAGGAGTTGTTAACGTGGCGAGAAAATATTTGATCAAACGCGTTGTTTCAGAGCGGAGTTTTTCATCCTGAAATTTGGAATTTCCGGTATCGACAATAAAATCAAATTGGAACGGTTTGGAAGGATAAACACGAAGCCCGCGCAAAAGAAGCGGCGTAAAGCTCGGGGACAGCGGTACCATCGCGCCAACCGAAGGCAAAAAAGACAAACTCTGCCCGATCGCCTGCGGCGGAAAAATAAGCGCCAAAACAAGCCAAAAAGCAATAATTCGAACTAAAAACGGATGTCGTCTCGCCCCCATAAAAGCCCCTTTAAGGTAATACTAATAATTACACAATAAGTATATTATACAAAAAGGCCAAAATCGGGATTTGGGAAGGTTTTTAAGAAAGCGGTTTCTTGAAAATAAAGTAGGGACAGACACTACTTAAGACCAATTTTTCTCAATAAGTAGGGACAGACACCACTTTTCGGCGATTTTCGCGAAAAGTAGTGTCTGTCCCTACTTTTTTTAATTTAGATCAAACAACAAAAACTCAGAACTGTCCAAAGATTTGTTAAAAAACTGTAGCGACACTTCCTCTGAGACCGAAGCGCCATCACCCTCTTTAAGGACTTTATCATTTAAAACGATCGATCCTTTGATCACTTGAACCCACACATGCCGATCTTTTTTTAACAGATAAGATAGATCTTGAGATTTATTTAAGATCGATGCATACAAAAAGACATCCTGATGGATCTTAAGCGCACCGTCTTTTCCTTCGGGCGAAACGATAAGACACAATCGATCTTTTTTATCTTTTTCTGAAAATGTCTTCTGCTGATAGCTCGGCTTTAACCCAACTTTTGCCGGCACGACCCAGATCTGAAAAAAATGGACTTTTTCTTTTTTAGAATGATTAAATTCACTATGAGTCACGCCAGAACCAGCGCTTAAAAGCTGAACATCTCCAGGATGAATGACCGAACCCGTACCCATACTATCTTTATGCTCTAATTCTCCCTCTAAAACATAAGAAATAATTTCCATATCCCGATGCGGATGCGCGCCGAAGCCTTCACCGCCTAAAACGCGGTCCTCATTGATCACGCGCAGTTTTCTAAATCCCATAAAACGAGGATCATGATAATCCCCAAATGAAAATGTGTGAAAACTATCAAGCCAACCATGCTCAGCATGCCCGCGGTCGTTGGATCGTCTGATGTTGATCATTGATCTCCTCCTTATAA
>CAYGEE010000011.1:30103-32805 GCA_964348765.1 uncultured Planctomycetales bacterium | reverse complement strand
GTAAGAAATATATCCTATTAAATCATTCTTATAAGCTAAAAGCGTGTTTTGGCTCAAACCGCGCTCGACTGATAAATAATTCAAAAAATCCTCAATAAGATTTTTCATGATCTACATCGACTTTTTATATTCCAAATTTGCTTCTGTTTTAAAAAGATGACGTATTTCTTTTGATGTCCGTTCCAATCGATCTTTTATCAGATAATCATTCCGCAACCCCTCCGATTTATTCCATTCTAATTCAACACCCTTAAACTGATCGATCAAAGGCATTAATTGAACCGAGGATTTATCATCAAGAAGCTTTCCCATCTCTTCCAGCTGAAGGATCATTTGCGACGTTAAATATTTAAGTTGCTTGATGCTTCCCTTTTCATCAATTGACTTCAAAAGATCTCTTTGCCAAACACTCCACATCGAATAGTGATACCGATATTTCTCCTGAGGATCCACACTCTTTAATGGATAATCAACAGGTTCCAAGACCGGAATAAACTGCGATTCTTCCGTTTTCTTTTTTTCGCGAGTAAACTTCTTATGCAAAGACTCACAACCGATCACTGTTGCTAAAAACCCTACACATAAAAACGCAATAAGTAATCCTTTTACAGAACCACAGAAATATTTATTTATCATTGATCAACTCCTTAAATTCTTTTTCATTGATAATAGTTAAATCCAACTTTAAAGCTTTCTGATATTTTGATCCTGGATTTTCCCCGACAACAAGATAATCGACATTCTTACTGATACTGTCAACAATTTCACCACCCAATTTTCGCACAACTTCTGCCGCTTGAGAACGAGAAAAAAAGGTTAATTCTCCGGTGAACACAAATTTCTTAGTTAAGAATTTCGTTCCAAGCGCCTCAACTAAGGGTTCAGTCAAATTCACTTGAGCCAGATTGAACCTTCTTATCAGATTATGACTAGAAGGCTGCTTAAAAAATTCAATTATAGAATCCGCGATCTTTTCTCCTATCTCGTGAATGGCAATAAAATCTATTTTCTTAGCTTTCAAGATATTATCCAAACTTTGAAACCTTTGCGCTAATACAAAAGCCGCTTTTTCACCGATATTCACAATGCCAAGCCCAAATAATAATTTTGAAAGCGGTTTTCCTTTACTCTTATCAATAGAATCTAAGAGATTCTGAGCCTTTTTTTCTGCAAAAAATTCCAACTTCAAAAGATCTTCCTTTTTCAGGAAATAAATATCCGCTAGATCTTTCACAAGGTCCTTTTCGATCAGCTGAAGAATAATAGCCTCTCCCAATCCTTCAATATCCATCGCCGATCGAGAACAAAAATGGATCAATTTCTTCTCAAGCTGTTTGGGGCACGATGGATTTACGCAACGATAAGCGACTTGATCAGCACGTTCTTTTGAGATCGCGCTGCCGCATTCCGGACACTTCTTAGGAACGGGAAATGACCTCACCGCTCCTTTTGAAGGCGTCACAACTTTAACGATCTTTGGAATTACATCTCCCGCACGTTCCAATAAAACAATATCACCTTTTTTGATCCCCAGACGCTTAACTTCATCAAAATTATGCAAAGTCGCCCGCGAGATCGTCACTCCCGCGCATTCAACAGGAGCAACTTCCGCGACCGGCGTTAAAACCCCCGTTCGGCCAACTTGAACAACAATATTATGAACCTTTGATGTCGCCTGATAAGCCGGAAATTTATAAGCAACCGCCCAGCGCGGACTTTTCAATGTATAGCCCAATCGATTTTGTTCCGTCAAAGAATTCACTTTAATAACAACACCGTCAATATCATAAGAGATCTTCTGACGCTCATTCTGCTTTTTTAAACAATAATCAATAACCTCATCAATATTTTTACATAAAAAACTCTTATTGGAAACCGGGAATCCCCACTTCTTTGCGATCTTCAAGAACTCCCATTGATCTTTTATCTGATCACCATTCTGCAAAACTCCGAATGAATGTACAAAAAAACTTAACTTTCTTTTCGCGGTCTCCCTAGAATCCAAAAGCTTAATGGAACCGCTCGTCGCATTACGAGGATTCGCAAATAATACTTCCCCCTCACGTTTTCTTTCTTCATTTAATTTCTTAAAATCACCTCTCTCCATGTAAACCTCCCCGCGAACTTCTAAAAATCCTGGGATATTCTCCTGATCATTTCTTAACTTTAACGGAATAGAACGTATCGTCCTAAATGCCGAAGTAACGTTCTCTCCCGCGACACCATCACCACGAGTAGCACCCAGAACAAACCGTCCATCCTCATAAGTTAACGCGGCACTCACGCCATCAATCTTTAATTCTACAACATATTCCACATCACCTTTATTAAGCCCTTTAACAACCCGCTGATGCCATTGCTGTAATTCCTCGATAGAATATGTATTATCCAAAGAATACATTTTTGTTTTATGAGTCACGGCCCCTTCTTCAGCAGAAAGCTTCACTCCCACTCTCTGCGTCGGAGAATTAATATCTTTAAATTCCGGAAATTTCTCCTCAAGCAATATCAGCTCTTTTAAAAGATCATCATATTCCTTATCAGAAACAACCGGCTGACTTAACACATAATAACGATAATTATGCTCTTCGATCTGCTTTGATAGTTTTTGAATGTCCTGAAGAGCTTTTTTAGTTTCCATTTCTATTGTCCAATCGATAACCGATTCGCTAAAAACTCCGGCAAGCCAGATGCTATAATTT
>CAYGEE010000011.1:0-30093 GCA_964348765.1 uncultured Planctomycetales bacterium | reverse complement strand
ACAATATAAGAAGCATCATCCTCAAAATGAAAGACCAAAGATTTAGAAAGAGAAACAATATTATTCTTTCTAAAAAAATTTTGGGGAATATGAGTATGGCCAACGAAACAAACCTTTCGATCCATCAAATAAAAAGTATCATGCGACTGCTGAGGATCGCTCATATAAAAGAATTTTTCCGGATAATTCAATGTCGAATGGACCAAGATCATGTCTTCATTTTTATACGTCAAAGGAAAATTTTTTAACGCTTCAATCCATTCCGGAAGGATATTCTTTTTTGTCCATGCGACAACTTCTTTTGCCTCATCATTAAGATCATCCGGCTCAAGTCTTCCAGCAACCGCCCAATCATGATTCCCTGCAACCGAGATCATTTTCAGTTCTTTAAAAAGGCTCAAACATTCGTTGGGACTAGCTCCATACCCGAGAATATCTCCTAAGCAAAAATACCGACGGATTCCATCACCTTTGCAGGCATTGATAACAGCTTCAAGAGCCTCAAGATTACTGTGGATATCGGAAAGAATGGCATAACGCATGAGTTTTAATGGACGATCTTAAAATCCTTGAACTGATTTTGAGGTTCAAAAAAATCTATTTCTTTACTTTGAATATATCCTTCAAAATGTTTCTCGACACTTTCACATAGTTTCTCAATGTCCTCTTTGGGGCCTTCAAAAACAGCCTCGACTCTCCCATCATCAAGATTTCTCACCCAACCAGTGATCTTAAGATTTTGGGCAGACTGCAAAACAGCATAACGAAAACCAATCCCTTGCACAGTCCCCGAAAAAAATATATGCGCTTGAACCATACAAAGCCCCACGTTAAGAATGATAGAGCGACCGCTCTATAAATGATGAGAATTAAATCGGGGAGGTGGGTTTTGAACCCACGACCTCAACGTCCCGAACGTTGCGCGCTAGCCAGTCCCGACGCGCTTCAAAAAACTATAGATAAATGGCGGTCGGGGTCCCGACTTCAAAAATCATTCAGAAAACGTCGGGACTGCGCTACTCAACTTATTTTTATATAACCAACCTCAATGATCTTTTCAATATAATCTTTGCGCTTCAACTTCTTTAATTTAATCTCAATCTGCCTAGCCAATCTCAGAGAAGGAAATTCCTGTTGAAAAACAAATTCGAAAGGCAACATTCGTTTTGTTGAGTAGACTTTACCAAGATTATGCTCAAGAAACCTCCTCTGAGTATCATTTGTACTGCCAAGATAATACCTTCCATCGCGCTTACTCTTTAAAATATAAATATATCCGGCTGTTTCCATTTTAAGAAAAATCGGGGAGGTGGGTTTTGAACCCACGACCTCAACGTCCCGAACGTTGCGCGCTAGCCAGCTGCGCTACTCCCCGATAATAAATTTATTAAAGGACCCCTAGAGTTTAAACCTCTTTAATCCCAAATCCAATCTCTGATTCAGCGACAAGTTTTTCTTTGACGAAAGCATTGATCCTTAAGAATCCGGCTTTGGGAAGCATTTTGATCGTCGTAACTTCCAAACGCAATTGATCACCGGGAACGACAGGTGCTATGAATTTAGCCTCGACCTTAGCAAGATAATAAACCAAATTCTTTCCCTGCATGTTCTTGCTGTAATAAAAATAGATACATCCCGCCTGCGCCATCGCTTCAATAATCAAAACCCCTGGCATAACTTTTTCATTAGGAAAATGCCCGACAAAATGTTGTTCATTAACGGAAACATTCTTTATGGCAACAAGCTTTTGATTAGGCTCACATGAAACAACCTTATCGATCAAAAGAAA
Source organism: uncultured Planctomycetales bacterium (assembly GCA_964348765.1). Classification (GTDB taxonomy): domain Bacteria; phylum Omnitrophota; class Gorgyraeia; order Zapsychrales; family Zapsychraceae; genus CAYGEE01. The sequence goes on along the minus strand of CAYGEE010000011.1, from coordinate 28,304 downwards.
CGGAAATCGATGAGGGATGATCTTTTGAATTTCTCTAATATCAAGCTCCATAAATATCCTTTCGCTAAAATTTATCGCATCACTAGCCCGCCATCAACGACGATGACTTGACCGGTAATATATTGGGCGTCCTCACTTAATAAAAACAAAACACAATTTGCGACATCGTCCGGTGTTCCGATCCGCTTCTGCGGGATCATGTCCGCGATCTTCGCTAATTGTTCTTCGGTAAATTTAGAAATAATATCTGTTTTGATAAATCCCGGCGCGATCGCGTTCACCCGAATCCCGAATCCAGCAACCTCTTTCGCTAAAGCTTTCGTAAAGGCGTTCACTCCACCTTTGGAAGCAGAATAATTCGTCTGCCCCGGTAAGCCGATGACACCACTGACCGAAGAAATATTCACAATATTCCCGCTTTTTTGTTTCATGAACGTGACAATGCAGGCTTTCGAAAGATTAAAAACACCATTTAAATTCGTATCAATGACCTTTTGCCATTCGTCCTGGCTCATCATCATCAAAGGTTTATCCGCAATAATGCCGGCATTGTTGATAAGAATATCAAGGCGCCCAAATTGTTCTTTTACTTCACCGACCCAGATCTTCGCCAGTTCCAGATCGCAGACATTAACAGATTTTGAGTGACACTTGACTCCCAGAGCTTTGACTTCTTCCTCCAAGGATTTGGCATCGGATTCGCTTTTTGAATAATTAAATGCCACATGACAACCTTGTTTCGCTAATTGAAGAACGATCGCTCGTCCTATCCCGCGCGCGCCGCCTGTAACGATCGCAACTTTATCTTTTAGAAAACTCATGGCTTATACCGTCCGATCACCATACAGCTATTATTTCCGCTGGGGCCAAAAGAATTAACTAATACTCTATTTAATTTTGCCTTGCGGCTTTTGTTGGGAACATAATCCAGGTCACAATCAGGATCTTTTTCTTTATAATTCATCGTCGGAGGAATAAAATCCTCAACAATCGCGCCGACTGCCGCCGCGGCCGCGAAGGATCCCGTCGCACTGTAACACTCCCCAACCATCGATTTTACCGCAGTGACCGGGATTTTGTAAGCATGTGTTCCAAAAACTTCTTTGATCGCTTGTGTCTCGATCTTATCCGCGCCTTGCGTTGAATTGGCATTCGCGAAAATACAATCAATATCTTTCGGTTCACACTCCGCATCTTCGATCGCTCGCCGCATTGCTTCAACCATTCCTGTACCTTTCGGATTAAACTTGTGAAGTTTGAACGGATCAAAATAATAACCAAATCCTTGAACTTCCGCCATGATATTCGCGCCACGTTTTTGAGCCTGATCCATATCTTCAAAAGCTAATAAACATGCGCCTTCGCCAAAAGTCACGCCATTTCTGCGGCGATCAAAAGGACAATTAACAAATGTATCGCCTTCTTTCGAACCTGATAAATATCTTAACGAATGAAATCCTAAATATGTCGGCAGGCATAATTCCTCGACGCTTCCAGTAAAAACCAATTTTACCCGGTCAAACATCAAAAAATCCGCCGCATATTTCATCGCGTCGATCGAACTCGTAAATCCTGTCGAGAGAGTTGTGTTAAATCCTTGAATATTATTCCAAATAGAAACTTGGCTGGCGGGAGAATTGATCACGGTGTTCGGAAAATGCGCGGGATTGACATAGCGCGGGCCTTCGGTCAACGTGATCATATCAAAATCGCTGATACTTTTTAAACTGCCAAGAGTTGTCCCGACGGAAACGCCGACGTCATCCGTATTTTCTTCGGTAATAACAAATCCACAATCAGAAACAGCGAATTTTGACGCGGAAACTAAAAGCGTTGTACTGCGATCAAGCGTGCGCAAGCCTTTCTGTCCCATAAAAACTTTCGGATCATAGGGAAAGACTTCACAGGCCATGTTGATAAGAAACTGCGCCGTATCAAAAAGGCTGATCGGTTTATAGCCGACCTTTCCTTCTTTTAACGCATCCCAGTATTCACGCTTGCCATTGCCGATACTGCTAATGATGCCAACCCCGGTTATTGCGACTCTGTCTGCCATAATGATATTTTTCAGTGTCATTGCGAGACGCTCTTGATCTATCAACGAAGCAATCCTTTAAAAGATTGCTTCGTCATCGATAAAAAAGTCTCCTCGCGATGACACGACCTAAAATTCTATTTCTTATTCAAAATATATTTCGCCAAAACATCCGTCTCAATATTGACGCTATCACCTGTTTTTTTAATCCCCAAATTCGTAACTTTCAATGTAAATGGAATTAAATAAACTGAAAAATAATCCTTTGCCACCTTCCCAACGGTCAAGCTCACTCCATCGACAGAAACAGATCCTTTCGGGACAATGTATTGTCGTAGATCTTTTTTCAATTCGATCTGTAATTCAAGATAATTTTCCAACGAAACAATATTTTTGATCCGGCACATATTATCCGTGTGCCCCGTCACAAAATGCCCGCTTAAACGGTCTGATACGGCGAGCGCTCGTTCCAAATTAACAGGGTCAGACACATTTAAAAGCCCTAACGTTGTTTTCTCAAGAGTTTCCTTCATAAGGTCAAAAGACAAGATATGCTTCTCGATCTTTGAGATCGTCAAACATGTCCCGTTGACCGCGACGCTATCTCCTAATTTCAAACCTTTACGGATCTTCCGGGTTGAAATTTTCAAAACAGACAAATTTTTTTTATGACTTACGCCCGCGACTTTTCCTAATTCTTCAATGATCCCGCTAAACATAACCTTTAATGAGGAGATCGTCTCCGATTGTTTCGATTTCTAGATCCTTTAAACCAACAGCCTGGTCTATTTTCTTAATATTCAATCCCTGAACCGACGAGAAGCCGTTCTGATCGCCGATGAGCTTTGGCGCGATATAAATGTGCATTTTATCAACCAATTTTTCCTTCAAAGCCGCACCGATTGTGCCCGCGCCGCCTTCTATTAGAATACTTGTGATTTCTCTTTTGGCAAGTTCTTTGAAAAGCCATTTCAGATCGACATGTCCGTCTTTCCCCGGGCAGACAATGACGTCAATTCCTCTTTTCATGAGGTGATGGATATTCTCCATTGCTGTATTTTGAGTGGTGGCGATCAAACAATCCACCGGGCGTGTATTTTGAAATAATTTCGCGTTCAAAGGAATTCTTAACGTGGAATCTAAAATAACTTTCTTCAAGTTTTTCTTTTTAACACCACTGAGCGACGGATTATCTTTTAAAACCGTATTAATCCCTACTAAAATCGCGTCAAAATTATCGCGTAAACTTCTCGCATATTGACGTGTTTTATCAGATGTAATCCATTTCGAATCACCGGTTGCCGTCGCGATCTTTCCGTCAAGCGTTTGAGCCGATTTTGCCACCACAAACGGCATTTTCGTCGTAATATATTTAATAAAAACTTCATTCATTCTTTCACATTCATTCTGAAGAACACCAACTTTAACTTTGATGCCGGCTTTACGTAATTTTGCTATCGACTTTCCGTTTGTTAAGGGATTCGGATCTTTCATGCCGATAATAACCTGCGAAACCCCACTTTTAATAACAGTATCAACACACGACGGTGTCCGCCCGACGTGAAAACACGGTTCAAGCGTCACATAAAGCTTCGCCCCGCACGCCTTTTCCCCAGCCTTCTTCAGCGCATCGATCTCTGCATGATCCCCACCCGCTCTCTTATGCCAGCCGTCCGCAACGATCTTATCCTTACGCACGATCACACATCCCACGATCGGATTAGGCGAGGTCATCCCCTTTGCCTTTAAAGCTAATCGCATCGATTCTTTTATAAAATCAAAATCATTCATGTCTTCTAAGAATTTCCCACTTTCAAATTCAATTGATTCTTCACATCCTTCATCCTCTCCACCAACTCATACGGAATACGCATCCGCCCAATATAAGTATTTTTCTTCGCCGCGCCGTGGGCGTCCGAGCCGCCGGTTAAAAGGAGATTATGTTTCTTCGCGATTTCAGAATAAAAATGCACTGTATTCTCAGAACAATTCGGATAGAAAACTTCGAGCCCGTTGAGGCCGTGTTCGACAAATGCTGGAATCAACTCATCGACTTGAGTGAGCATCGGATGCGCGAGCACTGAAATGCCGCCGGCTTTTTTGATGAGATCGATAATTTGATATGGGGATTGATGATATTTCGGAACATACGCAGCGGCTCCTTCAGCTAAATATTTATCAAAGGCGGACTTCATACTGCCGACTTTGCCTTTATCCAAAAGGATCTTCGCCAAATGCGGACGGCCGACGGACTTAGATTTTGTCAACGCGCAAACTTCTTCTAACGTGATTCCCTTGATCCCCAGATCACTTAATTTCTCGATCATCCTTTTCATGCGCTCAACACGGGCGTCCTGCATGATGTCAATTTGACTTCGAAAATAGTCATTCTCGATATCGAATAAATAGCCCAAAATATGGACATCTTTGCCATTGATCTCCGACGATAATTCGATGCCGGGGATCACTTCAATATCGTGCTCTTTCGCGGCCGCGATCGTTGGCAAAACGCCGTCGATCGTGTCGTGATCGGTGATCGCGATACAGCTTAATTCTTTTTCGCGAGCTAATGTGATTACTTCTTCTGGCGACGATGTACTGTCGGAATAATAGGTGTGGATATGAAGGTCAGCGAATCTCATGACGCATCGGGCTTTGGCTCGTCTTCTGTCTTATGGATCTTATCAAGGATTCCGTTTACGAACTTACTGGAATCTAAATCTCCATATTTTTTTGCTAATTCAATCGCTTCATTGATCGTAACTTTAGGCGGGATATCGGATGAGAACAATAATTCAAAAACACCAAGCCGAAGGACATTACGGTCGATGACAGCCATGCGTTTTAACTGCCAGTTGGCTGCGTATTCCGTGATCTTTTTGTCGATCGATTCTAAATTCTTTTCAACGCCCTGCATCAAACGGTCAGAAAAACTTTTAACGATCGGATCAAAATTTTCTTGATCAGCCCAAAATAGATCCGATGAAACAGTGATCGAACGGCGAGTAATTTCCGCCTGATAAAGGATCTTTAAACCACACTCACGAGCCAAAGAACGTTTACGCATTTTATGCCTTTATAGAAGAAAGAACATTGATCATTTCAAGCGCAGCCAATGCCGCGTCTTTTCCCTTATTGTCGCCTTTTTCTTCTGAACGTTTATACGCCTGATCAACCGTATCCGTCGACAGAACGCCAAAAATGACAGGTTTTTGCGTTTGCAGCGAAACTTCCAGAATGCCCCGCGCCGCAGATTCCGCGACCAGTTCAAAATGGAACGTCTCCCCGCGAATGACAGCGCCAAGACAAATAATCGCTTGAATATTTTTTGATTTAGCAAACTTTAATGCCGTCACAGGGATCTCAAAAACGCCGGGGACCCAAAGAATAATGATACTCTTCTCTGAAACACCATTTTTCTTTAATTCATTCAAACAACCCGCTAAAAGCCGTTTAGAAATAAAATCATTGAACCGCGAAACAACAATGGCGAGCTTGATGTTCTTATTATTTATTTTATTTTTGATAGCTTTCATATTAATTTTCAATCTTACCTCAACTTTACTTGTGTCATTGCGGGCGACGCGAAGCAATCTTTTAAAAAGATTGCTTCGTCGCAAGATTATCAAAAATAATTAGCGCTCCTCGCAATGACACAGCCATATAGATCTCCATGAATAAAAAATCCCAAACCCTAAACAATAAATCTAGGGTTTAGGATCTTTATAAACGATTACGTTAAAGAATATGCCCTAACTTTTCTTTCTTCGTCTTCAAATAATTCTCATTCTTGGAATTGTGCGGAATCTGAAGAGCAACGCGCTCTGTTACTGTCAATCCATAACCATCTAGGCCGACAATCTTACGAGGATTGTTTGTCAACAGTTTGATCTGTTTCACGCCAAGATCGACCAAGATCTGAGCACCGATCCCATAATGACGAAGATCGGCGGTAAATCCTAAAGCTTCATTCGCCTCGACGGTATCAAGCCCTTGATCCTGAAGGTTATAAGCCTTTAATTTATTGATCAATCCAATCCCACGACCTTCCTGGCGCATATAAATTACGACACCATTTTTGGCTTCTGAAATGGCCTTTAAAGCTGTATTAAGCTGAGCATTACAATCGCAACGCAAAGAATGAAAGACATCTCCCGTTAAACACTCCGATTGAACTCTCACCAAGATCGGTTTATTGCCATCGATCTTTCCCATAACAAGAGCGACATGAATATAATCATCGATCTTTGTTTGATATGCAACCGTCTTAAATTCACCATATTCCGTTGGAAGAATTGTCTCAACTACGCGTTCGACTAATCTTTCATATCTTCGACGGTATTCAATTAAACTATCGATCGTACAAATTTTTAAGTTTTTCTTTTTAGAGAATAAAATAAGATCATTGGTCCTTGCCATCGTTCCATCTTCATTCATGATCTCGCAAATAACACCGGCAGGATAAAGATTAGCTAATTTCATCAAATCAACAGAAGCTTCGGTATGTCCAGCACGAACTAAAACACCACCCGTCCGCGCTCTTAATGGAAAAAGATGCCCTGGGGTCACCAGATCTGATGGTTTTGAATTTGGATTAATAAGATCGAGAACGGTCTTACATCTATCCGCCGCTGAAATACCTGTTGTAACACCCATCGCAGAATCCACAGAGATCGCCCAGCCGGTATTGCACTTCTGATGGCCATGTCCAACGGCAACTTTCATCGGATGAAGCCCTAGATCATCAAGCCTGTCTTCTTCCATGGGGACACAAATAAGCCCCCGGGCTTCTTTAGCCATAAAATTAATAATATCAGGAGTAACAGATTGAGCCGCGCACAAAATATCCCCTTCATTCTCACGGCCTTCATCGTCCATGACAATGACCATCTTGCCTTGGCGTAAATCTTCTAAGATCTCTTCAATGGTATTAAACATAACTTTCAACTCTCCCTTGGCAGGTAAATATTGATCTTAAAAACGAAATTTTAATGCCAAATTATAAATTTCAAATGCCAAATAAATTACAAATTACCAATGTCCAATTTGACATTTGGAATTGAGGAATTTATTGGATATTCGACATTGGACATTAGGCATTACTTTGTTCTAATTTCAACCTCAAAGTAGAACCTGTAATATATTGGAAATGTTATTTCTTGTCAAGATTTTTAACCCGACCTATAATGGGGCTATGAAATTGGAACTCAAAGTTGCTCAAGGGCTTATAACCAAACAAAAAAACCTCGCGATCGCCGAATCCTGCTCTGGCGGGCTTCTCTCGCATCGGCTTACCAATGTCCCGGGAAGCTCGCTTTTTCTGAAATTCTCGATCGTAGCCTATAGCAACGAATCCAAAGTAAAACTACTCAAAATACCGGCCGCTCTTATTCAAAAACACGGCTCGGTGAGTGCTGAAGTGGCCCAGTTGATGGCTCAAAACGTTCGAAATATCCTTGATTCTGACTTTGGGATAGCGATCACAGGGATCGCCGGCCCAAGTGGTGGCTCAAAAATTAAACCGGTGGGAACAACTTTCATCGCGCTCACTTCAAAAAAAGAATCCTCTTGCGTAAAATATTTATTTAAAGGCAATCGCTCCAATATCAAAAAACAAGTTAGCGAACAGGCTCTCAAGCTGCTTTACCACCTAATAAAATGAAAAGTCCAAAAATCATCGATTCCTTAGATAATACACTCTGATCTAACAAGAAGGATGTTGAGATCGTTAACAAGCTGTGATCAGAAATCATTTCAGATCTTATACGGCACTTAAATATTCTTCTAGTCGTCGTTTGAAATTTACTTACCGAAAGAAAACTAACTCTTTAAACCCGCGGGCGCAGGCTTTGAGTAGATGCATGCCGTGACGGAAGGTTTTCATTTTTGATTCGCCGGATTTCCGGGACATATAGTGGATGGGAACTTCTAAGATCTTTAAACCCAGTTTTGCCGCGCCGAACAACAGATCAAAATCTCCCCACTTATCCAACCCCCACTTAATTCGCTTGTAGTCGGATTTTAATAAAGCTTTGGTCCCGCACAACGTGTCGGTCAAACTCTGCTGAGTGATGAATGTCATCAAAAGACCGAAGAATTTATTCCCCAAATGATTGAGCATCCGCATCGCTTGATCCTGCATCGGATAAACAAGTCGAGTTCCATTAACAAATTGACACAAACCCTTATTGATCGGATCAAAGAACCGCGGCAATTCTTCCGGCGGGACGGACATATCGGCATCGAGGATCATAATAACATCCTGGGTCGCGGCATCAAAACCTTGTCTGACAGCATAACCTTTTCCGTGATTAGGTTGATAATCAACAAGCTTCAAATTAGGAAAATCCTTCTGTAAACTTCTAACTTTTTCTGCAGTTTGATCCGAACTCCCATCATTAACGACGATGATCTCCGTCATTTTTCCCATTTTCGGGATCCTGCGCACGGCAGATTCAATATTTCCTTCCTCATTATAACAAGGGATCACAACAGAACATCCAAACCCCAGATCCGTCGTGTTCTTTGCCCGCGGTTGGATCGTCATATACTGCACGCTTGACAATTTATTAAGGCCCCACAAACGAACGCCTAGTGTATTGGCAAAAAAAGACAAACCAGGAAGATATTTTGGAAATAAAAGCATGTATCCGCTGTAGCTGATTGAAAAATCCAAAACTTCCAGAACTTTCCCTAAGTTCCTTTTCTCAATAAAATTATGCGGCCCTTCGGGCATCTTCGCTTTTAATTTCTCCATCACCATCAAGATCGGATCCCACCAAGGATTGATCGTCGTCAAAATGATCTGTGTTGTCGGTTTGCAAAAGCGGTATAAATTCTCAAAAACGCTCATCACATCATAAACATGGTCGACGACATCGACCATAATAATGTAATCAAATTTCTCCGTAATGGATAAATTCTCGATCGGGGAATGAATAAATTGATATTGCGGATGTTTTAATGAAGCTAACCGGACCATCTCGGAGCTAATATCGATCCCAACACCTTTTGATGGTTTCACACTTGCTAAAATATCCCCGGTCCCGCAGCCGACCTCTAAAACACTGCTGCCGTCTGGAACGATCCTTCCGATGAAAGCTTTGATCGAATCATAATAATACGCGTTCTTCTTCTTCCAATAATCATAATTCGCCGCGATCTCATCAAAATGTTCCTGGACTTCACTCTTTTCATTTATAGGCGACATGACTAAAAGACTCCCGTTAAACGTAAAGCAATATGCATCGTTATATTCGTGTAAAGGCCAGCGAAAAGATCATCCATCATGATCCCCGTGGAGCCAGGAAGTTCTTCAAAACGATTCACAGGATATATTTTGAACATATCAAAAGCACGAAACAAAAAATACGCCGTAATGAGAACGGGTGCATTAAGCGGCAGCATAAAAAACGCGATCAAGCCGCCGGCAACTTCATCGATCACGACACAGGAAGGGTCTTTTTTCTTAACAATATCCTCCATCTTCCCAGAAACCAAAAAACCGATCACAGTAATAATGATCGTCACAACAACATAAAGTCCCACAAGCCCATGCAAAGAAATTGCCAACATCCCTGCAAGCAGACTCGCGACACTTCCCGGAGCAAAAGGGAAGAACCCAATGTAGAAGAACGTCGCTAAAATCTTGTTGATCTGATCAGACATCTTACGACCTTTTCTGATTATAAAAAAAAGACATCCCCGACAATAATGTTAATAAGATCGTTATATAGATCAAACCCTGCGAGGCCATAAACAAAAGATTTAAACTTGAATTCACTGGGCAGTTTAAAACATCTTTCGAAACACAGATAAGATCGATCAGAAACAAGTATATCAGAACAAAACTTATCGTAACGATCTGAAAAACCGTTTTGATCTTCCCAAATTTCTCCGCCGACAACACCGTCCCTTTTCCAACAAAAAAAAGGCGATAGACCGTCAATCCCGCTTCACGGACAAAGATCAATACAAATCCCCACACAGGGAAAATACCCATTTGCATAAAAATATAAAAAACCGACAAGATCAAAAATTTATCGGCAATAGGATCCATGATCTTGCCAAAACTCGTGATCAAACCATGTTTTCTTGCTAGAAATCCGTCAAAATAATCTGTCAACGCGGCCAACGCAAAGATAACGATCGTCCAAGCTTTTGCGCTGACGCCTTCTCGCGGCAAAAAATAAATGATCAAAAATGTTAAGCCGATCCGTAACAAGGTAAGGACATTGGGAAAGGTCACACAACTTCTCCAACGAGATCATATTCCAAAGCATCATTAATAAGGACATTTACGAAAGTCCCAGGTTGAAGCTCTTTTTTTGAATGAACATAAATAAGCCCATCAACATCGGGAGCATCAAATTCACTGCGGCCTAAATAAACGCCTTCTTCATTCTTTGCTTTTTCATCGATCAAAACCTTCAATCGCTGCCCAATAAATTCGTGCTGAGCATCTTTTGAGATCTCTTGCTGTATTTGCATCAAATTATCAAGACGGTCTTTCTTATCTTCTTCAGGAACCTGATGCGGCATGTGATAAGCGTCAGTTCCCTCTTCATGAGAATAAACAAAAGTTCCTAATTTTTCAAAACGCGTCTGTTCAACAAACTCCACAAGTTCTTCAAAATCCTTGTCGGTTTCACCAGGCAATCCAACAATAAAAGTCGTTCGAAGACTTCCATGAGGCATCGACGCACGCATTTTCTTGATCAGATCCTTTGTTTTCTCTGTTGTAATATTACGATTCATCGTTTTCAAAATATGATCACTGATATGCTGTAACGGAAGGTCGATATATTTGCAGATCTTTTCTTCTTTTCCCATCACGTCAATAAGTTCATCTGTCACATGGGCCGGAAACGCATAAAGAAGCCTGATCCATTCGATATTCTTTGTAGCAGGAATGATCGCTTTAAGAAGTTTGGCTAAACTCAATTCATGATACAGATCCATTCCGTAGGCGGTAATATCCTGGCCGATCAGGATCGCTTCTTTTACACCTTGGGCGTCAAGCTTCTTAATCTCTTCGACGACAGATTCAATCGTTCGCGAAACAAACTTTCCTTTGATCTTTGGGATAACACAAAAACTGCAGTGGTTATAGCAGCTCTCACTGATCTTGACATACGCATAATGTTTGGGAGTTAAAGAAAAATTAGAAGGAATCCCATCTTTATCTAATTTCTGAACACCAATGATCGCATCGATGTCCTTGAATTCTTTAGCTAGCTCCTTGCTATAACGTTCAGCCAAACATCCGGCGACGATGACTTTCTTTAACTTTCCAGCCCTTTTCATCTCTAAAAGCTCAACGATCGCATCAAGGGATTCGCGTTTTGCTTCTTCGATAAAAGCACACGTATTAACGATCGCGACATCCGCATCTGTCATATCAACGATCCGATGTCCTTTTTTCTTTATATTCGTTAAGATCGTTTGAGAATCAACAACATTGCGTGCGCAGCCCAAGTTCAAAACATTGACTTTCTGTCCTTGCTTTAAGCGTTCTTTATTAAAATCTTTCGATATTTTCTTTGAAGACATAATCATAATAAAACTCTAAACGTTTGAGTTTTGGATTTTATTTTCTGTGTCATTGCCTGCCCTGGCCAGAAAAAAACAAATATCTGGCAGGCCAGGGCGAGCGCTTTTTGCGAAGCAATCTTTTAAGATACTCTAAAAGATTGCTTCGTCGCCTTTTACATAAAAACTCTTAAGCTCCTCGCAATGACACAAAAGAAAAAAATCATACACGGCGTTAGAGTTTAGAGTTTGTTACTTTGTAACAGACAATCCATTCTTCGTCACAACGACCCGTTTGGCAAGCCGATCTTCCCGTCCTAACGGACCAATAAGCTTACCGTTTAATTCAAATTCCAGCTGGCTGATATTCCGCCCTGAGATCTCTATCTTTTCTTTGGCATCCCATTTTTCAACCGTCCCGGAAGTAAGTGTTGACTGAAAAACAACTTGTCCGTCAACAAGGACCCGAAGCCAACTTGTTTTCTTAGCTCTTACTGTCAGCGTAATTTCTTTAGAAGAAGTTCCTTTTGATTTATCGTTAACTGAAGACTCCACAACACTTGCAGGTACAGCCGCTTTTTCCTGTTTAGATTCCTCACTCTTCTCCTTTTGCTCAGCTTTTAATTTTGACTCACTAACTTTTATCTTTTCTTCAGAATGTCTATCAGACAAAGAAGACGATTTAACGACGGAAACTTCTTTCTTGATCTTTTTCTTATCTTTGCTCTCAACATTCTTATCTTTCTTCTTATGTTCCAACCTGACAATCCTTTGATCCATCCCAGCTGATTCTTTTTTATGAAAGATCAACGAAAGTATTTTTGAGAAAACAAAAAAGAAAAATAATCCCGCAATAGCAATAACAAGATATTGTTTGCGTTTGCGCGTCAAGATCTTCGACGAAAAACCTTGCCAATCGAAAGACTCCTCTTTAAAATTAGAATATTTAGGAACATCTTTCTTCTTTTCTATAACTTCAAAATCTTTTAACTGCACATCAAGATAGTTAGCATAAATCTTCAAGAATCCCCGATAATAAAATGGGGTTAATGTTCTAACGGTATATCCTTCTTCAATCGCGCGTAAAACATCCATTGGAACTTTGGTTGTTTCATGTGCGATCTCAAGCGTCAATCCTAAAGCCTTGCGCTTTTCCTTTAAGATAACACCAGAGGATTTTTGCGCTTCTACATTATTGGAGTTGTCTTGATTCATCGGTATGAGATTCTTCTTTTGGTGCTTCCTTGTTTTTCATATTATCAAGAAGCCACTGTTCACGATCAACTAAGATCTCACGAGCTTTACTTCCCACATACGGCCCCACCACACCTTGCTGTTCCATCATATCAATAAGCCGCGCCGCACGAGTATAACCTAAACGCAACCGTCTTTGAAGAATAGAAACAGACGCCTGATTTGTCTCGACGACAAGGCGTACCGCTTCATCATAATACTCATCCTGATCTTCTGATCCGCCGGTCGCACCGGATTTTTGCTGTTGAAGGATCGTATCATTATAGAATGGAGTTCTTTGCTTTTTTATAAAATCAATAACTCTGTTGATCTCTTCATCCTTAACAAAACTGCATTGCCCGCGTGATGGTTTCGCATCACCAGGCTGAATAAAAAGCATATCCCCGCGGCCCAACAAAGCCTCCGCACCATTCATATCTAGAACTGTCCGTGAATCGATCTTTGAGGCAACTTTAAATGAGATACGAGCCGGAAAATTAGCCTTAATTACACCAGTGATAACATCAACAGATGGCCTCTGGGTTGCCAAGATCATGTGAATGCCAACGGCACGTGATAACTGCGCGATGCGCGTGATCGAACTTTCCACCGCTTTGGCGGAGACTTGCATCAGATCCGCAAGCTCATCAATAATAAGAACAATATAAGGCATCTGAAAACCCTTGGCATGATAACCGGCAATATTCTTAACGCCCTCTTTCGAGAGTTTCGTATAGCGATTTTCCATCTCGGTCACGACCCAATTAAGGGCAACAGCTGCTTTCTTGGGATCTATTATCGTTGGAGAAAGTAAATGCGGGATCTCATTATACAAAGCCATTTCAACCATTTTAGGATCAACCATAATAAATTTTACTTCATCGGGAGAAGAATTCATAAGCATAGACATAATGATCCCGTTAACACAAACCGATTTCCCTGATCCTGTCGTTCCAGCGATCAATAAATGCGGCATCTGTGCAAGATCGGCAACCATGGGCGCTCCTGAGATGTCTTTTCCCAAACACAAAGCTAATTTTGATTTCGCACTTTTAAATTGAGGGGTAGATAAAACTTCTTTAAAATAAACAGCCGCTGAAGCGCTGTTGGGAACTTCGATCCCAATACGATTTTTCCCCGGGATCGGCGCGACAATACGCACTGTTGCCGCACGCATAGCTAAAGCAATATCATTATCAAGTGTTGTGAATTTCTGAACTTTAACACCCGGAGCCGGCTCAAGTTCATAGCGGGTGATCGCAGGACCACGCTCGATATCAACGACCTTCGCATCAACACCAAAATTCGCCAAAGTGGTTTCCAATAGCTGTGCCTCATTGATCAATCCATCTTGGATCTTAGCCGTTGAAACCTGCGGCGGGTCATCTAAAAGATCAAAAGAAGGGATCTGATACTCTCCAACAATTTTAGGCTCTTCTTTTTCAGATGAAGATCCATCCTCCGCCATCTTTGCAATACGGATCTGCGGTGGCTTTTGAGGTTCTTTTTCCTTCTCTAAGGGCGCAGCGGCTTTAAGATCGGCAGCTTTCCCCTTTTCCAAGATCTTATTTATCCGCTCTTCTTTCTTCTCAGCGCTTTCCGCACTGACTGCTGCCTTTGACTTATCGGGAACGATCTTTCCTACGCCTAAATTTATTTTCGGCTTCGGAACAATATTCTTCTTATCATCTGTCGCAGATCTTTGTGCTTTCAGAGTCAACGCATTCTTGACATTAAGAAATAACATCATCAAAAGCGGTGTGATCAAGAATTCTCCCGTCACAATAAGTGCCAATGCTCCCAAACAGAACAAAATGACATAAGCTCCAAATCCCAAGTTCTTTAAAAGAAAATCCCCAACTAAAAATCCGATCAGCCCGCCACGTTCAAACCGATAGATCGATTCCGCCGGGCCAATAAGGCTCAACAAGCTGCTTGCAACAACCAGCAAAACAGCAAAGCTGAAAAGTTTTAATAATGTGAATTTTAATTCTCTGGAGACAAAATAATTCCAACTCCAGAAGAAAAAAAACAACACAATAACATAGGAACTGTAACCTAGAATAAAATTAAAACCGGAGCTTAAATATGCTCCGGTTGTGCTAATGAAGTTATGAACGGGATGGCTCGGATTAGACGTGTACCAAGAAAGGTCTTCCGGATGAAAAGAGATGAAACTTATAAAAAGAAGAAGGCCAAAAGCGAAAATCACAATGGCCTTGATCTCATTAATATGTTCTTGTTTCATTTATGTGTTTTCGGCTTGCTTGCGGCTTAAGTTAACCCGTTTCATTTGGTCAATCTCAATAAGCTTTACCTTAAACTGATCACCAACTTTGATAACAGTTGTCACATCTTTAATATATTCATTGGATAGTTCAGAAACATGGCACAAACCTTGACGGCCCGGCAAAAATTCACAAAAAGCGCCAAAATTAGCGACTTTCATGACCGTAGCATCATAGATCTTACCAATAACCGGTGACTCAACCAAACCATTGACGAATTCTAAAGCTTTGTCAGCCGCTTCTTTAGTCATCGAAGCGATCAAAACTTTACCATCATCTTCAATGTCAATTGATTCGACCCCTGTTTCAGCAATGATCTTCTTTATCATTTTCCCGCCAGGACCGATAACCTCCCCGATCTTATCAACTGGAACATAAGTCGAAACGATCCTTGGAGCATATAAAGAGATGTCTGCTTTAGGTTTTTCGATAATAGTTGCCATAACATCAAGGATCTTGTATCTGGCTTCCTTCGCCTGTTCAACAGCCTCAGTAAGGATCTTAAGCGAAAGACTTTTGATCTTAAGATCAAGCTGGATCGCTGTCACACCATTACGTGTTCCGGCAACTTTGAAATCCATATCACCAAAGTGATCTTCAAGGCCCATAATATCCGTTAATAAAGAATATTTTTCACCCTCAGTAACGATCCCGATAGAGATCCCCGCAACAGCACTGCGGATCGGCACGCCGGCATCCATTAAGCTTAAACAGCCTGCGCAAACACTCGCCATGCTCGATGACCCATTCGATTCCAAGATCTCAGAAACGATACGGATCGTATAAGGGAATTCTTCTTTCGTTGGTAAAACTTCCCGCAAAGCTTTCGCGGCAAGTGCTCCATGCCCGATCTCTCGACGGCCAGGGCCGCGCATCGGTTTTGTTTCTCCGACGCTAAATGAAGGGAAATTATAATGAAGAAGGAACCGATCAAAAGTCAAACCGTCTAACCCTTCGACCATTTGTTCGTCATCTTTAGTCCCTAAAGTAACAATGGCTAAACTCTGAGTCTGTCCGCGAGTAAAAAGGCCTGACCCATGTGTGCGAGCCAGAACATCGATCTCGCCACTAAGAGAACGGATCTCTTTAGGAGAACGGCCGTCAGCTCTTTTATTTTCATGAAAGATCATATGACGAACCTGATCATATTGTAATTCTTCTAAGATCATTTTAATATTTCCGACGCTGACTTCCTTATCTTTATGCTTAAATTCAGCATAAGGCGTCAGATCAGTAGTCACTTCAGCAAACAACTTATTGACCGCATCTTCTCTCTTTTGCTTATCCGCGATACCATAAGCATCCGACATGCGAGAACCAATAACCTGTTTAACTTTTTCTTTTAAACCAGCATGAGTTTTCACGACAACGACAGTCGCCTTTTCCTTGCCGACTTGTTTACGGAACTCATTTTGTTTTTCACGAATAATTTGCAATGATTTTAACGCGAAATCCAACGCTTCCACGATCTTTGCCTCAGGGATCTCTTTCGATTCCCCTTCGATCATCGTTATCCCGCCTTGCTGGCCAACAACGACAATATCCATGGAACTATTAGCTAATTCGGCATAAGTAGGATTGATCACAAATTGCCCGTCGACCATTCCAACACGCACCGCACCAACTGGTCCATCAAATGGGATATCAGAGATCGTAAGTGCAGCAGAAGCACCAATCATTGCAAGAATATCAGGATCATTTTCTTTATCACTGCTTAAAACAGTGGCAACAACCTGAACCTCATAAAAAAACCCCTCTGGAAAAAGGGGCCGAATGGGCCGATCAATAACTCTCGATGTTAAAATTTCTTTCTGTGTCGGACGACCTTCTCTTTTAAAGAATCCACCCGGGATACGCCCAGCAGAATAGGTTTTTTCCTGATATTCAACCATCAAAGGAAAAAAGTCAATTCCCTCTTTAGGAGATTTCGACATACAAGCCGTGACCAAAACAACCGTCCCGCCGCAAGTTACCGTCACCGCAGCATTAGCCTGTTTCGCCAACTTTCCTGTTTCTAAAATGATCGTTTCTTTCCCACATGGGATTTCAATGCGTCCAATAGTCATTTATTTCCTCACTTACGTAGTTCTAGTTTAGTAACAAGATCTTGATATTTCTTAAGATCCTTTTTCTTGAGGTAGGTCAAGAGCCGTCGTCGTTTGCCGATCATCATCAAAAGCCCTCGACGAGAATGGGTGTCTTTCTTGTTATTCTTAAAATGACCAGAAAGGTCATTGATTCGCGCAGTCAACAGGGCAACTTGCACAGTTGTCGAACCTGTATCCTTAGGATGATCTTTAAAGTTCTCAACAACTTCATTCTTTTTTGATTTTAGTAGTACCAAAGCAATTTCCTCCTTAACAGTTAATAAAACAATTATTCTCCATCTCTTATGTTTTTACAAATATTCCTTACACAAGTCGGGTATTATACTATCGACCCTATCACACGTCAAGTTTAAGTATTGGCGCTCATGGAAAAATTGGAAGAAGCTTTTCACCAGAAAAATCCCCTCCATTAACCGGATTTTGAGGGTTCAACTTTTGCCCAGCCAAGACCTTTTCATATAATCTCAAATAGTTTTGCGTCATACGCTTAGATGTAAAATGTTCCAAGGCATACTCATGGATCTTTTTCGGATTAAAAACATCCAAATTCTTAACCGCATTTATAAGCTCCTGACGGCTTTGAGAGAGAACGCCCAATTCAGAGGTTACTAACTCCGGCAAGCTCCCAAAAGGCGTTGCGAAAACAGGGCATCCAAAATAAAACGCTTCAATGACCGCAAGGCCGAATGGCTCATGCCAACGAACAGGGAATAATAACGCTTTACTATCATTTAGTACAGCATTTTTCGCTTGCCCGCCAAGAAAACCCCTATAATCCATCCATGGCCGCCATTTGAACCATTTATGCTTTCCACCCACAACTGCGAGCACATTCTTTGTTTTTCGAGCAATATAAGCACAATCTTCCAAATTCTTTTCAAGACGCTTTGCATACCCTAAAAATAATAAATGCTTTCGTTGCCGACTAAGATCAACCGGCCCATAATCTTTAGGATCGATCCCATTCCAAACAAAGCAATCCGAAGAATTTCTCGCCGCATGATCCCGAGAGACAAAAACAGTATTAATATTAAACTCCCTCTCAGGATGAACATTGCCGTGATGAGTGATCAAATACGGCTTTCGCAAATCCTCTTTTGTTTGAAAATGCAGATGAACAAGATCAACAGCATCCGGGATCTGCTCGTTAAGAAGTTTTTGCGGATCATACTCTAATATTTTAGCGAAAGCGCACGTTGAACCTTTTTCAACTAAAAAAGTAACCTCATGTCCTAAGCGATGAAGCTCTTTCCCCAGCCACCAAATAACCCTCTCGGTCCCGCCGTATTCTGTGACAGGGATCTTTGTATTGTTGACGATCAGGATTTTCATATTTAAAACTTAAAACCTGCATTTTTACGGATCTTAGAGTCACGATTCCGATAAGCTCTCGAAGTTCTCACTAAAGCATTGATCAAAAATGCTTTTATAACAGACCGCACCTCTATTTTCATTGTTATCGAAGAAGGATGCTTAAGCTTCTGAAGGTCAACACGCTTAAAAACAAGCCCGCTTTGCGCAAAATAATTGATCCCAGAAAAATCCTCCAAGCTAATGATCCGTGCCTGTTGAGTTAGCTGGACATCACAACAAAATCCAATATTCTCCAAACGTTTTATCCAAAGGGAACTTGATCGAAGATAGGAAGACCGCTCAGTCCCCCGATCCAAAAGCTTCTGCGGGGCAATAAAAATGAACTTATTCGCAAACTTAAAAGTTTCTAGAACATTTACAAGATCCTTCTCCTCGATTTGTTCTAAAGAATAACAACCCCAGATCACATCAAATGTTCGTTTCGGAATATAGGCCTCCCTCGAGAAATCATGCCGGATGACCGATCCCTGCATTAAATTCTCAACAAAGATCTTTTGGGGATCTTCGAGGCCGAGCACTTCACAGCCAATATCCTTGAAAAATTTCGCGGCCTGACCTTCACAACGATCGACATCAAGCACAGATCTCACGTGAAGATCATTGACCATCCAAAGCCAAAGTTTCGGACACCATGATCGCGGATCAGAGTTTTTCACATATCCATCAGAATGATCATTTTTCGATGATCCAGAAAGCATAAAACACTAAACCTTATCTTTACGAACCAACACTATTAAATCCTTAGTTGTATAAACAGATTGATAGTTCTTATCAATAAAATCTCTTACTTGGTCATATTTCCGTCGATTACTTTCAACTCTAAAGTAAATATGCTCAAAATTCGGTGTTAATTTTTTAGGAACGATCACATATTGCGACGGCTTATTTCGAAGACTCATCATCAATTCTTCGTGCCAAGGATCATTTAGCCATGAAAAAGTTGTCATTGGGAATCTTCCGACGAATGGACGATCAAGAATAAAATGATAGATCGCAAGTTCAGGAAAAACAAAGATCTTTTCATCGACTGAAGTATGTTCATCAAAGAACTTGCGCAATGATAAAAACTCTTCCGCCTGCCAAGAAGGAACAACAAGCCCTCTTAGCCCGGGAATATTCAACGCTTGAGGAGATTCCTTTGCCAATGGCGACATTTGCTCGATCTTCTTGCCGGTCAAGAAACCCAAAAGATACCGCTGCCCAAAATCACGGCTGGAATATCGAGCGATCCCATAACCTAACGAAGACATGACGACCACAACAAGAAAACCATTCACAAGGACCTGCGTATTCTTTATTTTTAAGATCGGAAGGATCTTCCCTTTATTCTCAACCAGAAATGAATACACCCGCTCTAAAAGGAAAAAATACAGAAGTTTTTCAGGCTGCAAAGCCATTTCAAATTGACTCGCCCAAACATTACGGAATGCTGAAATATACATCCCAACTCCATAAATAAACAATGTCATGACCGCAAAATCCGAATTCTGTAATTTCCTATTTCGCCACAAAAATACAAAATACCCTCCCAATGCAAAATAAAGATATGTCAGAGTAATATGACGGAAATTTTTATCCATGGGGTTAAACATCGTTGAAAAATAACCCAAAAAATTCCTTGGTGTCGGATCAAACTGCGGAAAGATCTTCAACATATTGGAACTAACACTTTGAAACGACTCTAAGAATGGGAAAAAAGCTTGCTGACAAAACAAATATAGGACAAAAGGAATAAAAATACAGCCTAACCCAAAACAAAGAATGCCCGTCCGATAGAACCAATGATCGAGACCTCTCTTCTGATAAAAATCAAATAAAGAATTCCCAAAAAAAACAGCCAAAAAAGAATACAATCCCACTTCCGGGCTCGTTAAAAAAGCTAAAGCCGTTGTTGCCCCGGCAAAGATCAAGTACCTCTTCTTTTGATCTTTAAAATACTGGATCATGAACAAAACGGCCAATAACCCCAACGCGAAACGCAATCCTCCCCAATAAGTAAAAACAACCCGCGGGAATGTCCTTCCAACCAAAACAAAAAGACATAAGAACAAGAACAATCGTTCTTTCAATATCTCTCGAGCAATGAGTACACAAAAGATAAGAGTTAAAACCGTTCCAAAATAAAAATAAGAATAAAGAACCGCCATCTCCTTCCCAAAAATGGTCATAAGAAATGCCGGTACGTATAACTCAACAGGGCCACGCAAATAAAAGAAATCCCGGTAAGGGATCGCTCCGTGCAGGATAGCGTCGATCCCAGGAGCGTAAATCCCTAATTCAAACAGATTAAGCTCCCGATGAAGAAAGAACGGCTGAAAAGTCATCGCAATAACAAAAATAATTAATATGACCAGATCTAAAATTTTAATGGATTTCACGTTGATCTTTTAAGGTTGGGCTGGTTTGATCTCTAATGTTTTTATCTTCCCCGGATCAATAGAAACCGGATCTTTATCTTTGTGTGACTCATAAAACTCTTGAAGCATTTGCTGCATTTGATCAATATCATTATCAATAAGATCCTCTGATTTTTTATCTTCAGTCTCTAATGTTTGGATATCATCTGGATCCTTGATCTTTTCAATATTTTCTTTCGAGAGAACATCCGTGCTTTGGTTTTCCTTTAAATCACTTTTAACCTCTTTTGACGAAATACTCGGCGTCTTAAGTGTCATACGAAGCTTCTCTAGCCGGTAGGCATCAAAGGATTCATACCTCTTCCCATCGGCAAAAACCTCAACATCATTTTTCACAGCAGCCACATCAGGAGGATTATTCTTCGTAGTGGTGTCCGCTAATGCAATGACAAGCCGCTTGGCCTGAACCTCAGAGTGTAAGCCAAAAACACTCCCGATAATGAGTAAAATAAATAAAAACTGTCGAGTAGAATAAGCCATCATCAGAATGTCCCTTTTAAGAACGCCAAACTGTTAATTTGATTCATTATAAACACAGAATATTTATGGAGCAAAGGGTATTTCAACAAACCAAGAGATCTTGGCCAAATACAAAATAAATTTGCCCATTAAAACTTTTCAGTTTATAATGACGCTATGAAAGATTGGGATGGGGTCATTATTTTTATTGCTGTCATCGTTGTCGCAGGAGTACTTTTTTGGGGAGTACGGACAGCTGTTCAAAAATCCCTCAAAACAGCTCCAATCTCTGCAAATACTGAGCAGGATCAAAGATTACGCGAACAAAGACGATCTATGGAAAACACTGAAAACCGCCGTCAGCAAATGATGCGGGATAACCAGCGAAAACTGCAAGACTATCGCCGCAAAAAATAACCATCATTTAAAGATCGTCCTCTGATTTGCTTTATTAATCATGTTCACGCGCGGAAAGAATGCGATGGGTCATTTCTTTTTCATACAGATCGACAATATCATTAAGATCCTTTTTCCCCAAGAAATGAATAATTGCTTTTTCAATAGCGGATAAGCGTTTCTGTAAATAAAGATATCCTGGCTGAAGATCACTTGAATTTGTTCCAATAAACTTTTTTTGGTCAACATTTGTCTTCTTATTAAGCATATATTTCTGAAAATCCACAACCAAAGCATCATATTGACCTGCAGAAGATTTGGTTAGTTTTGGCTTCGTTCTCAACAGATCATCCGCCAGAAATTGATCGACACGTAATTGAGTGTAATAACGGTCGACCCGATCCAAGGACTCTTTTGTCGTCTTATAACACCAGATCAAATATCGACGGACAAGAGCACGTTCGTTAACTGATAATTTAAACTTTTTGATCATAAGTTCTAAACTTCTTAAAGCGCATTAAAATCAATATTATTAGCCATCGACTCAACTCCCTGAACTGAAAGATCAAGGGCCTGATTGACAGAACGAGTAACAAACCCATTGGGTGATAAAGCCAACAAAAGAACGATCACGACAATAGCAAATAACAACAAATACTCAATTGCATTTTGCCCTTTTTGACATCGGATAAACATTTATTCGACCTTTCTTCTTTTACTATTGATACTTAAATTATATCACATGCCAGAAAATCAAACTGGTAATAAATTATCGCAATATCTTGTAAACCTTATCTCCAACTTTTGGTCCTTTCACAACTTTCATCCCGACCAATTGCCCCTTTTTCCCAGACTTCACATCAAGACTTTCGATCTGCAAGGAAAGGACTTTTTGCTGAAAATTTGTATACGAACCTTTGATCAGGATCTCATCACCAACTGTGATATCACTTTTTGTTACCTTGACAACAACAACCTGGATCTTAGCAAAGAAATGCGTGATCTCGCCAATTTCCCGAAGCTGTAGAACTTTTTGTACCGGGCTTTTCGGGATAATTCTTTTTAATTTCGCACGATCAATAGTTGAAGTAGTTATTCTTCCCGAAATTTTCTTAGTATGGCGCCGAACAGATCTTTTTTTTGAAGCAGGCTTTTTCGTAGAAATTCTTTTAGAACTGGGAGACTTACTCCGATGGAAAAAGTTCCGTATAACTTTAATGAACTGCTTAAACATTCATTAGGAATTTATACAGTTAAAATGCTGCCATCAATCTAAATATAAATAGTATCCGCAATTTCTGAAGCGACGGGGATCTTAATGTATCGGCCCTGAAGAACAGCAACGATCCCGATCAAAGATAATATCCCGAAGACAAACATGCTTAATTTCAAAAACCAGGATCCCAAAACAATATGAAGAACAAACGCGGCAACTTCACCGACAAAAATGATCAATCCTTGTTTCCCATGTCGAAGAGCAAAAGAGTTCTCTTTTTTGAAAATAAGCGGAATAATACAAAAAATAGAAAGGTAGGCTAATAATGCAAAGATCTTTCCTTCGATGACCTCTTCTTTACCGTATGGATCTTGTTGTGTCATGAATGATCAAAACCTATAAGTCAATACAATATTAATTCTCACTCACCGCTGGAAGAGCTCGAACATCAATGATCGAATTGATATCTCCAAAAGAATTTCGTTCTTTCTGAGGATTATTCGGATCCTCTCTCCAAACCCCATCAATAATGAACTGATACTTATACGAACCGGGCTTTAACAAAAGGTCCGCCTTCCAACGTCCGCCATCAGATTCTTTCAGCCGGCAATTCTCATCTAAAGACCAATCATTAAAACTGCCCGTCACATACACGGATTTTGCCCCAGCAGCATCAAGCTCAAAAGATATCTGGAATAATTGCGGTGCCTCAACGGCGATAACCTCACGCATTTTATCTGAAAAAGCTGGGCGGGCCGCAGCTGGTTCTTTTTCCTGCTTAAGGGCCTCAACTTTTAGTGCCTCAACAGCAACAGGCTGATGAATTGTGATAATTTCCCGAGCCAAAGAATAATAATCTTTCGTCCCACGGCAATATTTGTCATAGCTTGAAACGGGTTTACCCATAACAGCCGATTCTTTAAGCTTCACATTCACATGAACGATCGTGCTGTAGAGCATTTCTTTATAACGCTCTTTAAACGTTGCCATCATCGCGAAAGAATGCCGTAATCGAGAATCAAACATGGTCGTCAAAACTCGGCACTTAACATCATGATTTAATCTATCCTTGATCAAATTCACAATATCTAGAAGATGATCAACACCCTGCATAGAAAAACGGCTCATTTCAACAGGAATAATGACCTCTTCACTCGCACGAATAGAATTAACAGTTAAAATACCTAAACTCGGCGCACAATCGATCAGAATATAATCATACCGGCCGTTTAACGACAACAAAGCCTCTTTTAATTTCAACTCTCTTCCTATTTCATCCGCAAGTTCCTGTTCAAGGGTTCCCACCAAAATATTCGACGGAACAATATCAAAATGACCTTCAACAGTCTTTATAATATTATCGATCTTTAGTTTTCGAGGAGTCAGATTTGAAAGAACATTATAAATACTATCCTGGCTTTCAATATCAAGCCCCAAGGAAGCATGCGCCTGCGGATCGAGATCGACCAATAATACCTTCTTGCCATTTAAACCTAGCGCGGACGCGAGATTGATAGCGGATGTCGTCTTACCGCATCCTCCCTTTTGATTTGCTATTGATATGATCTTCATATCCTGCCTGCCCCCTTCTTAAAACAATATTCTTAGTTTATAGTAGCGCCATTCTTGGAGAAGCTTACGTTATCAATTAAAAAAACACCTTTTTTTCGTTCCAGATTCCACGATTCCAAAACAAAAGAAACATCCGAAACATGCTGCCAATCTGTGATCTGCTTAAACTCGCTTAACTGGATACTATAATTCTTCCATTTATAATCCACATCGCGGACATAATACGAAGCAACTTCATTTTTCTCGCTTTTAACAACGACCTTTACAACTCCCAAAGAATCATTTTCTTTCGTCCTCAAGGAAAACAAGATCGTACTATATTTCGATGGATCCATTTCTGCAACGGAAAGTGAAAAAGACTGGACGGGAGTAAAAGGATCATTGAAATTATATGCCATGCGGACGGGGCCTCGATGTAGAGAGTAAATGACATTCTCGCTCAAAGACGAATTTTGCTTCGTCAGAAAAGCTGTCAATCCATAGAATGCACTGGCAAAGATCGTAACGGTAATAAAAATATTTATAACGAGCCAGGCGTTGAGCTGTTTCTTTTTCTTTACATCCGCCTGTTTTCGTTTTCCGAGATAAACCTGTGCTAAATGATCGTATATATCTTCGCGCGTCACTTTAAAGAGGCTCTTTTTCTTAAAACAAAATTCTATATATCTGAGAAATTATTATCGATATGAAATGTAGATTAATAATAACAAAATCTCAGCGAATAAGAAATGTTATTTGAAATATTTTGATATCGCCTTAAAATAAACATCGTCGAGCAAAACAAATCGGGGGATCATTGATGCTTCAAAGAATGGATCAGCTCTTGATTTAAACTGCAGTCTGCGTTTTTTCCAAGAACGCGAAGGATCTTTTTCAAAAAAGAATCTTGAGTAAAAAAAACATCAAAACTTTTTTTCTTAATAATAATTTTCCAAACCAAATCAACAGAACTTCGATAATTAACAAATTTAATGTCGGAATATTCATCCAAGCTGTTGTCTCTAAATATTTCCCGCCGATCTTTTTTCAGATCCTTAACAAAAAACCAAATATAATTCCCGTCGCGAGCCATTAGCAGAGCTTTCTGAATATTTTTTTTCAATTCATCTTCACTGTTAACGATCCAAGCGATCCGAAGCGTCCGTCCCCATTTCTTAAGGAATGTTTTTCTGCTTTTCTCAAAGATCTCTTGCTTTTCTTTTCCCAATTGATCGATCGAAGTGTGCTCATCGTGCCAAACATAACTCGCCTGCGCCATGCCGACACGATAGCCGGATCGCTTAACTCGACGAGAAAAGTCCGTGTCTTCAAAGAACATCGGCAAAAATTCCTCCGAAAGCCCGCCAACTTTTTCAAGAACATCTCTTCGCAAAACCATACAAAAACCAATGCAATCAGTGAGCTCAATAAAGCGGCCGGAGAAATTCGTTTTCAGTTCAACAGAAAAATCATCGATCGAGCGATCTTCTTTCGGCTTAACGCCTAAATTATTACTATTTGGATTTAAAAGCCCAATGTCAGGACGATCTTTAAATAAATCGAGGATATCCTCAAGCCATCCGGGAGTAAAAGTCAGATCATTATTCGCCAAACAAATAAAAGGCGCGGTTGTTTTCGCCAGTCCTTGGTTAACGCCTTTAATGAATCCTAGATTTTCTTTATTAAAGATGATCTCAAAATGGCAATTAGAGGTGCCTTTTAACGACCGCAGATAATCAGGCGTCCCATCGCTACTTGCATTGTCAATAAAAAGAACTCGAACAGGAAGCTTTGTCGAGCGCAGCAAGCTTTCAACAAAGTTCTTTGTAACTTCAACTTTGTTCCACGTCAAGACGATAATGTCGCAGATATAAGATTGGGGCATATTTTAAAATTAATTACAAATGCGTATTTTTTGAGAATACTATTGTGACAGCTGAAAGGTTGGGGTGTGGATGCCAGTATGGTTGAGTGGTTTGGTTCTTGGTCTTTCCTCAACCTAACCCCACCCAATAACCATACCGGCTTCTCAACCCAAACCAAACACCTCACTAAATTGTTAATACCAACTTAAAAGCCCCTGCCGATTGTTACATCAGCAGGGGCTCTTAAAACTAGCAACGTTTGATCGTCAAATCAATTAGAATTTAACGTTAACGTTAGCTAAAACTTGTTTAGCATTTTCTTTCTTTTCAAAGATTTCGCCTGGTTTATAAACACCAACATTTAAACCAAACTGAACATCTTCGGTATAATCATACGTTGCTGTCCAATCCACTTCTATCCCTAAATCACTTGAACCATTAGTCGCCGGAGTAGAACTCGCCCCATCTGGTTGAAGTAACGTTAACGATTGATCAGCACCAAACTTTTGCTGTGTGAATAATTTGGTTAAACTTAACTTAGACGAGACATCTTCCATAACTTTACCTGATAAGCTTACAGTATGGATCTCGGCATTAGATAAATTGTACAAGGTGTTGTAAATAGTACCACCAGCCTGATTTTCATAGAAAGGATCCCAGGCAGTATAGTCTGTATCTGTACTATCAGCACTATCTCCAGTTACTTTTGTGAAAACATATTGAAGCATAGGAGCGTGATCTTTCAAGACTGGTACTTGATAATTCACAATACCTTGAAAAGCCAAAGCATTTCTTGTTTTATTAAAGCCAACGCCTGGGCTGCCCGCGATTGTTCCACCTTGATGGGCAAATTCAGCTTGCACATTAAGAGAATCGATCACATTTGTACTCAAGCGCCCACCAACAACCTTAATGCGATTAACGTGATTTCCAAGTTCAGCATCTGTATCATTACTGGTCTGATCTTTCTTATCAAAGATATAAGCCTCTACAAGAGAATTTCTCTTATCATTGAAAGAATAAGTACCAACCAAGCCATAAATCATAGCTTCGTCTTCAACGTCATTGATCAAAACAACGCCTTGATTACTAACTGCAACAAACCCTTCGATCTTCAGAGGATTATAATCTAAAATCGCTCTAACAGCATCCATATTCGTCTGTTTGGTCAGATCTTCTGCAACGTTATTAAGACCTGAATCAGTAGGAGCTGAAGTATTTGTCCCGGCAGAATCAAAAACAAAACTATTGCCGTAGGCAAATGACTGGCGACCGATGATAACCGTTAAAGGAGAATATAATAATTCTCTTAAGGTTACATAAGCCTTCCAAAGATCAATGTCTGTTCCAGTAGTCGTAACAGAACCATCGCCCCAAGCTCTTTCGTTGATAACAGCAACTGTTGCTGAAACCTTATCAGTTAGATCAGCATCGATCTGAACTGTGGCTTGTGAGATAAAAACACTTTGTTGATCGTTGTTTTGCAAAACTCCACCATCTCCAGGAATTAAGTCAAAATTATCACGGTGAACAAACGTGGAATCAAGTTCTCCACTGATCTTTACGTTCTGCACACTAGCGAAAGCAGGTGTAGCCACCAAAGCGACTACAGCTAACAATGCTAATAACATTTTTTTACTCATTTGGTTTCTCCTCCCAAAAAGTTAACAATAATTTTATATTTTCTATCTAGATCACTCTAGGAATTAACAATAAAACCAGAAACTGACGACTTCAGGCCCTTTTCTAGAATCTTCCCCCCTTTCGCGGCCGAATTAAAATCATCACTGGGTTGAGTAAAGTGTTGATATAATTACATAGCACATAAGCC
>CAYGEE010000010.1:0-33183 GCA_964348765.1 uncultured Planctomycetales bacterium | reverse complement strand
CTAAAGAGCTATCTACGATCTCATTGTTCTGATCAGTAGAGTTAGATGTCGTTACTAACGCTGCCGTACTACCGTGGCTTTGTGCAACTTTACTATCACTACGTACTGTACTAACTGCATGGTGCTCGGACTCTCCATCTTTGTCCGAATTGGTTGTCGTAACCTGAGCTGCTGACCTTCTGTCTCGATTTCTTCCGCTATTACCGGAAGCACTGCTACCACCTTTACTACCATTGTTACTTAGAACTAACCTAACTTTTCTTTCATAATCACTGCTACTTCTAGACACACCTTGAGAATTCAATCGTCTCTCATTTCGAGTTGTTTGGCCTAAGCCATTCAGATCTAATGGATTACGATTTTGAGCATTCTTAGAGCTTTCGCTCGAAGAACGATTCACTGCTAATTGTCCAACTTGTCCCGCTCTTTTGTTATTCACCACCGTCTGAGATGCTGCGGGAGCATCCGACGGCTTAACAATACCTGGATACTGGCCGGCATTACGCTCATTCATTGCAACACCCCGGCCGTTTCCTTGGCCTTTGAAACCTTCTTCATTATTAGCACTCGTTCGAGTGCTTGAAACCATCACAAATTCAACTTTAGGCTTAGCTTCCTTAACGATCCCACCGCCAGCGCCGTCACCGCCACCAATAGCTTGAACAGACGGTTCAGGCAAGATCGGACCAGCCGCGACCGGACCTAATGGATTACGTGTATCCGTTAAAGGAAGGATCGGTGCAAAAGGTACAATCGGAGTAAAGCCTGGAACAGGATTGATCGGCTGAATCGGCGCAAATTCAAACGGAGGTTCAGCATCTGGTTTCTGAACATTAGGCATCACTTCAACAGTAGCCTTAAGCGGAGTGGTATGTAAAGGTTCTTTACGATAATTCGTCGTCACAGCGCTGCTATTGCCAGCGAAGAAGAATTCCATAACGAACACAATCGGCCAGAAGAATCCTCTCATATTATGCTTAGCCGTATCCGATTCCGGCGTCAACCAATCCAAATATCCCTTTCCATTCCATTTAAGAATAAGAGCCAAAAGCGCAAAACTGTAAGGAACGATCAATATCGGAGCGGCAATAGCACTAAACACTGTTCCGGCCATTGCGACAACAGCGCCCTTCATTTTTAATCCATTCGGGCCCTTGCTAACAAGGATCGATCCGGTAATCGCGGCAACTAAACCAAGCGGAACAATAAGCGCGGGTGAAGCAAGAAGTGTTCCAATAGAGCCTAGGACAACAGAAACTGCATGAAAAGCTCCTATGATCGAACCACTGGTGAAGATAATAACGGGAATAGTCACGAATTTAAGAACAACCGCCCAAAGAATTCCGGGCACTGTCACAAGCGCAGCTAAGATTTGTGGAACTAACGCGTAAGCAAACAATCCTGCCGTCGCAGCGCTGACAACCGCAAGCCCCATCGCTTGGCGTGTTGACATCGCTCTGGCCTCTTCCCTAATAGTGCTTTCTCGATCAATATCAGTCATCGTACTCATGCGTTTCGCACGATAAGCTTTAGACCTATCCGTATCGATCGCGTAAATATTCATGAACCCGTTAATGAAAATTAAAATAACCTGTCCAAAGATCACGTTGATCGGATTATAATGACGAACAATCTCCCAGAAACTTCCTGCTGATGGAATTCCCATGACCCAATGCCACCATTGACTGACAAAAACCGGATGGACAGCCGCAAAGAAATGACTGATCCCAAATGAAATGCCTATTAATGTAGCCGCGTAGAGAACATTGCCTAAGATCGGCCCGGCCATAGCAATAACGATCCTAGCGTTATAACCCAGCTTATTATATTCCTTTGTATCGGTAATGTTTTTCCCGCCAAATGAAGAATCCTCCATCGATTTTGATCGATGCTTATAAAAGAACCCTCCAACCCCATGCTTAAACTCATGATCTGTGATCGAGAATAACGTAAGCCCAAGGACTCCAGCGATGCCCAATGACAAGAATCCAGGCAGATGCCAAATAACACCAGGAAGTGTTGTCACTAAAAGAAGTGACGTGGCGATGATCTTGTCCCATCCTAATTTATATTCTTCAAAACGGATCGCCGGAATTTCTTTAAACACCTTCTTAGCCGCGGCTAATTCATCTTTTTTCTTCTGATAAGTCCCATCTTTCTTAAAATCATCCGACTGCGCGTCAAAAGAACGCTCTAATTTTTCAATTTTGCTATAACGATATAAAACGCCATAACCTAAAGACCAGAGAGTTGCCAACTGTATTGGAATAATCACAAGCCAGCTTAAATGGCCGGCTAATAACATCGTCGACAATCCAAGGCTACCTATCAAAACACCCCAACCGGCATTGACCCCTAAAATCGTCGGAAGATTCGAAACCATCTCAGCGACTTGAAGGATGAATTTATTTTCAACAGCGCTCTTGCCAAAAAGCGGTTTGATCGGCTTGCCATCAACACCTTTTTCTCGTCGATAACTGCTCCAAGCGGTTTTAAAGAATTCCCCAACCGAAGCCAATTTAGAAAGTTTCGGCTCTTCTGGACTAAACTCAGCAGTCAATTCCTCCCGCGCAAGATCTCTTTTAGACCTCTGTTTCGCAAGCTCCAATTGATCTTCTTTGAATTTCGACACAAGTTCATCGTAACCAGTTTTGACCTGCAATACTGTTTCCATAGGAATTTCCGTGATCCCATGGATCACGGCGACATTATCAAGGACAACGTCTACAGAATCCTTTGAGTCTAATTCCCCAGATGTTATTTCCAAGGCATGGATAATATTATCGAAAATTCTAAAACCAGTAACCAATTTTCTACCCGGAGATCTCTTCTGATAATCTTCACGGACAACGTTTACGGCAAACACCGCTTGCACAGCTTCTTTAGCCAATGTCGATGAACGTAAAGAAGCGATCATATTTAAAACGATCTCAAGTGCCTGCGAATCCGATAACACACGCGGATGAATATTAGCAACCGATTCCTGGATCAATAATCCATCCGGAGCTTGCGACGCTGATACAACGATCGCGCCGATGGATGATAATCGGGCAAGAACTGGCGAGGCTTTATTCGCTTTTAATATTTTTAAGATCATTAACTCGATACGGATGATATTTTCTAACGGATCACCGGATTCTGAATGCACCACAACATCCTTTAATCCAAAGCGGTATTGTGACAACATGATCGCCGGCTTAACGGCATATTCTTTAAGTTGTTTTGTGGCCTGCAAATGAACAGCCTGTTCGGATAAACTCTCCGCGATCGCCGAAACGCTGATACCTTTTTTAAGGTCTTCATTCAATGCCTCAAAAATCCCTTCACGTATCTTATAGGCAAGAGCTTCTTCTTTATTGATCGCCGCTCCGGCAAGGACAGCGTCAATATCAAAACGTTGATGTTCACTGCGAATGCGGGCAAGAGATTCCAAAGCATCAACGGAATCGATCGCATCGGCTAGAAGAACATTCTCAAAAAATTCCTGATCACTGCCTAAAACAGCTTTAACCCGCGCTAACCTATCAGTAAACTCAGCCGTACTTATATGCATTATCCCCGTGGCGAATTGCATAACCAGAACAGGGTCCAAACCATATTTTCGAGCATGTTCCAGAGCTCTTGGGATCAATCCGATCGCCGGCATTTTAACAAATGGCCTGATGCGCGCCATTAATTCATCTGCAAGGTCATTCTTCCCGGCGGCTTCGTACATATCAAGATATTTCAATTGCCGCGTGTCATCATTTTTCTGAGCCATGCCGAATCTTCTGCCAATCTCTTCTTTAACTTTATTAAGCGCCTTGATGCTGACTCCCGAGAAATGATACGGCATATAGTCAAGCTCGCTTAATAAATTATCAACATCTTCCTGGGTCGTCGTGGCAAACTCACGGATAAACTTAATCGCCAATTCCCATTGATTATTGGCTTTTCCTTTCGTTAATTTATTCAAATGATAAAGAACGAACATCGGATTCTCGATCAAATGCGCGATCTCACTGACCCTGCGGCTGGCAAGATAATCCGCAGGTAAAAAAGCCGAAAGGAAATTATCAAAAACCGCTTTGGCACGATTAATATCTTTGACCGCGGACATTTGCGGATTATTCAGGATGACCCTCGCGAATTCAAAATCCGTTAACTGATCAGCGTGCTCATCCGATAAGATCATCCGACGTAAACCGGCCAATTCGCCCCAAGTCGGATCGGTGAATTGGTTCATGGCCTTCATCTTTTCAGCGATCTTTATATTCAATTTATCGATTTTCTTCTGCAGCCTGTCACGATCAAGGCTATTGTCCAAGCTTGCGCGCTGTCGATACAACTCACGCGCTTCTCTTAATAAGGCCTGAATATCTTCGCTCACCGCGTCAAGGCCTCTTTTACTAATAAATGCTTCAATATTCCTTAGAACAGCGGTCGATTCAGGAATATTCATCGCGACAGCCACAGCTAATGAGAAACGATGCGCTTTATCCTGATATTGCAAAGAAAGCTCGCGTAATGACGCGACAAATTTCCCATCAGCCAATTTCGGCAATAACGCCCTCCGGCCATCATCACCAAGAATCCTATAATAATAAATAAATGTGTCCGTTAAATATTGGGCAACTTGTTGATTTTCAATCCCCACGCTCATAAACCGCACGGCAACTGAAAATGCGAATTGCGATAACGCATCACCGGATTTTGCTCTGACCTCATCCCAACTGCGATTAAACCCGGCTAACAATTGCGCGTTGTGTAATCCTTCTTTTGAAACAACTTCTGAATGGCCGAAAGCACGGGCAAGCTCAACTAATTGCCGCCCGCGATGCGTCAAATATTTCCCGTCACGGGTCAAGAACCCGCCACCGATCATTTCATTAATGAACGTACCATCACCTTTTAATCCAGGGATCACTTTGTGTAATTCTTCAACCGGCAAAGCCCGTGTGTCGACTTTCGCAAGCTTTTGGGAGAGCACGGACACAGGCGTTAAATGAAACGCTGCAGTAAATTGCGTCGGTAAAATGCTTAAACCATAAAATTTCATAACTCCTAAAAGACGGTTATAATCATCCGGATGGATCGCATAAGAAGAATTTGCCGTAACATTAATATTGCGTAACGCAATATTCAACCCGCGATTGGTCGGCGCCACAATATTGTCATCATCAAAAGCCTTTTCTTCAGAAACAGCACGTTCAATCGCTTCATTAAGATTACGCGTCACGAGCTCTCTTGCGTATGAACTTAAACGAGCACCTTTATTTGCGCCTTCATTTAATTCATAAGCAAGCGCATCGCGCCACATGGCGATCGAAGATTGCGATGATGCCTTAACGGCAAAGCGAACCCATTCTGTCCCGGCGATCTTTGAATCTAAAAGTTCCTGCATGAGCGAATAAAAACTGTTTCTTTCTTTCGAACGCATCGCATTAAAGATCTCATAATCTGACGCACTAAATCGCGGGTCATAGAATCTGCTTTCCGGATCCGAGTTCTCAACGAAGGCTTGGATCAATTCCGTTGATTTCGCGTTTCTTAAAATATTTAAAACAGCGCTCTTGTGATCATTGCTGCGCGCGCGGAACTGTTGATAATCCGTGCTCAAAGAAAGAAGTTCCATCTGTTGGTCATCTTCTTTAATGAAAGAAGCAAGCTTATCAGAGACCGTCTTTACTCTTTGAATAAAGCTTCGCATCTCAGGCGCATCACTAAACCCGCTAACTTTTCCCTGCCATAATCTTTCCATGTCCGGGATCTGCGATCGAATGAAAGCGAGATTTTCTAACAAATCCTCTTTATTAATAAATAACCCTCTGATCCCTACATCGCCCTGACGGCGATGGCCGCGATTCGGCGCGTGCGATAAAATATTCGTCGGCCAATTTTCCGGATCTAAAACATACACATCAACGTTGAAATTCAAGTTCACAGCCTTCGCCCCGCGCGGCAGAACAATATAGATCCGCTGAACTAACTCTTTACCATCTTTACGTTCTTGCGGAGAAACGATCAGATCAACGACACCAGGTTCACCAATAAGATTGCCCTTATCATCTCTCGCCCCGACACCCGGCGTTGAACCATCAATAACAACTAATTCCCGTGTTTTATCTCCTTTTAATTTCTTCCTTAAGACTTTCACCATTTCCCGCTGTTCGTCAGAATCACTTAACATGAAATACTGATCGATCTTCTTGCCGGCGAGCGTATGATCATCCTGGGCGTCATGCGATAATCTTAAAATCTGTGCGACAAGATCCTTTTCTCTTCTGACCAATGTAATGTCTTGATCCTCATAATATTGCTTATAGTAATTACTGCTTGTGTTCTTAACGATCCGGCGGGCACCTGTTTTGATCAATATATTGTCTTCCTGTCCGTCGGGAGTCGCAGTGACACCGTTCATGACAGCGCCTTCATCGACCGTGTAGATCTCCTGGACCGGATTCTCCCAAACAAGCCCCGCTGAGAATTTAACCGCGTCGGTCTTTAGTTTTGTACCATAGGCTTCATTGTAAACTTTCGTTAACGCAAGCTTAAAGGCCAAGCTATTGGCAAGCATTTGCTTTTGGATCTCGCCGCCTCTAGCCGTCGGGCGAAGTTCGATCGGCCGGCCCTTTGTATCGCGGATAACGTCCAATTCAGCACCGGTTACACCGACGACGATCGCGCGTAAGACGTCATAAACCAAATTCGAATTGAATTCTCTAAAATGCTGATAAACAGCCTTTGACAAAACAAAATCCTGAGCGCCGGTAACGTTTGTATTCGTTTTCTCGCCTCTTAAAAAAACAAGCTCATGGTTCTTATTTGCATCTTCTACATCTTTGGCAGTAAAAACTTCTCTAATCGTAAACTTATCTTTTCCTTTACGGCTGAGGCCCGCACCTAACATGCTGACTTTCGTCATGAGCTTCTTAACCTGGCCGTCAATGCTTTTTGCCTCAACGTCGTCAGAGATCTGTGAATCTTGCGATAAAATAAATGTCATTTCGCGTGAGATCAGGTCTTCGATCTCATCAGCGGAAGTCATGCTGCCTTTACCTTTTCTTAAAGCCAGGCCTTCTAAAATATCTAAATAATGTTCACTATAACGGAAAC
Organism: uncultured Planctomycetales bacterium; assembly: GCA_964348765.1. Lineage (GTDB taxonomy): Bacteria > Omnitrophota > Gorgyraeia > Zapsychrales > Zapsychraceae > CAYGEE01. The sequence continues at coordinate 26,088 of CAYGEE010000010.1, read as the reverse complement.
GTCTCACCAAATGCCCACGGAAATCGATCGAGATCGGAACAAGCATCTTAGGGTTCTTTAAAATAGCAGCGATCTCGGCGACTTTGGCTTCCGACGCATAAAAATCTGACTGCATTAATCGATCCTGTTCATTTAAAAGTTTATCCATGTTTACAACATCAGCATCCTGAGAAACTAACATTTTGATCAATGCTCTGTAAGGGATCAGATCATCCGGTAATTTTGGTTCATCTGAAAAATCATTTGTATCTCCTGTGTTTCTAGTTAAGATCGTTCCGTAGGCGCCGCGTGTTTTCATAACAAACATTTGCGCTAATTCAAAGCTTAATGTTTTCCCAGCGGCGTTCTTCGCTCCGGAAATATCTCCATTGATCAGATCTTGAATGATCTGCGGCTGAAGATCCCTAAAATTGAATTCTTCATAATTCTCAATGCCATGCGCCTTATTGTATTGAGCCTGATATTCTCGTTCGAGACGGACAACTTCTTCCAAGAACGCATGAACTTCAGCAGTAATATTCCCATAGAATATTTTTCCACCAATTCGAATAGGTTTCTTTTCTTCTCGATAGGTCCGTGTCCCGTCATAGATCTCGACAGTTTTCTCGTCTAATGTTTCACTGCTTAATAATGCCGCGTCGGAACCAACAAGCTCTGGATCCAATGTCATGCCGTCAAATGACCCTCCAAGGGAATCTAAGAATTCCGTAATTCGATCATTCTCCGTAAGGGAAACCGAGCTTAACCATGGCATCAATCCAGAGCCGGCCGGAATTTGCGGAACAATCTGCAGGCTTGACGCTGGAGCCGCAGGGACAGAAAGTGGCACGCTATTTACAGAAGCCTTAGGAATATTATTAGGAACAATATCTGCTGTTTCTTTCGCTAAAACATCCGCGTCAATGATCGCATTCGCTGGAAGGTCAACAAGGTCAGCGAATGTCATCGTTTCCGGTAGTGTGATGATAATACTTTTAGAAATATTTTTCACTGCGGTTGGTGTTGAAGAAACTTTGCCTTTGGAGACGGCGAAGAAAAGCTTTTGACCATTCACATTCTTGACAACATAAATAGGCGGCGCGTTGGCTTGATTTTGATCAGCAAATTTGACGGCTTCCTTAATAAGGGTTGCTTCAGTTAAGTTATTCATCTCTTGCGGCAAAGCAATCACAACAACCGGCGCGTTGGGATATCCGAAAGGTAATAGCGCGTGTATCGTCTTTTTCGCAAGCGTTTCATCACCGCTTAATGTGAAACCAAGCTTTGCGATCTGACGTGAACCAACCTTTTGAACCACTGCTGGGCCAACCGGCGCGGTGCCCTTTTCTTTGGCCTTCGCCCGAATATTATCAACCTCTGCTAAGATCGCGACCCAATGCGCGTATTTTTGCGGATTTGAACGGATGTTCTCTTCAAACTTATCCCAATCATCCAGTTTCGGATCAAGGAAATGCCCTAAGAATTCCATAACATATTTATCTTCTTTGATCGTAAGCATCGAAATTGTGATCTTATCCGCTTTACCGTCATAATACGCGAACCAAGTCCCGTCGAGCGGACTACCGTTTGCGGAGACCGATGCGAAAAATACTGATCCGACGTGCGAAGGATGAGCTTTAACGAATGAAACAACATGCATAATTTCATCAGTCGCAAAATCAACAACTTGCTTAGGATCTGGACGATTATCCAATTCACGAATTTTGATAGGCATGACCCGTCGAGCAGCCGGAATAGATTGACGAGCTAATGTTAGAATCTCCAAACGAGCATCAGGATTCGAAGGCGCCAAAACAACAGAATCATTTGATCTTCCCTCAGCCTGCGCAAGTTGCAGTAATGGATTTCCGCTATTTGATTGCGATACCTGTGTCATTGCGAGCGACCGAAGGTCGCGCGGCAATCCATTTAAAAGATTGCTTCGTCGCTCTGCTCCTCGCAATGACACCATGGGCCCAATACCAGAAACTGGAACTGTCATCGTTGGGAACTGAAGCAACGGCATTGATGGCACAGCAGGAATTACGTTCGAAGGCAATCGAACTGGTGGCACAACACTAACTGGCGGATAGACTTTCGGTCCCAATCGACGAGGTTTCGATGATTCTCTTGCTTTTGTCCGAGGTAAAGAATCTGCTTTACCTTTAAATTTTTTAAATTGTTCTTCACTTAATATCAAATCTAAATAAATCGCAGGATTATCTCTAAAAGCCGGGACTTTTAATAAAGATCGAACCAAAATCAAACCTTCTCTGATGTTTTTTAACGCCTCTGTTCTATTTTTGTCAGCAATGGCTTTTTCTGCTGAATCGCGAAGGACTATCAATCTCTCTTGAGACATATTTGCTTTTACATTAAAGATCCCTTTCGCCGCGTCAGAAGCAAGTTGATCAATAACCAGAACGAAATAAATATCCTTTTTAGAGCCAAATGTTAATATCAATGAATCTTTGATCGCGATGACCCGATTGAAAGAAGATAGAGCCGTAACATGATTCCCCAGTTTTTCTGCCTCGATGCCTGCGCTTATCAAAGAATCCATCGCAAACATGGCCGCTTTATGTTCTTCGCTCATCGCGCCTTTTAAAATAACAACCGGATCATTAGCACTCTTTACTTGCGCCTTCGCATTACCTGCCGCAAAAAGACTGATCATACTTAAAAATATCAAGTGCCCCATCACTTGCCGAGGCGACGATCCAGCGCCGAGCATTGCTGGATCTGTTGCTGTGCGGAGTGCGAAAGTTTCGCGTAAGCGTTTTAAATTCGCACGCATGGCAACGGCATCTCTGGCAGTTTTGTGAGCCACAGCAAAAGCCATAGTATCGATTTCTTTGGTATAGGCCCTTACTTCAATACCGTCGCGGTTTATGAGTGGACGAGTGTTATAGACAGCGCGAGCCTCACGTGTCTGTTGAAGGCGATGTAATAAATAGCCTAACGCTCCCGACTGAACTTCTGGGTTTTGAGCTCTTTGAATATCTTCGGGTTGGAACCGGTCCCAATAGACAAGTAAACCATGTTGCGCGGTGATTTTGCTTTGGCCGTTAAAAGCCTCGCGAATGTTATGAGTAAATTCATATAATTTATTTTCCAATCCAAGCGCGAAAGGCGCGTCAACTTCCAGGGGAATAAGAACAACGATCGGTCCGGCCGGAGGGCCACGGACAACCAAAATCTCATATTCAGGAAAGAATAGATTAAAGATCGTTTCATAACGTAACAAGGCGATGGCCTCATCTCCGGCTTTATATCCCCAGGGGCTGTCATTAATAACTTTAAATTCATTGGTATCGATGCGCGGATCCGTGATCCCCAACCGAGACAGTTCATCTTTATATCGTTGAATAGCCCCTCTTAAATGACCGTTATTTACATCATCGTCTGTATATCCTGCCATTTCAAGCTCAATGACAACCGCCTGTTTTAAACGTCTTTGATCGACACCTTTAACATAGGCCTTCGCTTCTTCAAGACTATTGGTATAGTGGACCCTCATTCCCGACGGAGCCCAAGCGGGTATGGCCAAACCATCTTCCGCGGCTTTGGTTTGAAGAGATTGGAAAGCGGTAATCTTCTTTCGAGTTTCATAGGCCTTTAATAAGGAATATCCATCTTGTCGACGGACATTTTCTCCGCCTTTATAAACGATCGGCGCCTCAACGAAAGTAAATCCTTCTTTAAAGACATCTTTTGATAGATCTTTACGCGCTTCCGCTAAACGAAGAGCGTGAATAAATGTTTCTTCACTATTTGCGCCTTGCAAAGAATCCGCTTTAATATCAGCAACGCCCATTGAGAGAGTAAGACGAACTTCGTTGTTAACACCATCCTCATCAAGCCAGGATCGTGTTAATTTTAAAGAAGGATCGATCGTGACGAGGAACCGTTGTAAGAACTCCCGGGCATCGCCCACACGGTCGTGCTCGACAATTAAAATATTATAACGTCCCACACGGCCTAAGCGTCCGCCGTTTTCTTCGATCTTATTTTTTAAATATTCAGGAATTCTCTCTTTGCCTAAAAATCCAACCGCGAAACTTCGATCATCAATTTCAGATTTAAAGGCCTGCAAGTCTGCCTTGGCCTTTTCATCTATCCTCGGCAACGTGAGGACGAATTCATCGCCGGTGCCATTTTGTCCGGCGAGACCAGATTGGACTTGAGCAAATTCAGCTAACCGCGCTTTAAACATATCAAAGATCAGATTCGTTGCCTTTTTCCCAATAATATCATTGGTCCACTTAAGCATATTGATATCCATATGCACAAGCGCCTGGACACGGCCGCCTTCAATGGCTTTTTGTGTTTCTGATTTAATTTGCTCTTTATCCAAAATCGCCGGTGTCATCATGGCATAGTCGGACGTCGATCCTCCCGAAATGGTTCCATCTGGAAGGACGCTATGATAATTTGCTATTTCGTCCAATACTGATTCAAAACCATCCCTCACCGGAACAATAATTCCCGCTTCCCTCGATTTTGCCAGAAAAGCCTGGATCCGACGGGCTTTCTCTTGCTTTGCTGAATCTTTACTTGACATATTTTTCTGCAGTTCAACATCTAACAGATCAAATAAAGAATCTTTTTCTTGGTCATTCAATATCCCTTGTCTTAAAACTTCAACGGCAATATCCGCGGCCTCAAGATGGTCAGAAAGAATCGCAATTTCCATAAAGAAAGGTTTCGTATAACCAAGGGGTCGAGGTTCTCGACGAATAAGCGCAATCATCTTCTGAGCGTCTGCCGAAAGATTCGACGGCGCTGAAGTAACAACCGCTGGATCTTGTGTTCCTTGCGAGTTAAATTCTACTGCTAGTTCATCGGCACGAGGTTTAGTAGTTTCTTTTAAAACAGCCGGACTATTTCTTCTATTATTACGGATTTCGGAAATGCCAAATCCAATTGATCCCGCCACAGCCAAAGCAACAAGAGAACCAAACAAAAATTCCGGCGACGGAAGATAATGATACCCATAAGAATGGATCCCCATCCGGTCAAAAGCATTCGCAAGCGCGGCGGAGGATAATGTGGGGGTGAGCATGTCAAGGCCGAGCATGGCGTTGTCGGAAATTGTTGTCGGGTTCGTCGCAGCCGGCGCGGTGTGGTTCGCTCCGTCGGAACCCATGGATGTTGAAGTTGAATATGTGATCGGCCAGGTAACAGCTCTCGGCGTTAAAGTTGACTGCGAAAGTGTAAAGGCCGGAAGCATTGTGGTAACGGCCGGTGTGAACGGCGTTGTTGATGTCGTCGACTGCGACGGGACAACTAATGGCCGGATAGGATAGACCGGCGCTAATTTTTTCTTTGGTTTCTTGCCGCCTTTTCCTTTAGGAGGAGACAATCCAGAAGCGCCGCGGATCGGAACGACTTTGGTCGGCTCCACTTCTGGAATCGCTACGATCTCTTCTTCTTTTAACGCCGGAGCTTCTTCAGCAGAGCTCACGTCAAGCGCCGGCTGTGCTTCCGGAGCTTCTAATTTTAAGATCATCTTCTGTATAGCAAACAACTCCACGGTCAATTGATCAACGACCTCCGGCAACATTTCTTTAGGCATGCCATCAAATAATTTTCCATCCCGAGCCAATTCGATGATCTGACGGATGATCTTCGCGTCCCGCCCATAAGCACCAAATTCCATGATCGCGACTTTGCGTCCTTTAGCCGAATCGTCGATCTTGTAATAATTATCTTTCTTCAAATACAATAGATACGCGAGTTGCGCCCATTGATATTGTTTCGGTAAATTATCCCAAATATTTTTCAAACCATTCCAAAGCTTTTTCTCCGTCGTCAGCAAAGACGCCTCGACAAGCGCGTGGTGATATTCATGTTCTAAGGTCTGATCGTGATCAACATCATCCTGGGCTGTGATGACAAAGGCCGCGTGTTTAAGGACAACATATTTTCCTTTTGATAATCCGACATATCCGTGGGCAACGAGCGTTTCACCGAAAGCCTGTTCACTGATATTCAAAGGATCATTCGAATTCAACGCGCGGTTGTACGCCGTAACAAAATCTTCCGTCGTTAAATTATGCCCCTGAATCGAATTCGCAGAATCTTCCATTTCCGCGTCCGTCGGAAGGCTGTTCGCATCACGGAATTTTTCATGTTCTTTAGTAAAAATGGTCCGATTGAACATTCTGTTGTTGCCCAGAATGCTCGTGCCCAAGACATTGACGATCGGCTGATCCGTATATTCATCAAACCGATATTCCATGTTCGGGGCAACGGTCAGGCCCTTTGTTTCTTCAAAAGATCGGACATGGCCGACTTCGGCCTTTTTAGAAGCTTCTAACCGCACACGAAGATCCGCCGCGAAATCCCTGACTTTCGCCCGGGCCTCTCTGCGATACTGCTCAAAATAAGCCCAGCCGTCGTCGATTGCCGCGGCCTGCGCTCTTTTGACACCGTCGGAAACAAAACCCGCGAATGTTTCGAATCTTTTATCGATAATAAATCCGCGCCCCGTCGAGGAATGTAAATATTGTCTTCTATTAGCGTCTAAGTCTTTTATGACCATATCTCTGTCGCCGGCGACTTCCGCTAACACCCGCCGGGCGCCGAGCGCCGTCAGGTCAACTCCGGCGAAATTCGAATCACCCTTAACTTGCTCAAGTGCTGCCAATAATTCCTGATCCTTCGCCGCGTCATACGCGCTCATGACAGCTGTGTCCTGCGCCAAATGATTCAAAAGTTCCGACCGGACATCCATATCGACCGCGCGCGCCGCTGTGTCGACGGCTGTTTCTTTTAAAATATGAAGCAATAACGTCTCATCAGAAATATTGGCGTTTTTACGTTTACCCAACAATCTTCGAAGCTCTTCATCCTTCGCCGCACGGTATTTTCCAACAGGCAAATGCTGCTTGAACGCCGTGATCACTTCGCCATCTGTTGTTTTGACAAAAATATAATATTCCGGGATGTCTTTCGCTAGATCATTAGGGCCTTTCTTTATTTCTTTCATCTCGACTTTGGCTCCGGAGATCTTGTTCTGAAGAACATCCAATACGAACTGGACCTGATCATTGTTAGCGAGCGCCAAATTCCGTGAACGTTCGCCTTCTTCGATGGTGCTGCGGGCGTACTGTAAAGCTTTTGTAAAATTCCTTTCCGATAGAAGGCGTGTAAACTCTTTATATTTCCCTAAAAACTCGATCTTATGCGCCCGGTCTTCACCGAAAGCCCGGCCGAAAGCGTAGATCCCTAATTTGACCGTCGGGTACAAGCTGATGCGGTTAATAATTCTCGCCGCGCGTCCGATGCTGTATTTTCCTAAAAGTTTCAACTCATTATCTTCCCCATGGCCTAAAACTTCGTGTTCCAAAACGCCGGCTTCCGGAGTTGAGATCTCGACGAGATAACGGATCAATGTGTTGTAACCGATCTTTAAATGTTTATTGTCTAACGTATTTTCCGCCGCCGCCCCGCCGGTTTCTTCGATATCTTTATGGAATTCCACTTGACCGCCGCGTTCGTTCACTATTTTGATGAGCCAATTTAACGAACCCTTCACAGGATCAGCTTCTGTCGTTTTAAGGACCCAGACGCCGTCTTCATCTTTTTTCGTCATTGTGGTATTGTTGTCCTGTCGCTCGATCAACTTCAAGACAACTTGATCCAGCGTGCGCCCGGCTTGTTCTCTGTTGACCGGATCCGGCGAACGCATTTTAGCCGCCGCGGCATCACCTTGACGGATCAAGGCATTTTGTTCGGCAACTGTTTTTCTAAACACAGCGCGCGGGATCTCGGCCTGCTCTGCGCCTTCCACTATATATCGGCCTAGATCATGCTGTCGTAATGTCATTCGGCCGCGGTCATCAAGAGGAACAATATATTTCCCATCCTTAAATCCATAAACAACATCATGATCCATGATCCCTAAAAGCTCTGTACCATCTTTGGAATAGATCTCTTCGCCTTTAACAATAGACCCGGATTCAATAACTTTTCCTGTTTTTTGGATCTCGATCGGCTGCGGGACCGCTAAGCGTCTTTCGGCGCGCGAGACATCTGTCCCGTTGGACTGAACTCTGAACTCCTCATTAACAACACCCGTCACGGTCTTCATTCCGTCTGTGGTCATATACCGGAATTCCGTCGTTTTCCCGCCGACGCCGTGTTCATAATCAGCGATGAAACTATTTCTTTTGACTTCATACATGGAATCATTCTTGACCGCAGCCTTGATCCTTCTTTTAACGGAATCAGCAAAGAAGTAGAATTTATTATCTTCGCTGTCAACGACTTGTGTGACCGTGTCGCCGTTGGAAACGGTTGTCGACGGAAGTCTGACTGTGCTATTCATGTTAACCACACCGTTTACAAAATGCAGTTCAACAGAATCGTTACGGACCTCAAAAGTATTCTCGACTTGGATCTTAACAAGCCCGCGGTCTTTAATGACTGTTTTGATCTCCTGAGGCGCGACAAAGCGTCCTGAGCCGTGGAATGCCGGTGCGGCGGAAGTGAAATTAGCTGCGATGAGCGCTCTGTTAAAGCTCTTTAATTCTAAAGGATCGACCGGCTGGCCTTGTTCCAAACGTTTAATGATCTGCCCGGCATTCGATGGAAGAGCCGATAAACGTTTATAAAGATCTTTACTGTCCAATAATTGATTGAGCGCATCAACCGCGTTTGCCGTCGTCGGAACAACCAACTGTGTCCTGAATTTGATAAAGCCCAAAAGATCTTCCGCTGTCATGGATTTTGTGAATTCACTCTCAGAAAAATCCGCCGACGGTGTCAGCTCATACCATTCCCCATTATAAATAACCGCTTTGATCCTTTTCGTTTCAATATCGCGAACCAACCGGAATTTGCGGTCTTGTTTATCTTGATGTTCTGAAATACTATCGTTCTTATGCAAGACTACATTCCCGACTGTCTGAACATCCGCGCCGGCTAATTCCTGCTTATGGAACGACGTGGTCCCTGTGCGAAGGTCTACCGTCATGTAATCGTTAACGAGAACTTCCACTTCCTTCCCATCGCTGGTATGACCCGGCATTGCATGTTCGAAATACCCAGTTGCTTGCCCATTGGTAATGTTTTTGATGGTCATCATCACTTTGCGTTCTTCGACTTTAGATTTACTTTCATCAAACGCACTATGAAATTCTCTCTTCATTAAAACCGTCCCTATAAACCCGATCGGCTTTTCCCCATTCTTCCAGCCGTCATAAGTGAAAACTTCATTGGTCGTTACATTCCAAACATGATTTGCTGCCAACTTACTGCCAAGATGATCAATCGTGATCCCATTGCCATTGGGTAAAGCGATTTTATATGTTTCCAATACCCCACCCTCAGCGTTATCTTTCTTTCTAAACTCCACTCTCGTTGAACCATCAACTCCTTCTGGCCTTTCCATTACCGTTTCGCCAGTTATCTCCATATATTCTTGCATTTCCTGTTTAAACATATTTTCTTCTATCGCTTTTAAAATCTCACCCTGCTGCTCGGGCGTCATAGTTTCCGCTCGCTCCGCAATATTTCTTACAGACCGCGTAGATCCTTCTTTTGCAATAGTATTCATGATATGCAAGAAAGTTTGTCGATAAATTTCTTCCGTCTTTACAGAAACTTTTCCATTATTTTTACTTTCTTCTGTTCTTAATTTATCGTCCGCTGCTATTAAACTTTCTTTCTCAGGTGTAGTAAAGAACGGATCATCCGCGCACCAAAAAGCTTCCGCGGATCCGCGTAATCTTTTTGACTTTTTGAAGAACTGTTCATATTGCTCCTGAAACGTATTAAATCGCAAAATTGTCTGTAAATGTGACCACAGGCTTCGCGGCGAGATATCAAGAATTTTAGCCTCCATTCCGTCATTGACTCCATTCTTATTCTCAAATGAATATTGTTCACGCATATTGCTGAAAATAATTAAATTCACCGGCAATGATCCATCATTAAATAATTTTGTGTAGTCTTCCAAATTGCGGATCACATGAGGCTTCCCGCTATTGTCATAAACTGTCTGCGGAGGGCTATCTTCTCCCCTGGCAGAAAAATTATCGAGCAGGATGATCACCTGCACGCCAGTCTCTTTCATTCGCGCACGAGTCTCTGCAAAGGCTCTCATTAAGAATTTATAATTGGTTCCCGTAACATGTAAATGCTTTGCTTTCCCAGAGATCTTTTCAAATTCGCTTCTTGCTTTATCAGCAACCGCGCGATGAAAAATCTCCCACGCAACTCTTACAAGTGTTTTTCGTGCATTGGTGTGAATCTCCTGCGGAACATCATCATGCTGTGCAACTTCACCATTTAAAGCGCTGACAGTAGGTAGCGTCGGCTCCGGAGTACCAGTTGCCGCAATAACCTTGTCGACTAGATCAAAAATACCGATAAAAGAAGCAGAATCTCCATGTTGAGACAATGCCGCTTGAGCAAACGAAGCCAGAGATACTTCTCTCCCCATTAACATTTCATAAGCCAAAACACCTCGAGCTAATCCATTCACACCCGAAGCACTCCCTGGAGACTCTCCATGCCGAGGAGCCCCAGATTCATAATAACTATTAGGAGTAACAGTAACATCTGTTGCCTCTCCGCCTTCTTCCCTGGTCACAGAATAGAAAGCATTGTCTTTATGATAATTCGCAACAGCCGTAGCAAGCCCATCCATAATTTCATCCAACTGATCTGGTTTGAAAGTTCTCTCAAACTTGCTCTGTGAATCCAGCCTGCTTCTAAATTCTCTAAATTGATCACCCTCAAACACATCTCCCCACGCACTTGTCTCGGCCTCCCATCTTCTTTTGAACTCTTCTTGAAGATTAACGTCCTGACCATTAACTTTAATTGACCTTTTCAATCTAAATTGATCACGAACAACGTCTTTGGTCCCTTCGATAGGCACATTCTCAACAATAGATAACATGCCCTTAGAATCAGCTTTCCCTGTTTCACCAAAATCTCTTGCCAAACTCTGCATGACTTTCCCCATCTTTATTTCTTGTGCCGCTTGCAAAACTATATTGTTAATCACCTTAGCTGAAGCCATGTTGACCAGCAACCGGCCAAAACCTTTTGGCAAACCATTGACCAGCTCAGACATGCCTGTCGTTTCCTGAAGCTCATCCTTGAACAAAGTAAATAATTTCAGCGAATCAAGAAATTCTTTTCCTTCTGTTGTTTTCCCAGTCTTTAATTCTATTTTCATCATAACGAGCTCTAAAAGCTCTCTCGGCGTAAACAACAAAACTTTATTCTTTGGAACTTCTTGATTTCTATCAATTTTATTATCAATCTTTCTTGGTCTCCAAAACATTCTCTGATCTTCCGGTTTGTCTTTTTCTTTCTCAACCAGATCATCCAATGTTCCTTCCTTGGGAGCTGAAAACATGATCCTTTTCCCTTCACCCCAAAGCTCACTAACAAAACTTTTAAAAATAACTGTCTTCCCGCCGGACATCATCTTGAAGAAAGCTAAAAATTTCTTATTAGCTCTCTCTCCATTGAAAAACTTTTCAATAGTCATACAAATAGCCGCATCTTTAAACATATCTTCACCAGACCATTCCCAGCCTTTTTCATTTAAAACATGCCCTCCGCGCCGAAGGATCTGGAACACTCTCTCGCCCACGGTCAACTTCTCGCTTTGCTGCACTTTTCTATCTATCTCTGAAACCCATGACTTCGCGCTCTCTATATCTTTCTTAGAATAATCTTTGATAGCTTGATTATCAAAGACATCCACGCCAGACGGAGAAGCCAAAGTTAAAGATATTTTTGATCGAACTCCCCGGGCGACTCCTGTTATGGGGTTAGAAATTAATCTTTGAGTAATATCTTGCGCTGTTTCAAATCTTCTTATCGTTGAATCAAATAATCTCAGCCCAACTTGACGAAGACCATAACGGTCTCTTAATTCTTCTATCGTCGCTGGCGTTTCCACGACTTGGGCGCCGGCGGAGGAGAGTTTGGTGGCTTTGGGGGATAGGGATTCGAAATCGATGTTCAGGGCAACCGGTTTTATTCCGTCCGTCGGCGGTCCTCGGGGAGATTCAGCGGTTCTCATCGCATCAACTAATATCCCTCGTCTTGCCTCAAAAGGCAGTTGTTCCGTTGCCGAGAAAGCTGTTTCAATAGCCTTATGCGCTTGGTCCATTTCTTCTATCGGTGTCACAGGCTTTGCTTCTGTCCCGGATTTTTTCGCCTTTTCGACCCTTTGATATCGATTCAAACTTATCGTGAATAATTCCGCGAACTCATGCAGGACAGCCTGATTGTCGCGGCCGATCGCAACTGAGATCTTTGTGCCGTCTTTATCAACACTTTCATACCCGCGACCGGCTTGTCCTAAATTCGCTTCCTGCTCTGCATTCGGGTCAATATAAGAAACATGAATACGCCCAAGTTTTTTCGCTTTTAATAGATCATTGATCTTCTTAACTACAGCGTTATATTCCTTCACATCCATATCCGCGCGCGCCGTCAGAACGCGCCGTCCGTCTCTTGTGATGGCGATAACTTCAGGGCGTTTCCCTTGTTCAACCAATTGCGCGGCCCGTCGATTGACCCGCACAATATCCGCATCCGTCGCAACACCAGTCGAGCTTAACGCCACAGACCGAGCACCATTGCCGCCGTCTCTCAAAGCGATCAATCTTTCTAATTCACCATGATATTTGCTACTCTTTTCACCCCGTTCTTGGTAAGCTCTTGCTGCTTTTTCAGCTTCAGGCCGCGTCATACCAGTCTTCATTAACTCTTCAGGATTAGTTACAATATCATAGTGAATCTGATCAGCATCACGGAATTCATACAAAACATCCCTTGCATCAGTTTCTCTTAAAATCTGAGCCTTCCCTATTTCAAAAGCGCCCTCAAGCGAATTTGATTGAGAGTATCTCCATTCCGTAAAATCACCCTCACTTAATCCTGCGGCTTTTTCAAAAGGCATTTTGGAAAACAATTTATTCCGTGCCCGGCCGGCTGCATCAGCCGCTACGACCAAAGGATGATCAATTGGAACATTAGCAAAATTCGGCAATTGACGTACAGCCGCGTCCGCCGCGTTGTGCCTGTCGAGGATGGCCTGCTCGCTATTTGTTAAGGATTGAATTTTCGGCAATTCCGACAATCTATTTTCAGCCGCCTTCGGCATCTGAGGCATCGACGTCGGTTTCAAAAATAAACTATAAAACGCGATGTTGTGCGCGGCGAACTCTTTAACTTCCTGATCAGCGGTTATTGCTCCTTTGGCTTTAACTTCCTCTTGATACCATTTCGATCTCTTAATAATTCCTTCCGCGATAATTTCAGTCGAACTTAATTGGCTGACTGTCGCGCTTGTGGAATGCATCCAAGGATCCGAAAAGAATCTTACAACTGCCTTATCAAGAGCGGGAGCTGAAGCCTTTTGACTGGCAACCGCCCTCATCGGTAAATTTGCAACCTGTAAGAGAGGATAGATCTGCGCCCCTGATTGCGCTCCGGACACTAGGCTCGCCCATCCCGATTTCCATATTCCCATATCTTTCATTTCTGGATTACCCGATCCATCAACATCAACTGGTTCTTGCTGCATAAACAAATGATGAAAAATTTTGCTTCGCATTTTTCTATCAGAATCAGAGCTGTTAAATCGAATTCCCTGGCCCGTCCGAGTCATTTCAGCCAAGGCGTACATTGGAATATCCACAGTCCCCCACATCGGCATGATGGCGGCAAAATCGATGGCTCCCGCCATGGCGAGCTTAGGGATTAACATCGGATTTTCATAAAAATGAGTAAAACCTAAAATCCGCCCTCGAGAAACAGCCGGGAGTCCCAACTTCGCGAATTTCTCACTTTGCATAAAGTTTTGTGAACTCCATCGCCCAGCTGAGCCTAAACTCCAAGCCAAAGCGCCAAAGGCGGCATATTCTAATCTGTTCCCATCCATCAAAGACCTGCCATCAAGTTCCGGGTTCATATAAGAAATTCCCATTCCCAATGCCCCGCCAGTTAAAAACGGCTTCCAACCGCCCTTTAATGCTCCCTTAATTATATTATTTTTTTGGGGTACATTCGGACGGCTTGTTTTACTTGTTAACGTTCCTATAACAAATCCCGCGGCAGCACCCGTTGCCATAGAGTGCAAGGGATTATTATTTTCAGGATTCATTAATCCCATGGACAGCCCATACCCAGCGCCCATAGCGGTAGATACTCCAACATGCTGGGCCGCGCTTTTAAAACTGAATTTAATCTCTGGCGAAATAGAATTTGGCACTTGAGCTGCTAATAGCTGACCATCTCCATAGGCGGCCCGATAAGACCATTTGGGCAACGATTTCACGACAAATCCAGTTAACCCGCTAAAAGTAAAATCGCCTGCCGCTCTGCCTCCGAAAGAAGACTTTAAATATTCACCCACGCCTCTATTAGGATCTTCGAAAGCATCGATGGCTCCTCCTGTTAGGCCCAGGACGCCATAACTTGTGCTTGCAATAATATTAGGCAGAACCTTACTTTCAGTCGCTGTAATCCGCCATAACCCTTGCGTGTTTTTAGCAAATTGCATACCGGTAAACGTCTGGCCCCAACTTTGCTTACTTATCTTTAAGCCCAACGCGCCAATTGCCGCCCCGCCGGCTGCTCCAATACCAAAATCTTCCACACCGTTCCAAAAACCATAATTTTCAGTATTAAATTTTGCCTGAAGCGCCGCTCGGGCCGTATTAACTGTTCCGCCAACGAGCGTGTTGCCACCTATGGTCACTAATTTAGGATGCTCGGCAATCCAAAGAGCGGCTCTACTTTCATTGCCGACAAATGGGCGTAATTTGGCTGCCAATCCGCCTAAACCAAAAGTCGCCACATAAAATTTTCCCGCAGATAATCCGCCGGTTCTAAAACTGCTCGCCACGTCCGTCCAGCCATAATCACTTCCTTGCGCGTTGGCCATGACTTTGTCCACGCCAGCATTAAGCGTTCCGCCTATCGCAACGTTCGCAAGATAGGCGTCCGAAATTAAACCGATTCTTGTCGCGGCCGTACCCGCTCTAACAATGTTAATGACCTTGACCGCTCTTGAAACTCTTGCCAAAAGGCCTGCCCCGGCAGCTGCTTCGTTGCCTGTTAATGCTGATCCGGCGATGGCCAAAACTGACACGACTGTCATGCCGCGGTCGATATTAGAATCGTTTCGCCAATCACCCAAGAGGGCTAACGCGTAAGGACTTATATTACCTAATAATGCCGCATTCGCCGTAATATAACCTTCTCCATATTGTTTTTTAGTATTCTGCTGCCATGTCCTCTGTAATAAATTCCCCGTTGCGGAGGATGAAGGCGTATAGAGCCCATGTCGTGGATCAAGAATCATTCCGGTTCCAAACAAACTTGCTGTTGTAATATTTTCTCCAGAACTTAATTTTTTCCACGTTTTCTCTTTTAAGAATAACCTATCCCATACTTGTGCTAATTTTTGATATTCAGCCTTATATTTTTTATTATCCGTTCCCGCTATAGCATTCTCGATGGCATGTTCAACACCATTGTAAACAGCCCACACTGCTGTTTTTGCAGAAAGGCGTAAACCAAGATTCTTAATACTCTTGAAAGCAAACTTATCGTCTTTATCTGTTGAATATGCAACTTCTCCGCCCGCCATATTTGTGAACCCGGTGACCTCAAGGCCATTGGGAGCAATGATCGCTTTAGTTTTGCCATGTTCATCAAGCTTTTCGGTCAGCTTCTGTTTCCCGACGTTGTAAGCTAGATCCAGTGTCTTTCCCCCGGGTGTTTTTAGTTTCGCATTCTGTTCAGCGATCGCATCTTTCATGGATCTAGCCGTCCCGGCGCCAAGATCGACGACGAATGTGCCGTAATCTTCAGTCACATCATAAGGTTTATAGCTAATAGTCCCATCTGCCTCATGAACTCCTTGATCCGGTGTCACCTGACGGGTCGTTCTAACGGTCACAATAATCCGCCCGTCGTCGGAGACGTCAACGCCTAAGCTGGAATGGTTCAAGTCGATCGCACTGAGCTCATCTTTCGAAACATTGGGGTTATTCTTTAAGATCATTGCCTTGATCATTTCTTGACTCGATTCGCTCAGCATAGATTGGGCCCATTTTAATGACCCGTCGACAAGCGGAGTGGACATTGAAAGCTGAACCGTCTTTTCGACATCATTATTATTCGCGTCTTTTGTTTTGATCGTATACGTCTGCGCTGTATCAACAGAAACCGGATTATTCCGGTCGCCTTTTAAATAGAGATGATATTGTCCATCAGAGGCCTTAACGACCGTCGCTGGAACTAATCCATTTTTCGTAATAGCTCTCACGCCACTGTAACCATCAGCTTTGTCAGGAAGGATTGAAGCTGATTTTTCTTCATTCGTTTTAGAATTTGCGGCCAACACATTAAACAACCCCATTGTAGTTTTCGGAGATTCCGGTTTCTTAGATTGATCTTTCTTCTCATCTGCCGGCATCAAAAACGGAAGCTCTGATCCATCAGCACTTTTAAGCGTCCCGCCGTAGACCATACCGGGATGAAGATCGCCGTCAACAAAGATCCATTCAGATTTAAAGATCGTTGCAAACTTATCGCCGAATGTTTTGGTGAGCCTGTCTTTTTCCGTCTCTAAATTAACTGACAGACGAACCGTGTTTGCATTCAAGGCCGTTGCCCAGCCGGCCGCAACCAATGTTTTCACAACTGAATTCCAATTAAGCCCAGCCGCTTCAACCTGACTTTTCGTCAAACTATCCGGTGTCGCGTCATGGATCTGTACTAATTGACCCCTCCGATGAGACGGCCCTGTCGGGAAAAACCCATTTTGATCCTTAGAATAATCCGCATAAGGAGCAAGCATTTGGAAATACGAAAAATATTGTCTTGATCCGTCGGGGCCGATGACGACACGGGTCTTATTGATCCCTCTGGCTCCAGGATTATCAGCATCCAAAGAAATGATCGGATTTGTGTCTCTTGTCGTGTTTCCGTAATTCTCCGTCGTCCCCAGCTTCGACAAGTCACGCGACATCACGTGGAAATTGATACTGCCGGCATCATCTAACGTCACCAATTTATCAACCGCTGAAAAAATTTGAGGATTCGCCAAAGACGGAAGCTTTCCCCCGCCTGTCGTCGCTGGCGCAGAATCATCGATCAATGGATGCCGCAGATCACCCGCGCCGCTAAAGGTTAATGCCCAGCCTTCACCAGTCGTGTCGTTCTCGACCCAGTTAAAAGAAAGCGCCTTGCGATGCCCGTCTTTATCAATTCCCGTTCCCCAAACAAGCGGATCCCCAGCAGCTTTATCCCAACGAATCTTCCAAACACCATCGATCAATTCCGTATGCTCAACACCTCTATCTCCGCCATAAAGCCGATAATGCTCAGCTCCCTGCGGATTAGACGCAGCCGCGTCGATCCCAGAATATTTCGCGACACGATTAAATCCCCAAAGCCCGCCCCAATTGGTAACATTGCCGCTCGCATCGATCGAGACAACTGTTCCTTTTGATCTCCCTGTCATGCGGCCAATCTCATTAATATCGATCTCGCCGTTGTCTAATCCATATCGGATCGGATGCGCGGTGTCGATGCCGAAGACGCCGAACATTTGATTGAGTGTTGGAGTGTTTCCATTGGCTGTTAATCGTTTGGCGGCGGCGTCATTGCGTTTCGCGAAATAATATTTTCCTTCTCTTACGAATTTCGGACCGCCATCGGTCATGAGAAAACTTAATTTGCCGTTCTTGCCGAAGTGCGATCTATCGCCGCCGATCCCGAAAATGCCCATGTCGTTATTGCCCGGCGCCGTCACATAATCCGCCCGGTTGCCGCCGATTGTTGTTGCCGCTTGCTGCGTGCCGTTTTGCGCTCCATCTCTCGACGTATAAACTTTAAAATTATTCGGAACCGCAAACCCTCCGCCATTCGGATCCTGCCCCGCGGCGGTTCCCGTTAACATCAAAATGCGATGTTTAAAATTCGCCGTCTTCGGCGCAAAGGTGACTTTGTTTAAATTTAAAGAAAGGGGATACGGATGATTTAAATTATTTTCATTTCTCACAAACCCGCCCATCCAGCTTCCGTTGGAGGCATATTGTGCCTCGGTTGTGCCATCCTCAGGAATAAAGTTCCCGGCCATAAGCCCGATCGATCCGGTCTTTCCTTTAAATTCTTTTCCAGAAATATCGCCATAGAAGAATGTATTGCTTTGGATCGTTCCTTTGTTGTCGATCGTACGCATCGTCCCGCGGGTGACGAGACGTTCCATCCCGCCTGTGCCGCCAACTTCCGTTAAATAGAATTGTCCTTTTTTCATCCCGCCGACCAACACATCATTATCCGGTGTCAAAATATTCTGCCCGTTAAATGTCCGCGTCCAGCCGTTGCCTAAACTTTCCACAGAATTCGCCAAAAGCCCGATATTCTCTTTGCCCTTCATATTAATATAGTGAAGGTTGCCATAGTCAGCGTTGCCGTACAGCGGGATCGAACTGCCGGCATGGAATAAAAATTCAGTATTACCATCGCCGCGATTCAATAAATTATCCATCAAAGGCGTGACAAACGTGTTAGACGATGTTTTGATAAATTCATCCGCCGCGTTTTTATTCTTCGATTTATTAGAATCTTTCTTCTCTTGCGCTTTTTCTCCAATTTCGGATTTCTGCATGACTTCTTTAGCCAGATCAAAAAAGATCGCCCGGCTGCCCGAGGCTGAGGCGAAGGCACTCGACCCGACGGAGTTCTCGCCAGAATCCGGGTTCAAACTGCTCGCCGGATTAAGAACGCCTTCCGGATTGTCCAAACCCTTCGCAAGGATATGGACCAAATAGATCGTATCAAAGAATTGATTCGTAACACCACGCCCGTTGGTCGTTCCGAAGATCAAATTGCGGTTCTTATCTTGACGTAAATGATCCAAATAAGTGTTAGCTGTCTGCACGTGTTCTGCCGGCGCATATTCCGGCAAGCCATGCGCTTTGCGGGCCTCATTGATCTTCTGCATCATTTCAGAAGGCTTTTGGTTATCGTCCAGGACCATATCGTTATCAAGTTTATAAGTCTTCGTATTGAAAGCCATTTTATAGGACACTTTATTGTTCGAAGGTTTATACGTCCCGTCTTTCCAAATGATCCGGTTCTTAGGATCCTGCCAATTGTCGACGATAACGCCATATTGGCTGTCGATATTAAATAATCCGGCAGAGATCGTGGAGTCTAGATATGGATTGCCCGTCTGATCGATCTTCCATGTGCCGTTAACTCTTTCCTGATTTCTCCCAACAAGCGAGATCGCGGCAACATCCGTCGGATGCAATTGTGTGTCGTTGGCGTTTTGCGGATTTTGAACAACATCCCAATGCCCTTTATCTTCGATCTGTGTATCTAAGCGTTGCGCACGGATCGGATCATAGACCGGTGATTGAAAGACATTGATCCCGCCTTCTTTCGGGTTCGATATCCGGCTGCCCGCGCCGATCACGGTATCAAAATCTGTCTGCGCGATTTTTTGTCCGGGTTTCGTTGCGCTTAATGTGGCCAAACGATTATCCGCGCCTAAAACAAAATTCTCGCCGATCCCGCCGGGCTTTAACAATCCTGTTTCAGCGATCGTCACACCCTGCCGCGGAGCCTCGCCGCTACTTGAGGCCGCACCCGCTTCATTCGTTGGACGCTGTAAAAGAACTTTACCCGTGACCTCACCCTTTAAATTAAATCCGGTGATCGCGCCAAGCTCGTCGATCTTAAAATTAATTTTTGAAGAGGTGTTCGTGGTCGTCCCGTCAGAAGAAAAGAATGCTTCTCGAGCGAATTCGATCGCTTCATCTTTATAACGGCTGATCGAGAACGTATCTTTTAACATCTTGCCGTCGATCGTCTGCCAATTCTTCGGATCCAGCGACTGAGTGGATGTCAGATCAAGCGCGGATGTCGTTAAAAGTTGGCTGACAAAACGGTTGTCGATGGACGTATCGATCTTTTTAGCAGCGAAATTGACTTTGGATCGATCCGCGGGAGTCGCGATCGTATAGATCATTTGCTCTGAAGAGCTTAATTTATTCTTTGTTCCGTCGGCGAATTGCCCTGGCGAGGAAAATCCGACGGCTGAGAAATATTTCGTCGCGCCTTTTTTAAGCCCTAAATTCCCATTACGATCGAACTCACCACTATCCATTAATGAAACGTCAAATGACGTCGAAGCGGCGCCGATATCTTTAACTTGATGGTTGAAATCTAACAATCGATTGGCCGTCGCCGCAAGTTCTGTTTCACTGCCGAAAGCCGCCGCCAAACGCTGCTGATCATTAATAAGCGCAAACCCTTTTTCAACATTGTCTTCATGCAGATCAGTTGAAGCACGATTACTTTGAGCAACGCGTGCCGGATCGTTCGCAAAATATTGGCCGTAAGATGTTAACCCTAACTGCTCACCCTGATTAGGGGTTAAGCTTTGGGTCAAAGGCAACGGATGCGTTGTGACATTCACGCCGCTGTAGAGAAGCGACTGAAGGTTCACTCCCATCGAATACAAACTGCCGTTGGATTGCTTACCGACTTCTGAAATAAATGTACTGCCAAGACCCTGGATCTCAAGAGATCTTTGCGCGACGGCAGATTTATAGATCTTGTCTTTTTGATCCGATGATAAGAAATCGTTTCCGTTCGATGCTTTCTCTTGGATATATTTTACATAAGCTTCATTCCCCGCGACCTGGGCGATCCTTTCCTTCTGCGGATCGATCGGAGTTTTCCCGTCATCTTTCTGCCCCAGCTCGCCGTATAAAACTTCATCATGCGCCAGAACAGCCATTTTCCTTGCCTTAAGAACAATATCCGCTCGATCAGTAAGTTTATTTTCTAATACTTGAATAAACGCTTCCCGCGCGTCGGACTCGATCTTATTCTGCTCTTTCTCTTCTTGAGGTGTCAATGGCCCCACAGACGGTAATTTCTTTTTTCCGTTCTCTAAAATATCGCCCGCCGCCTTATTCGCGAGATCAATAACACTCTTTCTTGTTTCATCGCCTTTTCGTTTCACTTCATCCTGCGCGTAAGAGGCAGCCACTTCAGCGATGGATTTACGATCCATGCTGAAATCATAACCCATACGAGTTGTTGTAAACGGCGCTGAGGCATTGGGATTTGAAGGATCAAAATATCCTTTATGATCGGTGCGCGTGACGATCCAACTGTCGCCGATCGCTTCAAGCCCAGCGGGTAGTTTCATCTTGGAGCCGTAAATTGAAATATTGCTCTTTACGCCGTTAGCACCCTGCAAGTCGCCTAAGAGGATCGTAACATCGCCATTTTTTCTTTTAGCATTAAAGTCAGGACCGAATAACGTAAGGACCGAGCTTCCATTAATATTAGATCCTAACGACGCATTCATTTTTTCCGATGCTTCACGGTTGACATTCTCAACAAAGGACGAAAGCCCAGGAGTTAAATTTGATAACGCTAAACGGTATTCTGATTCTGTCTGATTCCAGCCATCAACGATCATGCCCTTACTTTGCGCGCGGGTGCTGTCCGCTTTTGCGATCGCCGTTAATTTCTTTTGATCATCTTTTTTAACAGCTTCAGCATAAATCTGATCTCGCAACGCATTATTAAATGTCGTATCTCTCGCAGCAGACGCTTCTGTTTCCGATGCGCCTGTTACTTTAGCAGCCGCGTAAGCCGCATCGCCAGCTTCGATCGCTGTTTTATATTTGCTCCCTTTTCGCAAAGCCTCATCGCGCCAAGCAAGGACACTGTGATGAAGCGCTTGAATTTCAGGATTCGTTGTGATCGCATCCAGCGGACGGACAGTGTCGCCGAATTTGACCAGCGTTGATCCATTCTTGTCAATTGTGATCATTCCCAATTTCGCGAGATCAAGGCCAAGATCTTGTTTTTTCTTTAAGCTCAAGCGGGAATAATCGAGGACAACATCTTCGTTGTTGTTATAAACCTGTTCTGTGTAAACATTCCGGCGGCCGACGCCGTAGCCCATCATCTTGCCGAGCTTAACGGTGCCGGTGCCTTGAAGTCCATGGAATTCTTTTTCCTGCATTTCAAAAGTTTCATTCTGCCCGGCCACAGCCAGATTCCCGACGTAGCGTTCGCTGAAACCAAGATCTTTTAACACGCCGCCTAAATGCATCGTCGTTAAATTATATTCTGTCCCTTGAATGAATGGGCTTAACTCTGGATTGATGAGAATACTTCCTAAATTACTCGAAGCATAATCAAGAATGTGATTAGATTGATTTATCGTAAGATCTGTTTCTCTTAAGAAAACCGGCATGTATTGTCTATAAACTTCCGCTTGAATTTCTTTTTCCGAAAGCGCATTGCGATAACTGTTGGTTTGAAAAGATCGATTGATATCCGATTCGACACGCGAAACGGAAACGTTATCAACACGATTCCCTTCACGAACATTTTTCTCGATCTCTTTTCGATTTTGCTCCAATCGAAGCGTACGTTCAACAGTAAGGCCGTATCGGGAATTTAATTCATCTGAGCGCTCTGAATCAATAATGAAACGTTCACCAGCTGTATGAGCATTCTGACGGGCAACATCATATTTTCTATCCCACGTGAAATAATTCTTGATTGTCGCGCCTAAGACATCATCATCAAAAAATGTCGTCAAACTTAAAACACTCGTATGCGTACTTTCATTAAGCCGAGGAAAAATTGGAGAATTTTCTCTTACTTTTCCATGTTCCTCCTTATCCGTATTAACCTCAAGAGCTGCTGCTGTTCTGGTGCTCTCAATGTTATTGTCCCTATCGCTCGCATTTTTCGAAGCCACACCGCGGTTGGGGCGAAGAACGCTTGAGACAAATACAGACGCGCCCTTATAACCGGCGCCAACTAAAAATTCCAGACCGCGGACCTTTAATAAATTCAACCGATCATTCTGACGTTCTCCCGTGCGAATGCCGTTAACAGACTTCTTTTCCCTTTTGTCAAGATACATCGCAAGGCCTGTTACCATCGTTCCACTAACAAGTGCCATAGCAATATCTTTTCTAAAACCACTCTTAAATACATTAGCCTCCTGCTGAGCCCGACCAATGCCTCCAGACAAAAGATTTGACGACGAGCCTAAAGAAGATGCTCGACCAGCTGAAACTGATCCTCCAGAATTTCCAGCGCCTTGCGCTAATTGCGTCGGATCAATACCAATTGTTTGCTCTTGCGGATTACCTGAGCCAATAGATTGAATTTGTGTGGATATTTTCGAACCCTTAGCAACAACCGCCGATCCAGATGAATCTTCCGGCATTTTATATTGATCGCTTATCGCATCCGCATAACTAATTCTCACATGATTGCCATCTAACGTTCGAACATCCAAAATCGCTTCCTTACCAGAATTAAAATCATAAGTAGAATCCTTAAAGATCAGATCAATTGTTTTAGCAGAAGCTTCATTGTATGCTTTTTGAAATGCCGCATTCCCAATAACATTTTTTTCATCTTCAGAAAGAAGCATTCCATTTGAATCAGCATTCTCACTAGCAGCATTGATCGCATCTTCTCTTGCTTTTTCCCCTGCGACTTGACCCGCTTTATCAGCAAAATAGGGAGCGACAGCTGCTTTAGTTTTATTCATCATTGCATAATAATCTACTGAAACATCACCGGTTCTCTCAATACCATATTCTTTCTTTGTTTCTTTATAAGCCTTATCACCAGCGTCTTTTGCGTCACCGTTCGCCAAGGCGCCCAGATCTTCCAAAGAAACTTTTTCTCCAGATGCTATTTTTTCATTAACCACTGCTTGCGCCGCCCCATCACGGGATTTAGAAGCCATATCTTCAACTTTTATATCAGCTTCATCTAACGCCTGCTCCATCGCTTTTTTCGTATCAAGATAATTATCAACCATTCCATACGCTTTATTTGCTATGTCGCCAATAGCCTGAGAAGCCAGCGAATCACCCGCGAAGGTACACTTGCTGGAATCTTCTTCACAATCATCACTGGCAAACACATGTTTATTCAATTCAAACGCCGCCCAGCGCGCGCTGATCACAACAGCCTGCCGGCCGAAATCCATTCTTTTGACAGTATCTTTGGACATTTTTCCAAGGTCAAATTTAAAAGGGACAGGATTCCCATCTGCGCCCTTAACTCCTTTTACCCCATCTATCCCGGAGGCGATCATTTGATTGGCCATCATAACAGTAAATTGAGTACAAACTTGAATGACCGCTTGGCCGAGAACAGAATCTTCATCAACTAATTTCGCGAAGAAGTTCGTGAAGAATTTCTGGGCCGTATAAGCGATAAAATTATTCACAAGCCCATGCATCATTTGAGCAGGAAGATTCGCGGCAAAATTGCCAAAATTAAATCCCATTTTCCCAAAATTTTTAGATGGAGTTGCAGTTTCTTTAGGAGTGGTGGCACCATTTCCAGCAAGCGACACACCAACACTGATGGCTGTTGCTAAAAGCATCCCTTTCTTCTCACAATTATCCCCGCCGTTTTGCACGCATTTTAAAACCATCATCTGCTGAAGAGCATTTCCTAGCATACTCCCTGATGTGTCCCAGGCAAATTTTGCCGGATTGGATATCAGCATGATGACATCAACAAGCGTTGTTAAACCCAATTGCCATCCTGAAACCAACCCCGGCAGGTTCTTGGAATTATCATCATATTTCGAACCCCAGACATACGCTTGAATGGATGGCGGGATGATCTCGTAGGCAAGGTCAGGAATATTTTCGATGTCTTTTGCTAAAACAAAACCGTTAAAATTCTTGATAAACTCTTCTTTAGCAACAGCTTTTGTCTGGCCGATATCTTTGTAGGTCACTTCCGTTTTAGAAACCGAAACGACCGTGACAAAGTGCTCATCCTTAAAGTGAGCGATAAATGGTGTGGGAAGTTTTAAAGCATCGAGCGCAGAAATTTTGGAGGACTTGTAATCAAGTCCGTAAGCGTTGATGATCTTGTTGATCGCAAAAAGCGAAGTCTTTAATTTCGCTTCTCCCGGCTTTATGATCCCGCTCATAATGTCAACTAAAAGTGAGGTGACCGATAATTCTTCCAAAGAAATTTTCGCACTGGGCCCTCCTAAAATATCTTTCATCGCATGAACACCGCAGTTCAAAGGACGCAAGTCAGGATTATTCAGCCATCTCGAAAAAGCTGTGACATCGGAAGACGAAAATTTTACGTTGGAATCTATCTGCAGTTTCTCGTTAGACTTAGAACTTGAAGATAATTTCGGCAGCTGCAATTCCATGCGCGACTTATCTTTGAAAGTGATCTGATTCAAAAGGTGATTAACGCTTTGAGCGATCTGAGTGGATGTAAACTGCGCCGGATTAAGATCCGCGAGCATCGGATCAACATTAGACGAAGACGCATTGGGCATTTTATTGCCCCAGAGAACAAGCGGATTATAACTAAACGCCCAGCTGACCTGTTCGGGAACGAATGCTAAAAGAACGACGACGGCAGCGACCTTAATCCATTTTTTAAATTTACTGACGTATGTTTTTTCTTCGGCGATCATCTCAACATTGCAGTCTTTACTCGAGGCAAAAGTTTTCTTTTCGAAAAAGTCAAGATCCGGATCGAAACTCTTTGGGACAAAAGAAGATCCTTCGAAAGAGCCGTTCTCGTTGCGCTCTTTTTGCGGATCGTTATTGAATTCCAAATTGTCTTTTTCGTTGTTCATAAATTTTAAATTCGCGACCGGCGCGAATTAATGAAACACAACTTAACTGTCAAACCTGCATTTATATTTGTCATGCCCACGAAAGCGGGGATCTCACCTGCGCTGATTCCCGTTTTCGCGGGAATGACAAAATCATATACGCGTACGCGCGCGTATAAAAGATTTATAATATATAAATAAAGAGATTCTAATTTTAATATAATACTTTGCATTTAGATCTCCGTAGTTTGTAAAAAATAAAAAAAGACTGCGACGAGAATGTGCAGTCCTCTTATGAAGGGAATTCGACTTTCAAATTGTGCAGGACAAAATATCCTGATCGCCGTGGCCGTCGTCATATCAGGGATTCCTTTTTTAACACTGTTTTCAATACAGGTTTTCTTTTGCGTTCAAATTATAACATATAATATATACATGGC
>CAYGEE010000009.1:0-33597 GCA_964348765.1 uncultured Planctomycetales bacterium | reverse complement strand
GATCATCGCCGCTAAACTTGTCGTTTTACCGGAACCCGTGATCCCGGTAATAAGGACAAGTCCATTAGGTTTTCTTGAAAGATCAAAGATCGCCGGTGGCAAACCTAATGATTTCACATTCGGAACATATAAAGGAATCCGGCGCATCGCCGCTTCGACGGAACCTCTTTGGATATGAACATTAACGCGAAAACGCTCTAAACTTTCCAACGCTAACGAAAAATCCAACTCTCTATCTTTTTCGAATTTTTCTTTTTGCTCGTCGGTAAGGATCCCGTAAATTGATTTTTTAAGAAAATCACCCGTTAAAGCAGGATAATTGGTTAAGACAAGCTTTCCATCAATACGCAAAACCGGCGGACTATTCACCGTCAAATGCAGATCGGAGGCGCCTTTTTCAATAGTAAGTTTAAGGAAGTCCTTGATTTCCACGAATGACACTCCTTCTTGAAGAGAAGCGGGGTAAGACTAAGAGTTTTTATTGATCCAATCAATGATGCGCTTCGTGCCTTCTTGGATCCGCTCGACGGAGGTTGAGAAACTTAAACGGAGATACCCTGGAGCACCAAAACTATCTCCCGGAATAACCGCAACATTGACTTCGTCTAATATCCGCTTAGCGATCGTTTCTGTATTCCCTAATTTCGAGAAATCACAAAAGACATAGAAAGCACCTTGAGGGTTAATATATCGGATTTGTTTGACGTTGTCAAAAGCTCTCGTGATTATTTCTTTACGTTTTTTAAACTCTTGGCACATTTTGCTGACGGTCTCATCAGATTCGGTAAGCGCTTGAAGAGCCGCCGCTTGGCTGATTGAGGAAGGATTTGACGTGGTATGATCTTGAAAACGTTTGACATATTCCATGATATCCGGATGCCCGCCACAATAACCGATCCGCCATCCCGTCATAGAATAAGCTTTGGAAACACCATTGACCGTAAAGGTCAGATCATAAATATCTTTGCCAAGAGATGCGATTGATGTATACGCTGCGTTGTCGTAGATCAGTTTTTCATAGATCTCATCACTAATAACAAATAAATTATTTTTAACGCAAACAGCAGCAATATCTTCCAATTCTTTTCTAGTATAAACCATTCCCGTCGGATTCGACGGAGAGTTCAAGATCAAAACCTTAGATCGAGGAGTGATCGCCTTCTCTAATTGCCTCGCATTGATCTTGAAATTATCTTGAAAAGTTGTAGGAATGAAAATTGTTCTCGCCCCAGAGAGTTTTATCATCTCAGGGTAACTTACCCAATAAGGCTGAGGAAGCAAGACTTCATCATCCTCATCAGTTAAAACTTGAATAAGATTAAAAAGCGAATGCTTCGCTCCGCAAGAAACAGCGATCTGCGAAGGCTTATAGATCAGATCATTATCTTTTTGGAATTTTGCAATGACGGCATTTTTAAGTTCATTCGTGCCGGTCGAGGGAGTATACTTTGTAACGCCGGTGTTAATCGCTTTGATCGCTGCCTGCTTAATAGAATCAGGCGTATCAAAATCCGGTTCACCAGCAGCAAAATTAACGACATCTTTGCCCTGCGCCTGCAATTCCTTAGCTCGAGCCGTGATCGCTAAAGTCGATGAGCCTAAGATATCTTTAATTCTACGATTAACTTTCAAGGAGATGACTGGCATTGTGTTTTGGACAATAATAAAGAAAGAAAGTAAGAAGTTAGAAATTAGAGGCTAGAAGTTAGAATTCTAGCTTCTAACATCTAGCCTCTAACTTCTTAATATCACAGACTACTCGTTATAATTTTCAATAACCCCGACATTAATTACTGCCCGCCACCCGTTTTACGGTTAAACATCGTGCGAATATTTCCCATGATGTTCTTACC
This sequence comes from uncultured Planctomycetales bacterium, assembly GCA_964348765.1. Lineage (GTDB taxonomy): Bacteria > Omnitrophota > Gorgyraeia > Zapsychrales > Zapsychraceae > CAYGEE01. Next base: position 31,744 of record CAYGEE010000009.1, on the reverse strand, counting down.
CTTAGCTTTATCCTGAGGTGTTGGCTTCATAGTCGGTGTTTTAACTACTTCATTTTTATGGCCGGATTCTTTAGGTGCATCAGTCCCATCAGCGACTTCAACTATTTGCGCATCAGTCACATTAGCCTGCACTTTAGGATCTTTGCCCTTAGAAGCTGCCACAACTTTTGGTGCTTTAATAGCCACAACTTCTTTTTCTGTAAGCTCTAAAAGAACTAATTCAGCATTATCCCCTCGACGATTGCCCAAAGGAATGATGCGTGTATAACCGCCAACGCGGTTTTTAAATCGCGGAGCTGTTTTCGTAAAAAGATCGCTAACGATCCCATGATTACAAAGGATCGCGAACGCTCGTCTTTTATCGGCTAGCGTCCCGCTTTTTCCCATCGTAATAAGCTTATCAACAAGCTTCCGAGCCTCTTTCGCTCTGGCCTTGGTTGTTTGAATACGCTCCTTAAGCAATGTCGCTTTCGCGAGATCTCGGACAGTAGCTTTCCGCAAAGTTGAATTGCGGCTTAATCTATTTCCTGCAATATTATGACGCATAATTAAGCTTCTTTCTTAACGACAACTCTCAATTTCTTGGAATCGATCTTCATGCCTAAACTTAATCCCATAACTTTAAGCAGATCACCGATCTCTGTTAATGACTTTTTACCGAAATTCCTAAAACCTAAAAGCTCCGGCTCGCTCTTTTTAACAAGTTCTGCAATTGTTTTAATATTCGATTCTTTTAAACAATTGGCACTTCTTACTGATAATTCAAGCTCTGAGATCGGCAGACGAAGCTTTTCATAAAGCGATTGTTCCTCTGCTGACATTTCTTCATCTTCCTCTTCTTCTTCCGGAAGCTGTCCATAACCGACAAAAACATCCAAATGCCTTTGTAGAATGTTCGCTCCATAAAGAAGTGCTTCTTTAGGATTGATAGCACCATTCGTCCATATCTCTAAAAGCAATCGATCATAATCTGTTCTTTGACCGACACGAGTATTTTCGACGACAAAATTGACTTTAATGATCGGAGTAAAGATCGAATCGATCGCAATAGCTCCAACGCTTGTATTGTCTTTTTTATTCAATTCCGCAGGAACATAACCACGGCCGCGAGAAACTTCCATCTCTACATTAAATTTAGTATCACGAGATAACGTAGCGATATGCAGATCAGGATTTAAGATCTCAACTGTCTCATCAGAAATAATATCAGAGGCTTTGATCTCGCCTTTTTTATCAGCCTTAATATAGATCTGTTTAGGAACTTTCGAATGGGATCGCAAAACCAATTTCTTAAGATTTAAAATAACCTCAGAAACCGATTCCATCACACCAGGAATAGTTGAAAATTCATGAGAAACACCATCAACTTTAATAGAATTCACTGAACTACCTTCAATTGATGAAAGCAGAATACGACGCAATGAATTTCCTAATGTTACCCCATATCCTTTTTCAAATGGCTCTGCAATAAACTTGCCATAATATTCGGTATATGTAGATTCATCACAATCCAGCCTTTTAGGCATTTGAAAATCTCGCCATTTAACACCCATGTTATCGCTCCTCTTAAATTGTGTTATAACAATTCGTTGCGGGTTTCACTAAAAGCCCCGGCCCAAACTGGCCTCTCTCTTATCGAGAATAAAGTTCAACGACCAACTGTTCATTGACCTCAAAACCAATATCTTCCCGTTGCGGAAGACGTTTTACTTTTCCCTTGAAATGAGTATGATCGACTTCCAACCAAGCTGGAGCCGGTCTACTTGCATTCGCTTCAATATTAGCTTTAATTGTCTTTTCGCCTTTATTTTTAAAACGGATAAAGATCTCATCATTTTCTTTGACCAAAAATGACGGGATATTTACTCGTTGATCATTAACAAAAACATAACCATGACCGACAACCTGGCGTCCTTGACGACGGGATGTGGCAAAACCAAGCTGATAAATAACATTATCAAGCCGTCTTTCCAAAAACTGCAAAAGGATCGTACCCGTAACACCCTTTTGATGAGAAGCCTTATTGAAATAATTCCTAAACTGCAATTCCATCAGACCATAAATCCTTTTAAGCTTCTGTTTTTCACGCATCTGAATACCATAATTCGAAAGCTTCATTTTCTTGGCAGCACCGTGCTGGCCTGGAGCATAATCACGGCGTTCGATCGCGCAGCGATGCGTATAACAGCGTGTTCCTTTTAAAAATAGTTTTTCACCTTCTCTGCGGCAAAGACGACAACTAGGACCTGTATATTTTCCCATTTATAATTTCCTTTTTTAAACTCGACGTTTCTTTCTGGCACGACATCCATTGTGAGGAAGTGGCGTAATATCCTTAATGGAAGTCACTATTAAACCTGTTGATTGTAATGAGCGAATTGCTGATTCACGTCCTGCTCCCGGACCATTGACAAGAACCTCAACACTTTTCAAACCAAGTTCCTTGGCTCTCTTTGCCGCATCAGCAGCCGCAACCTGAGCCGCAAACGGTGTTGACTTCTTAGAACCTGAAAAACCTACAACGCCTGGTGTAGACCAAACAATTGTAGCTCCCTGCATATCTGTGATAGTAATGATAGTATTATTAAACGAAGCTAAAATATAAACGATCCCAGAGGTTACACCTTTGAGAGCTTTCTTTTTCGCTTTTTCTTTCCGTTTTAATAAAACATCTTGAGAAACTTCTTTTTCTGCCATAGCAAATTATCCAATCTTTTGTTTATTTTTTATCGCCTGCTGCCGGTTTCATTTTTGCCGCAACGATAGGTTTCCGTCCCTTACGAGTACGAGCGTTTGTCTTTGTTCTTTGGCCGCGCGCCGGAAGACCTTTTTTATGACGTGATCCGCGATAAGCGCCAATGTCGATCAGACGTTTAACATTCTGACTAATTTCCCGTCTTAGATCTCCTTCAACAATGTAATTACTTTGAAGAATATTGGTGATCTTGGAGATCTCATCATCTGTGAGATCTTTCGCTCTTTTATTACAATCGATCTTCGCGACATTTAAAATGTCATGAACATTTTTCCTGCCCACACCAAAAATATATGGGAGCGAAGCCTCGATGCGTTTCTCTTTTGGAATATCAACCCCTAAAATTCTTGGCATAATTTATCCTTGCCTTTGCTTATGTTTTGGATTCGTACAAATGACGCGCACAACTCTTTGGCGGCGTACAATTTTGCAGTGACTGCAAATTCTTTTAACTGATGATTTAACTTTCATTTTATTTTTCCCTAAAAGTAATTCGTCCCCGGGTTAGATCATATGGCGATAACTCTAATCGAACTCTATCCCCTGGCAAAATTCGAATAAAATTTTTCCGTATTTTCCCGGAAATATGAGCCAACACAATATGATTATTCTCTAATTCAACACGAAACATGGCATTAGGTAATGCCTCTTTAACAACTCCTTCAACTTCAATCAAATCTTCTTTTGACATTTTTACTCTGTTAAGATCCTTGGTCCATCGTTAATGATAGCTATCGTATGTTCAAAATGCGCTGATGCACTTCCATCGGCTGTTCGTACTGTCCAACCATCCGGATCGATCTTCGTTTTCCAAGACCCTAAGTTCACCATCGGCTCGATCGCCAAAACCATACCCTCTTTTAAAATCGGCCCCTGCTTTGGTTCACCAAAATTTGGGATCTCCGGTTCTTCATGAAGCCGACTCCCAATCCCATGCCCGACAAAATCTCGAACAACTGAAAAATTATTTTTCTCAACATATTTTTGCACTGCATGCGAAATATCAGAAAGATGATTCCCAGCCCGCGCCTGCCGAATACCCTGATATAACGATTCTTTTGTAATATCCAGCAACTTCTGAAGCTCTGGCTGGATCGTACCAACACCAAGAGTCACGGCAGTATCCGAATAATATCCCTTAAAAATAATCCCAACATCTACACTGACGATATCACCGTCATTTAACCGACGTTTCCCTGGGATCCCGTGTACAACCTCATCATTGACCGATGCGCAAATACACCCTGGAAATCCTCGATATCCTTTAAAAGCCGGAAGAACACCTGCATTTCTTATAAGCTCTTCCGCACGGCTATCAAGCTCACCCGTCGTCATCCCAACTTTCAAATAGCTTTTTAGCTCACCAATGATACCAGTTAAAATCTTTCCTGCTTGCGCAAGAGTCTCAATTTCCGCCGATGTTTTAATACTAATTAAACTTGCCTTCGTCATGAAAAAGTTTTATTAAACCCGCTTGAAGCCCTTCAGATTCCTTATCGGAATCCAAAGTCTTTATAATCCCTTGAGCTTTATAATATTCAAGAATAGGAAGTGTACTACTTAGATAAACTTCCATACGTGTTTTAATCGTCGTTTCATTATCATCCGGACGCTGATATAATTCTCCATGGCAAAAATCACAAACGCCTACTTGTTTTGGCGGACGATTTTTCACATGAAATGTCGCCCCACACTTACGACAAACTCGGCGTCCCGTCAATCTTAAAATAATAATAGGAAGCGTCGATTCCATCGAAATAACATAATCAAGCGGTTGATGGATTTTATTTAAGATCTTATCAAGATCCATCGCTTGAGCTTTCGTTCGAGGAAAACCATCAAGCATGAATCCCTTTTTGGCTCCATTTTCAACCGTTAATTTATTTTCAATGAGCTTTGTTACCAGTTCATCCGGAACAAGCCTACCGCTATCAATAAATATTTTTACTTCTTTACCCAGATCCGTATTTTTCTTGATCTGCTCGCGTAAAATATCGCCAGTTGAAACATGCTCAATTTTCAAAGAACTTTTTAGCAAGCTTGCCAAAGTTCCCTTTCCCGCACCAGGTGGCCCCAATAAGACCAAATTCATAGCTTTTAACGTCTTCCTTTGATGTGCCCCGTCTTCATGAATCCATCATAATGGCGCATCAATAAATGAGACTCAACCTGCTTCATCGTGTCAAGCATAACACCGACAATAATCAAGATCCCTGTCCCGCCGAAGAATGAGGCAACTAAATATGGGATCTTAAAAGATGACATAATAGCATCCGGCATGATAGCGATCGCGCAAATAAAACAAGCACCTGTCAAAGTCAACCGCGTCATAACAAAATCTAAATAATCCGCCGTTTGCGTTCCGGGCCTTACTCCGGGAACAAATCCGCCGTGTTTCTTCATATTCTCGGCAACATCGATCGGGTTAAAAACAATCGCGGTATAGAAATAACAAAAGAACAAGATCAAAAGACCATATACTAGATAATACATCCAATGCCCGCGCTGAATAAAACTAGCAATACTCTGAAAACTCTCATTCGGAATAAAACTCGCCAAAGTTGCCGGGAACAAAATGATCGATTGCGCAAAAATAATTGCAATGATCCCCGCTGTATCAACCTTTAAGGGGATATAAGTGCTTTGCCCGCCATAAACCTTTCGGCCAACGATCCGTCGGGCATATTGCACTGGGATCCTTCGTTGAGCCTGTGATATCAAAGTGATCGCCGCAATAACGCTAACCAAAAACGTGCACATAACGATCAATGTCAACGGCTGCAATTGTGCCGTTCCACCGGTTGACGGATGCAACAACATCGCTAATGTCCTAATTGCCGACGGCGCAGCGGAAAGGATACCCGCAGTAATGATCAGCGATATCCCGTTACCGATCCCTCTTTCTTGGATCTGTTCGCCTAGCCACATCAGCACCAAAGTCCCGGTTGACAAAGTAAAAACCGTCACTAAACGAAATCCCCATCCAGGATAATTAACGATCTGCAAACCATGAAAAGATTGCGGACTTTCAAGCCAAAGAGCAATAAAAAAAGACTGAACAATAGACAAAATCAATGTCCCATAACGGGTATACTGATTGATCTTTTGATACCCGGCTTGTCCTTCTTTAGCTAGTTTTTCTAAAGAGGGAATGACGGCGGTTAACAACTGCATAATGATCGAGCTTGAAATATACGGCATCGTCCCTAACGAAAAAACCGTTAGTTTTTCAAGCGCCTGGCCAGAGAACATATTCATGATGCCAAAAACATTTCCCGCGGCTGTGGAATCCATCCGATGGAAAAATTCCGCCAACATCGCCCCGTTAACGCCAGGCGTTGGGATATAACATCCAATTCTATAAAGAACAATAATGCCTAAAGTAAAAAGAATCTTTTTCTTTAATTCCGGGATCTTAAAACAATTTACAAAAGATGCAAGCATGAATTTAAGACTTTTTAGATTCTTTCAAAACGTCTAATTTTATTTCCAATGGCTCTACTTTACCACCAGCCTTAACGATCTTCTCTTGAGCGGACTTAGAAATATGCTTCGCTTGAACTGTTAAAGCTTTCGTTAACTCGCCTTTTCCTAAGATCTTAAATGTCTTCTCGGCAGATCTGATCAATCCGCGTGATTTTAATAATTGACCAGTAACAATTGTTCCCTTTGCAAACTTATCAAGATTTTCAACATTAACGACCTGATGAAAGATCGGAGCTTTACTGTTAAATCCTACTTTAGGCAAACGGCGGATCAACGGCATCTGTCCACCCTCGAGTGACGCTAAAACACCACGGCCAGAACGAGAACCTGTTCCATTCATCCCGCGTCCTGAAGTCTTTCCATGCCCAGAACCACGGCCACGGCCGACAATTTTTCTTTTCTTCTTTGAACCGAAAGCTGGCCTTAATTCATGCAATTTCATGATGCAAACCTCTAATGATCTTAATTTTGTTGATATGATTTTAACCGCATCAATCCGTCAAAAGTTGCTTTAACGACATTGATAGGATTATTTGATCTATGGCATTTTGTTAAAATATTGTGGATCCCAGCGCCGTCGCAAACCGCACGGACCGGACCTGCAGCAATAACACCGGTACCATCTGACGCCGGTTTTAGTAAAACAATAGCCGCGCCACATCGGCCGACAATTTCATGAGGGATCGTTGATCCTTTCATTGGGACAGCAAATAAATTCCTTTTAGCTCTCGCCATCGCCTTCTTAATAGCAATCGAAACCTCAGCAGCCTTTTCTAAACTATAACCCACTTTCCCCTTTTTATCACCGACGACAACAAGAGCACTAAAAGAAAGCTTCTTGCCGCCCTTAGTAACTTTTGTGATCCGGTTGATCGAAATAACCTGTTCGACAAATTCAGATTCGACGATAACTCTTTCTTTTCGATCTCCTGAACCTCTGGAACCTCTACTCGGACGAGTATACTGTTTAATTTCACCTTCAACAGCTTCCGTTGGAGCGCCAAGAACCGGCGTCTTAGAATGCTTTTGCAGTTTATCTAATTTCCCAGCATTATCTTTTCTATCATGTGACTTCATTTTTTAAAAATCCCCTTTTCGTTATACTGCTGAATCCTTCGACTCATGCGTCGAACCGTTAAAAATCCATTCCACCCTTGCGGGCCGCGTCAGCAAAAGCCTTCACTGTCCCATGGTAAAGATAACCGCCTCGATCAAAACAAACTTTTTTTATTCCTTTTTTCAAAGAATGTTCCGCAAAAGCCTCTCCTAATGTCTCAGCAGCTTTAACGTTTCCGCCTGTTTTGAGTTTTGCTTTCAGAGATTTATTTAACGTCGATAATCCGATCAAAACCTTTCCCGTTGAATCATCAATAACTTGGGCATAAAAGTTTTTCAAGCTCTTGTAAACACAAAGCCGAGGACGATCTGGAGTTCCAGAAAGCGCCTTTCGAATTCTTTGATGACGATAAAACCTTCGTAAATTTGGTCCTTTAGTAAATGTCATAGTCGATTATTTTGTAACGGATTTACCTTGTTTTCTACGAACAATTTCACCAGCGTAACGGATCCCCTTACCCTTGTAAGGCTCAGCCGGCTTTAAAGAACGGATAGAACTCGCAACCCGCCCAACCAAAGTTTTATCAACACCTTCAATAGAAAGGCTCGTTAGGGTCGGAACAAGTGCTTTAACATTTTCTGGAACGATATATTCAACAGGATGACTAAAACCAATGTTGAAAGTGATCTTGTTACCTTGAATTTGAGCGCGAAATCCAACGCCTTGTATCTCAAGATTTTTCTTATGCCCTGTGGTAACGCCTTCGATCATATTGACCAAGTGCGAACGAACAGTCCCATGATTCGCCCGACCTTGTTTTGTATCAATGAGGCGATTGACCTGGATCTGCTGATCTTTCATCTCGATCTTTATTCCTTCCGGAACTTTAAGATCGATCTTTCCCTTAGGGCCTTCAACCAAGACAACACTTTTTTGAACGTTGATCTTGACACCTGCTGGAACTGCTACTGGAATTTTACCTAATCTAGACATAGTTTTTTACCAAATATAACAGAGAACCTCACCGCCAACTTTTAATTTGCGAGCTTCACGGTCGTTAACAACACCCTTTGATGTCGAAATAACAGCCGTACCAAGCCCATTCAAAACACGGGGGATCTTGTCTTCTTTTACATAGATTCTGAGTCCCGGACGGGACACCCTTTTAAGATTAATGATCGCCGACTTCTTGCCAATTGATTTCAAATAAATTTTATAAGCACCTTGAGCTGTTGTTTTCATCAATTTGTAATCTTCGATGTAACCATCCGCTTTAAAGATACCTAGCATTTTCTCTGTCAATTGCGAAGCAGGAACATCAACTGTTTCCTTCTTAACACGAGTCGCATTTCGTATTGATGTTAAAAAATTTGCTAATGGATCACTCAATGACATAATAAAAACCTCACCTTTACCAACTTGCTTTTTTTACCCCTGGAATTTCACCTCTCCATGCCATTTCGCGAAAACAAATACGGCATGACCCAAATCGTCTTAAAAATCCCCGAACGCGCCCGCACAACTGGCAACGATTATATTTTCGAGATGAAAATTTTGGTTTACGTGCTGCTCTAACAACTAATCCTCTTCTTGCCATAGCTTTCCTTTACCTCTTTGAAAAAGGCATTCCCAATAACGTTAAGACTTCTTGAGTTTGCTCTTTTGGCCCCTTATTGAATACAAATGTAATATCCATCCCATGAACATGTTGCAACTTTCCGGTATCAATCTCCGGAAAGATCGTATGTTCCTGAACTCCCAACGTATAATTTCCCTGCTTATCAAAAGAATTCTTAGAAACACCGTTGAAATCACGAATACGAGGAAGTGAAAAATTCACCAATCGATCTAAGAACTCAAACATCCGCATTCTGCGCAAAGAAACCTTACATCCAATCGGCGCATCTTCTCTTAATTTAAAGTTTGAAATAGCTTTTTTAGTTCTCGTCATTAAAGGCTTCTGCCCTGTGATCGCACCCAACTCTTTCATCGCGTTCTCTAAAACCTTCATATCCGCAATAGCTTCGCCAACACCCATATTGATGACGATCTTTTCAAGACGAGGAACAGCCATGACATTCTTGACTCCAAATTTTTCTTGGATCTTCTTAACAACTTCTTCCTGATATTTTTTTTGTAATCTGGGGATCATTTTAGACAACCTCTTGACTTCTCTTACTTATTCTCACCTTTGCGCCATCCTTCATTGTGGATGCGCTAAAGCGTGTTGGTTTATTTGTTTTTTTATCGATCAACTGCACATTGCTTGCGTGGATCGGAACTTCAATGCTGACAAACCCGCCTTGCTGATTTTGCTGGGTTTTACGTTGAGCTTTTTTCATCACATTAATATGCTCAACCAAAACACGATTCACACTTGGATAGACGCTCAAAACTTTACCCGTCTTCCCCTTGTCTTTTCCAGCGATAACGATAACCTGATCATCTTTTCGAATATGTAACATAGAATTACTCCAAATCTTTTAAGTTATAACCCCGCGACTCAGTCCTCTAAACGACCTCAGGAGCTAATGAAACTATTTTCATATAATCTAAATTACGGATCTCACGGGCAACTGGCCCAAAAACTCGGGTCCCTCTAGGATTGCCTGCATCATCAATAATAACGATCGCATTGGTATCAAAACGAACATACGTTCCATCAGCGCGACGAATGGCTGTCTTCGTCCGAACAACAATTCCTTTAGCCTTTTCACCTTTTTTGATCGCAGCATCAGGGATCGATTCTTTAATATTTACTCGAATAATATCCCCAATTTGAGCAAATTTACGATTACGAGCACCTAAGACACCGATCATTGATGCTTTACGAGCACCGGAATTATCAGCAACATCACATATCGATTTAAGTGAAAGCATAGCTAACCTCTATTTTGACTTAATGATTTCTGTAACAACCCAACGTTTTTCTTTTGATAATGGACGAGTTTCCATAATACGAACAACATCGCCTGATTTAGATTCATTTTTTTCATCGTGAGCTTTATATTTCGAAGCTCGTCGAATTTGCTTCTGATATTTATCGTGATTAGAGATCCAAAGGACCTGTACCACTCGAGTCTTTTGCATTTTATCGCTTAAGACTACCCCTTGTAAAAATTTACGGCTATTTTGTCTTAGTTGTGTTTCGCTCATTATCCAATTCTCTTTCTCGTAAAATTGTCAAAATCTTAGCAATATCGCGTTTAACTAAGCGAATGCGCGCGGGTTTTTCAAGCGTGCCCATCTTGCGCTGATATCGCAGGTCAAAAAGCTCTTTGCGAAAATTTCCTTCTTTTTGTTTTAGATCTTCTGCCGTTAATGCTTTATATTCTTTTGTTTTCATATCGATTCCTCAAATTACAAAAGTTCTGCCCGAGTCACGAATTTTGTTTTAATTGGCAATTTAAACGAGATCAAACGAAAAACTGATTTCGCAAGCTCCAAAGGAACTCCATTTATCTCAAACATTACCCGTCCGCGCTTTACCAACGCAACCCAATGATCCAAATCCCCTTTTCCTTTTCCCATGCGAGTTTCCGCCGGCTTTTTTGTGACCGGCTTATGAGGAAAGATATTGATATAAAGCCGTCCTGCACCCTTTAGCTTACGAGCGACAATAACACGGCATGATTCAATATGATTTGCGCGAACACGACCATTCTCTAAAGCTTTTAAGCCGTATTCCCCGAAATTTAATTTATTGCCCCGAGTTGAAAGCCCGCGAAGTTTCCCGCGCTGTGACTTTCGATATTTAACTTTACGTGGTATTGTTGCCATTTAAAACTCCCTTAAAGTGTTGCTTCAAGACCCTTTAACGATGATGTCGGCTGACGTTTCACTTCCTTGATAACATCCCCATGATAAACCCAAGCCTTGACCCCGATGATCCCGTACGTCGTCAGCGCTTCTGAAAATCCATAATCAATATGCGCACGGAATGTCTGCAAAGGAAGCTTTCCAACTTTATAGCCTTCACTGCGAGCCATTTCGGCGCCATTTAACCGGCCGGAAGCTTTAACTCTGATCCCCTTGGCACCTGAACTGATCGCGTTATCGATCGCTCTTTTTAAAGCTCTTCGAAAAGCAATTCTCTTTTCTAATTGCATCGCAATATTCTGAGAAATAAGCTGCGCATCCGCGTTAGGATTCTTAACTTCCCGAGGATCAACAGTGATCTCTTTGGGCGTGATCTTCGCAAGATCTGCTTTTAATTTATCAATATCAGCTCCCCGACGGCCAATAATAACACCTGGACGAGCAGTATAGATAATGATCTTGATCTTATCCGCAACGCGTTCTATCACAACTTTCGAAACAGCCGCTTGCGCGAACTTTTTCTTGATATAATTTCGGATCTTTTGATCTTCAACTAAATTCTGAGCAAATCCTCGTCGATTATTAACAAACCAAAGGCTGCGCCAGTTTTCAATATAACCTATTCTTAAAACGATCGGATTAACTTTTTGACCCACGCTTATTGCTCCCGTCCTTTTTCGTCATTTTTTAAAGGAAATGACGAGGCTCGCCGAAAAGGCGGCCTATTTCGTTTTTAGATCTAATTCAATGGTTAAATGCGTCGTTCTTTTTAGGATCGGATTCGCACGGCCAAAACCAGCAGCTCGAAATCTCTTCCACGCCGGACCTAAGTCAGCAGTGACCTTCGAAACAATAAGCTGATCTTCAAGCAAACCCTTTTGTTTCGCATTATTAATAGCAGAGCTTAATAGTTTTCCGATCATCTTTGTTGAACCTTTATTCACATGCGCTAATATCGTCAACGATGTTAAAACATCTTTCCCTCGAATAAGATCGATCACTTGTCTTACTCTCATCGGAGAGACTCTCATAAATTTTGCTTTTGCATTTGCGATCATAATAACACTCTCAAATTATTAAGTTAACTCAGTAGCTTTCTTGGCTTTAACGCCGCCATGTTTCCTAAAGGTGCGTGACGGTGAAAACTCCCCAAACTTATGCCCAACCATATTCTCGGTAATAAAGATCGGAATATGTTTATTCCCGTTATAAACCGCAACGGTATATCCTACAAATTCAGGAGTAACAACTGAACGTCGCGACCATGTCTTGATCGGCTGTTTCTGACCCGAAGACATCATTCTTCTTAATTTTTCTAGCAACGCCTCTTCAATGTAAGGGCCTTTTTTAACAGAACGCGACATAATTAGATGGATGCTCCTCTTTTCTTAACGATGAATTGGTTAGAATATTTTCTCAATCTTCGAGTCTTTAAACCTTTGCTCTTCTGTCCCCATTTGGAAACAGGATGAGAATTTCCTTGCGGAGCTTTACCTTCACCACCACCGTGCGGATGGTCTACTGGATTCATAACAACCCCTCGAACATGTCCACGGCGTCCCAACCATCGAGACCGGCCAGCTTTGCCCAAAGAAACCGTTTCATGCTCAACATTGCCTATCTGCCCAATAGTCGCTCGGCAGTTAATAAGAACTTTCCGAACTTCACTTGATGGCATGCGAATAAAAGCATAATCACCCTCTTTAGCAACTAATTGAACTGTTGCTCCGGCGGATCGGGCGATCTGACCACCTTTACCCGGTTTCAATTCAATATTATGTATCGCAACCCCCAAAGGAATTTCTTTTAAAGGTAAACAATTACCAGATTTAAATTCCACTTCTTTATCAACAGTGCTGATAACTTTATCGCCCACTTTAAGATCAAGCGGAGCTAAAATATAAGACTTCGTTTTGTCAGGATACTCGATCAAAGCAATACGCGCCGTACGATTCGGATCATATTCAATAGCGATCACCAAAGCTTCTTGGTCAATACGATTACGCTTAAAATCAACCAATCGATACATCTGCTTATGCCCGCCACCACGAAAACGATTCGTAATACGACCATAAGAATTACGGCCGCCATGCTTTTTCAATGGAACGATCAAAGACTTTTCCGGCTTACCCTTAGTGATCTCGGAAAAATCAGATAGAATCGTGTGACGTAATGTACTTGTTGTCGGTTTAAATCTTTTAACGCCCATAGCTTACTTGACCTCTATTTTCTGGCCTTCTTTAAGTGTAACAACCGCTTTTTTCCAATCGGAAGTATATCCATAATCCTGACGGACTCGTTTTAATTTTCCAGGAACGAGAGTCGTGTTAACAGATTTAACTTTCACATTATAAACAAGTTCCACGGCCTTCGTGATCTCGATCTTATTCGCACGACGTTCAACCGCAAAAACATATTTACCCATGGCTTCCAGATCGGTGCCTTTTTCTGTTCTTAAAATTGATTTGATAATATCGTATGCTTTATTCATCACTAAAGTTTGATTCTTTCTAAGATATTTTTAAATGCGGTTTTAGAAACTAAGATTTTATTATTTTTAAGGACATCAAGAGCATTAACATCACTGGAACGAACAATATTCAAGAAATTGACATTTCGCGCTGCTCGATTGACGCTAATATCACTGCCGTCTAAGATCGCAAGAACTTTGCCTTTTAAGCTTAAAGTTTTTAAGATCTGCACAAATTCTTTGGTCTTGCCAAGATTTTGTTTAATATCTCCGATACAGCAAAAATTCTTCTTCTGATATTTCGCATTCAGACATTCGCGTAAAGCGACTTTTTTGATCTTTTGGGGCAACGAAAAGCTAAAATCACGCGGATGTGGGCCAAAAACGATCCCACCCTTTTTCCAAAGCGGAGATCGTGTTGAACCGGCTCGAGCTCGTCCAGTTCCTTTTTGACGATATGGCTTTTTCCCACCGCCGGAAACAGAGCCTCTTTCTTTCGTTGAAGCATTACCCTGACGCAAAGAAGCCTGATACATCACAATCGCCTGATGAATGACATCTTCATTGACGGGCTGATCAAAAACCCCTTCTGGAAGTTCAATGTTCTCTATTTCTTTGCCTTCAATATTCAATACGGGAACTTTAATCATTTTTATTTTCCACCTTTACCGCCGGCCTTAGCCTTACTTTGCTTCATAGGATTGACTTTTTTACTTACCACTTCCACGGCCTGTTCCAAAGATTTCCAAGCCTTTTTCTTTGAACGATTAACATAAACAAAGCCCTTATTAAAACCAGGAACAGCACCTTTAAGGACTAGCAAATTATTTTCAATATCGACTTGCATAACTCTCAACCCTTGATTCGTGACTCGCTCATCACCCATATGCCCAGGCATATTGTGCCCTGGAAGGGTTCTTGAAGGATATGCACTCGCACCGATCGAACCAACACGGCGATGATGCATAGAACCATGAGTTGCAGGACCGCCGGACCAATGCCAGCGTTTCATCCCCCCTTGAAAACCTTTTCCAATTGAAGTTCCAATAACATCAACAAAATCTCCAGGCTTAAAAAGATCCGCCTTTAACTGCTGCCCAACTTGATAGGCCGCATTATCTGTTGATTCAAATTCAGAAACAACCTTCATCGGAGGAACGCCTAATTTCTTAAAAAGTCCCAATTGCGGCTTTTTTAACGCTTTTTCCTTGACGACGTCAAAACCCAACTTCACCTTCATGGGTGATGTTTTTAATTCCAACACGGTACATGGCCCTGTCTCGACGATAGTTACGGAAACAACGTTGCCTTCCTTATCGAAGATCTGGGTCATGCCAACTTTTTTACCAATCAGTCCACGGATCATAGTATTATTTAATCTCCACATCAACGCCAGCCGGAAGATTGAGTTTACGTAGCGACTCAACTGTCTTAGCCGTAGGATCAATGAGGTCAATTAACCTTTTATGTGTTGCTAAATGGAATTGTTCACGAGATTTTTTATCAATGACAGGCGAACGAAGGACAGTATATAGCTCTTTCTTCGTCGGAAGAGGAACTGGTCCTGACACTTTAGCTCCTGTGCGGATAGCCGTCTCGACAATTTCCTGAGCCGATTGATCGATCAATCGGTGGTCATATGCTTTAAGTTTTATTCGTATTTTCTGCATTTTTTATCCTTTACCAACTTGTGTCATCGCGAGATGATTTTTTCATCTATCACGAAGCGATCTTTTAGATTGCTTCGCCGATAGATCAAGGGCTCCTCGCAATGACACCCAGAGACCTAATCTAAGATTTCGTGAACAACACCAGCTCCGACGGTTCGGCCACCTTCACGGATAGCGAAACGTAATTCTTTTTCAAGAGCGATCGGTTGAATAAGTTCAACGTTTAACTCAACGTTATCGCCAGGCATACACATTTCACGGCTGGCTTCAGCAAAATTAGCTGTTCCAGTAACGTCTGTTGTTCTAAAGTAGAACTGAGGACGGTATCCCTTGAAAAACGGTGTATGTCGGCCGCCTTCTTCTTTTGTTAAAATATAAGCTTTGGCTTTAAACTTTGAATGAGGTGTAATTGTTCCTGTTTTTGCCAAAACTTGACCACGCTCAATACCAGTTTTATCAACACCTCGAAGAAGCAATCCAAGATTGTCGCCGGCTTGCCCTTCATCTAATTCTTTTCGGAACATTTCAACTCCAGTAACAACAGTCTTTGATGTCGGCTTGATCCCAACGATCTCAACTTCTTCTCCAACCTTGACTCTTCCTCTTTCAACTCTTCCGGTCGAAACTGTTCCACGACCAGAAATTGAGAAGACGTCTTCGATCGCCATTAAGAACGGTTTGTCTAACTCACGCACCGGTTGAGGAATAAAATCGTCAACTGCTTTCATGAGGTCAACGATCGGCTGAGCTTTCAC
Organism: uncultured Planctomycetales bacterium; assembly: GCA_964348765.1. Classification (GTDB taxonomy): domain Bacteria; phylum Omnitrophota; class Gorgyraeia; order Zapsychrales; family Zapsychraceae; genus CAYGEE01. The sequence goes on along the minus strand of CAYGEE010000009.1, from coordinate 15,732 downwards.
TGGATCCTCAGGATGGTTTAACGCATCTAAGGCGCTTCCACGAATGATCGGAGTTTTGTCTCCATCAAAATTATATTTTGTTAAAAGTTCTCTTAATTCCATTTCAACAAGGTCTAAAAGTTCTTTGTCTTCAACTTGATCGCATTTATTCATAAAAACAACGATCGATGGAACGTTAACCTGACGTGCCAATAAAAGATGCTCTTTTGTTTGAGGCATCGCACCATCAGTTGCAGAAACGACAAGTATAGCACCATCCATCTGTGCCGCGCCAGTGATCATGTTCTTGATGTAGTCAGCGTGACCAGGGCAGTCAATATGGGCATAATGTCTTTTTTCAGTTTCATATTCAAGATGGCTAATGTTGATCGTAACACCACGCTCTTTTTCTTCAGGAGCATTGTCAATGGAATCATAGCTGCGAACTTGCGCTAATCCCCGTTTAGCTAATACCATTGTGATCGCCGCTGATAACGTCGTCTTACCATGGTCAACGTGACCGATGGTCCCGATATTCATATGCGGCTTGTTACGTAAAAATTTTTCTTTAGCCATGTTTTTCTCCTTTGTTCTTTATCGTCTTTCGTCTTTTTTAAAAATTAGGATTATCCTGAAATTAACGTTTTCTCCCCGCAACATCCTGACGGGCACCGATGATCTTCTCGGCGACATGATGCGGAACTTCCGCGTAAAAAGCTGGTTCCATCGAATACGATCCTCGACCCTGTGTTAATGATCGTAGCGCATTAACATAATTGAACATCTCTGCGAGAGGAACTTCACAGCGAGCAACCTTCATATTACTACGAGAGCCCATACTGACGATCTTAGCTCTTCGAGAATTAACATCACCAATGACCGCACCCATATAATCCTCAGGGCAGATCAATTCAATATCCATAATAGGTTCCATGAAAACGGATTTCCCTCTGGTCAAAGCTTCACGTAACGCACCTTTAGCCGCTAATTGAAATGCCATTTCATTGGAATCAACTTCATGATAGGAACCGTCGGTAAGAGTGATAATAAAATCTGTTGCTGGATAACCGGCCAAAACACCATTCAAAGCTCCAGCGCGGATCCCTTTTTCGATCGGAGTAAAATATTCTCGAGGGATAGAACCACCCTTGATCTTATTAACAAAAACAACGCCTTTTCCTTTTTCACTCGGCTCGATATCGATCACAACGTGCCCATATTGACCACGCCCGCCGGATTGGGAAATAAATTTTCCAACAATGTTCGTAACTTTTTGAGTAACCGTTTCTTTGTAAGCAACTTCAGGACGTCCAATATTCGTTTCAAGATTGAATTCTCTCTTCATGCGGTCAATAACAATATCCAAATGCAACTCACCCATTCCGGAAATAATCGTCTGTCCGGTTTCATGATCATACTGAACGCGCAAAGATGGATCTTCATCTAAAAATTTACGCAATGTTAAACCAAGCTTATCCTGATCCGCTTTCGTTTTTGGTTCGATAGCCATCGAAACAACCGGCTCAGGGATACGCATATTCTCTAATAAAACTCTCTGCTCTCCATCACATAGCGTATCACCGGACTTAGTATCTTTTAATCCGACGAGCGCTACAATCTCTCCGGCTTCCGCTTTCGAAATAATTTCTTGACGATTAGCGTGCATTAAAAGGATCTTCGCAATACGTTCTTTGGATTGTTGACTGGAATTATAAACTGTCGAACCAGAATCAAGCGTTCCAGAATAAATACGAGTATAAAATAATTTTCCAACGAAAGGATCGGTAAAAACTTTAAAAACCAAAGCACTAAAAGGTGCTTTAGGGTCGGTTGTTCGCAAATGTTTTTCTTCTGTAACGGGATCTGTTCCATAGATAGGTGGAACATCTAAAGGTGAGGGCAAATAATCAACAACAGCATCAAGGACCAGCTGAACGCCACGATTACGCAACGCTGTCCCAACCAAAACTGGAACAAATTTACTGGCAACAACAGCACGGCGAAGGCCGGCCATTAATTCTTCTTTACTAATAGGTTTGTCCTCTAAGAATTTCTCCGCGATCGCATCATCCGCATCCGCCAGACGTTCAATAAGCTTCTTTTTATATTCGATCAATTTATCTTTAAGCCCAGCAGGAACTTCTGAGCGAACCATTTCCAATCCTTGTTCGTCCGTATAGGTAACATAATCTTCACTGACGACATCAACAATACCCTTAAAATCACCTTCAGCTCCGTCTGGAAAGCAGATCGCGCCAGCATTAGCACCTAAACGTTCATGAGCTTCTCCAAGAACTCTGTCAAAACTCGCACCTAAACGGTCAATTTTATTAATAAAAATAAGCCGAGGAACATGATACCGTTCAGCCTGACGCCAAACCGTCTCAGTTTGAGGCTGAACCCCGCTTGTTCCGCAAAGGACAACAACGCAACCATCAAGAACTTTTAATGATCTCTCAACTTCAATAGTAAAATCAACGTGACCAGGCGTATCAATGATGTTAATACGATGACTTCTCCAAAAGCAAGTCGTACTCGCCGCGGTGATCGTAATTCCTCTTTCTTGCTCCTGCTCCATCCAATCCATGGCGGTATTACCGTCATCAATGTTCCCCATTTTATGGATAGCGCCAGTGTAAAAGAGAATTCGCTCTGTCGTTGTCGTTTTACCGGCATCGATATGAGCTATGATCCCTATATTTCGAACATCTTTTAATGGAATAGTTACTGCCATATTATCCTTACCACTTTAAGTGCGAGAATGCTTTATTAGCTTCCGCCATTTTATGAGTATCGTCGCGTTTCTTGATAGCCGCGCCTTCAGCTTTATATGCTGCCAAAATTTCATCGGCCAATTTAATTTCCATTGCCCGCCCTTTTTTCTTTCGAGCAAAATCCCTGATCCAACGCATCGCTAAAGAACTTCCACGATTTGAATCAACTTCTATCGGGATCTGATATGTCGCACCACCAACACGTCGAGCTTTTAATTCAAGACGTGGGCGAACATTCTCTAAAGCCTTTAAGAAAACCTTCAACCCGTTCTCTTCAGGAGTTTTTTCCTTCGCCATCTTGAAGGCTGTATAAACAATATTCTCAGCGATAGTTTTCTTACCTTCGATCATTACGATATTAATGAACTTTCCAACAAGCTTATTATTAAAGATTGGATCGCCTGCTAATTCTAGTTTTTCTGCTTTTCTTCTTCTCATGCTGCCTTTGCTTCCTCTTTCTTAGCCCCATACTTTGAGCGGGATTGTTTACGCTTATTAACACCGGCTGTATCCAAAGTTCCGCGAACGATATGATATCGAACGCCAGGCAAATCCTTGACACGACCGCCTCGAACTAACACGATCGAATGCTCCTGAAGATTATGCCCTTCACCAGGGATATAAGCGGTGACTTCATATTTATTTGATAACCGTACACGAGCGATCTTTCGTAAAGCCGAGTTCGGCTTTTTTGGAGTCATGGTTCTCACCTGCAAACAAACGCCTCTGCGAAACGGGCAATTTGTCAAGGCCGGTGATTTACTTTTCTTTATTTTTTGTTCTCTACTAAGTCTTATGAGTTGCTGTATCGTCGGCATATTTTACCATTTCCACATCTTTATATCGTTTTAATCCAGTGCCTGCGGGTATCAAATGACCCACAATGACGTTTTCTTTGAGCCCAGTTAAAAGGTCTACTCTACCAGAGGAGGCTGCTTCTGTCAACACCCGAGTTGTTTCCTGGAAACTTGCGGATGATATGAAGCTCTCCGTCGTCAAAGAGACTTTTGTGATCCCTAATAAAAGCGGAGTTGCTTTTGCGGGCTTACCTTTTTTCTTTAATACTTCATCATTCGATTTTTTAAAAGAAATACGATTGATCTGTTCACCAACAATTAAATTCGTATCTCCGGCATCTTCAACTTTTACCTTTTTGAGCATCTGCCCAATAATCAATTCGATGTGTTTATCATTAATGCGCACACCTTGCAAACGATAAACTTCTTGAACTTCATTTAATAAATATTCCTGCAAAACCTTATCTCCGCAAACACGCAAAATATCATGCGGAACAACCGGGCCATCAGTTAATTGCTGTCCTGCAAAAACACGGTCCCCTTTATAAACGTTAGGATGCTTTCCGTGCGGGATCGTATATTCGACCGTCATTCCGGTCAAACTCTTAACAACGATCGTCCGACGTCCGCGTTTATCTTCGGAAAACTCAACAACGCCATCGATCTCACTGATCGTCGCTGGATCTTTGGGACGTCTTGCTTCAAAAAGCTCCGCAACCCGAGGAAGACCACCAGTAATATCACGAGTTTTTCCGGCTCCACGAGGGATCTTTGCGATCAAATCCCCGGCGTTAACAGCTTGCTTGTCCTGCACTAAAATATGAGCACCAATCGGAATCGAATAAATACCGACGATCTCATTTTTATCATCCGAAATAATGATCTGCGGATGGAATTCTTGTTTATGCTCAACAACGACACGTTCCGTAATACCCGTCACAGGATTTTGTTCTTGCTGAACTGTGACGTCATTAATAAGGTCTTCTGAATTAACAGTTCCCTTAACTTCAGTAATGATCGGAACAGTGTACGGATCCCAAGTTACGAATACTTTGTCTTTATCCGTCATATCCCCGTCGGCAATTTTAAGAGCAGCACCCTGAGGAAGCTGATAACGTTCAAACTCACGCCCAAATTCATTATTGATACTTACAGAACCATTACGATTCAAAACAATGAATTCTTTTCCCTTAGCAACAACCCGAAGCTGATGATATTTCACAATACCAGCATTCTTGGATTTATAGAATGATTGTTCGATCGACCGGCTCGCCGTACCCCCGATGTGGAAGGTTCTCATCGTTAACTGAGTTCCCGGCTCACCAATACTCTGAGCAGCAATTGTCCCAACCGCTTCTCCGATCTCAACTAACCTTTGAGTTCCAAGATTACGGCCATAACATTTTACACAGCAACCTCGAGCAGATTCACAAGTCAAAACACTTCGAATGCGAACCTTTTCAATGCCAAGGTGCTCTATAACTTCAGCTTTTTCTTCTGTAATTAATTCACTGGCACCCACAACAACTTGATCTGTCACAATGTCGACAATATTATCAAGAGCTACCCGGCCAATGATACGTTCTTTAAGGCTAACGACCAACTCATCACCTTCGATGATCGCCGCAACCGTGATGCCATTTAATGTTTCACAATCTTCTTCCGTGATGACCATTTCTTGCGCAACGTCAACAAGTCGACGAGTCAAATACCCGGCGTCCGCTGTTTTAAGAGCAGTGTCCGCCAAACCTTTTCTGGCACCATGAGTGGAAATGAAATATTCCAAAACGGTCAACCCTTCACGGAAACTGGCCGTAATAGGATTTTCAATGATCTCACCAGATGGCTTTGCCATAAGTCCGCGCATCCCGGAAAGCTGACGAATTTGAAGACGGGACCCACGAGCCCCGGAATCCGCCATAATGAAAACCGGATTGAATGGATCCATCTGCTTGAAAACAAGCTCAGAAATAGTTTCCGTTGTGTGCGTCCAAATATCAATGATCTTATTATAACGCTCACGTCCGGTGATAATACCTTTACGGTACTGATCTTCAACTTTTCCAACTTCTTGTTTAGAGTTCTTAAGGATCTCGACTTTTTCTTCCGGAATGGTCATATCCGCGATACCAATTGATATCCCGGCTAATGTCGCATTTCTAAAACCTAATTCCTTAAGATCATCGAGAAGTCTAACCGTCTCGGCTTGCCCAAAACGCTTAAAGCAATTAGCAATAACCGCGCCGATCTTCTTCTTATCTAAAAGTTCATTAACGAAACCAAAAGTCGGGGGCAAAGCCTCATTAAAGAGAACACGCCCGACAGTTGTTTCTAATATTTTGATCTTGTTTTTAACTTCTTCTTTTTCAGTTTTCTTATTCTCTGCATCTTCTCCCACGATGACCATCGAAGGCTCTTCTTCACCCCAAACTGGGCCGTCAAGCCGAAGTTTGATACTTTTGTGAATATCAAACAACCCGTCATTTAAAGCAACAATCACTTCTTGCGGGCTTGAAAAAACACTTTGCTCAGATTTCGTCTTGATATCTTCTTTTGTTAAATAATAAAGTCCAAGAACAATATCCTGCGTCGGAGAAAGGACTGGACGTCCGTCGGCCGGTGAAAAGATATTATTAATCGATAACAATTGTAAACGGCATTCCATCTGAGCTTCAATGGACAACGGCACGTGAACAGCCATTTGATCACCGTCAAAGTCAGCGTTAAAAGCTGCGCAAACCAACGGATGCAATTTGATTGCTTTTCCTTCAACTAATGTCGGATAAAAAGCTTGGATACTTAATCTATGCAGCGTTGGCGCACGATTTAGCATGATCGGATGATCTTTAATGACCTCATCCAAAATATCCCAAACTTCAATCTTGGCACGCTCGACCATTCTCTTAGCGCCCTTGATCGTATGCACATAACCTTTTTCTCTTAATTTACGGATGATAAACGGCTCAAAAAGTTCCAAAGCCATCTTTTTCGGCAACCCGCATTGATGAAGTTTCAAATCCGGACCGACAACGATAACTGAACGGCCAGAATAATCGACACGTTTACCTAATAAATTCATACGGAAACGTCCTTGCTTTCCTTTTAACATATCAGAAAGCGATTTTAGAGGACGATTTCCTGAGCCTAAAACTGGACGACCATGACGGCCATTATCCAACAAAGCATCAACCGCTTCTTGAAGCATACGCTTCTCATTACGGCAAATAATTTCAGGAGCTTTCAGGTCCATCAACTTCTTTAAACGATTATTTCGATTGATAACTCGGCGATAAAGATCATTTAGATCGGATGTAGCAAAACGTCCGCCTTCAAGAGGAACTAATGGACGTAGATCTGGAGGAATAACGGGAAGAACATCTAAAACCATCCACTCCGGAGAATTCCCGGAATCTCTGAAATCTTCAGAGATCTTTAACGTCTTTGCGATCTTCTTTGAATTCGCTGTGTCTGGATTAGCTTTTTCTAGATCTTTTCTTAACTTCTTGCAAAGCGCAACTAATTCTGTATCTTTTAGGATCTCTTTAACCGCATCAGCGCCGATCTTTGCCTTAAAAGCCCCGCCGTGCTTGATCAAAGCTTCCTGATATTCATCTTCTGATAATAACTGTCTTGGTTTTAAAGTTGTGTCACCAGGATCAGTAACAATATATTCTTCGTAATAAATAATCTTCTCAAGATCCCTCAAACCAAGTTGCATGATGGCCGCAAGGCGGCTAGGGACAGCTTTATAAAACCAAATATGACTTACTGAACAGGCAAGGTCAATATGGCCCATTCTTTCTCGACGGACTGATGATCGAGTAACAGTAACACCGCAACGATCACAGGTCATGCCTTTGAATTTAATACCTTTATATTTTCCGCAATTGCACTCCCAGTCACGAACAGGTCCAAAGATCTTTTCACAGAACAAACCATCTTTTTCCGGTTTCAAAGTCCTGTAATTAAGGGTTTCTGCTTTTTTCACAGCCCCTTTTGACCAAGAACGGATGACTTCAGGAGACGCGATCTGAATCGTTATACGATCACACTTTAAATTGTCTTCTTTTTTCTTCGTCATTTGGATTTCTCCGCCTTTTCTTTGCCTTTAGATTCCTGCGTTTCTGGACCATTCATTTTAAGAAGATCAAATTCATCTTCTGGAATAGCTATCTCTGGTTCAGCCTTGATCATCTTAATATCAAGACATAACCCTTGAAGTTCTTTTACCAAAACATTAAACGACTCAGGAGTTCCAGCAACTAATCGCTGCTGACCCTTGACGATAGCTTCATACATTCGGCTTCGTCCGACGACGTCATCACTTTTTACCGTCAGCATTTCTTGAAGAGTATAAGCAGCACCATAAGCTTCAAGCGCCCAAACTTCCATCTCTCCGAATCTCTGCCCGCCGAAATGAGCTTTTCCGCCTAGCGGCTGTTGCGTAACTAACGAATATGGACCAATTGATCGAGCATGAATTTTCTCATCAACCAAGTGATTTAATTTCAACATATAGATAACACCAACAGTTACTTTTTGATCGAACGGAAATCCAGTATGCCCGTCGAAAACTGTTGTTTTACCATCCACAGGCAATCCAGCATCTTTTAAGCAAGTACGGATCTCGGCTTCTGTCGCACCATTAAAAACAGGTGTTTCCACATGAAATCCTAGAACGCGAGCCGCCCAACCTAAATGAGTTTCTAAAAGCTGACCGACGTTCATACGAGACGGAACGCCTAGCGGATTCAAAACGACATCAACGGGAGTTCCATCGGCTAAAAACGGCATATCTTCTTCCGGCAGAATTCGAGAAACAATACCTTTGTTCCCGTGACGGCCAGCCATTTTATCACCTTCGGCAAGCTTACGTTTTGTGGCAACATAAACCACAACTCGCTTTAAAACTCCGGCAGGCAGTTCATCACCCCGTTTAGCACGTTCAACTTCCTGCTCTTCTTCTTGTGCTAATTCAGCGACTTTATCATTGTAATACTGTATAATTTCACGCTCTTCAGATTCTTCTGGATAATCAGAAGCTTTGACCTTAGAAACTTTATTTCGGTCTATCCCTAAAAGCTTACTTAATCTTTTTTCTTTTTCATCTTCAATGAATTCAACTTCTTGCTTGTAATATGCCTTGATTCTGTCAGAAGCGCCGGATTCCTTAACTTTGTCTTCTTTTGTTTTTCGGCCGCGTTCACTTCGCTGAAAAACTTCAGACTGAACAACGACACCTTCGATCCCAGGCGACAACGTTAAAGATGTATCACGAATATCCGCAGCTTTTTCTCCAAAGATCGCTCGAAGCAAACGCTCCTCAGGAGATAATTCTTTTTCACTTTTGGGTGTGACCTTACCAACAAGGATATCACCAGCTTTTACTTCAGCGCCAACACGGATGATCCCATTCTCATCTAAGTTGATAAGAGCCTCTTCACTGACATTAGGAATATCACGAGTAACTTCTTCATTCCCTAATCGTGTTTCCCGGCATTCAACTTCAAAACGCTCGACGTGAATAGAAGTGAACACATCTTCGCGCACAATTCGTTCATTAATTAAGATCGCGTCCTCGAAGTTGTATCCTCTCCAAGGCATAAAAGCGACAAGAACATTGCGGCCTAACGCTAAACGGCCTTGCTCAGTTCCGATCCCATCAGCAATAGTCTGTCCAGCTTCCACTTTATCACCAACGTTAACAAGCGGCCGCTGATGAATACAAGTGTTATTATTTGTCCTCTGATAATTCATCAAAGGATAAACTTCTTTTCCGATAACAATTTCACGAGCATCGACGCGAGTAACTCTTCCTGATTCTTTAGCAATAACGACAACCCCAGAATCTCGAGCAACTTTTTCTTCAGCCCCTGTTCCAACATAAGGGACCTCAGGGATCATCAACGGAACAGCTTGCCGTTGCATGTTCGATCCCATTAAAGCGCGGTTAGCATCGTCGTGTTCCAAGAAGGGGATCAGCGCTGCAGCAACAGAAACCATCTGTAACGGAGACACATCCATATACCCAACATCTTTTGGACGGCTCTTTGGAAAATCTGTTTTATATCGGCAAGAAACATCTTTGCCGGTAAAATTACCGCTCTCATCAAGGGGCGCGTTAAACTGCGCAACATGCTCACCCTGATCTTTATCAGCAGTTAAATATTCAACTTTTTTAGTCACACGCCCATCATCAACTCGGCGATAAGGCGTTTCAATAAAGCCAAGATCATTGACGCGAGCACACGTTGTCAAAGATGCAATAAGTCCAATGTTCGGACCTTCTGGCGTTTCGATCGGACAAACGCGCCCATAATGCGTAGGATGAACGTCACGAACCTCAAAACCAGCTCTTTCTCTCGATAACCCTCCAGGACCCAAGGCGCTTAATCGGCGCTTGTGAGTCAATTCAGACAGAGGATTGACTTGATCCATGAACTGAGATAACTGGCTTCGAGCAAAGAAATCTTGAATTTGATTTGAGAATAATCGAGAATTGATCAAATGATGCGCTGTTAAGTTCTCAAAAGAACTCATAACGACCAAACGTTCCTTAATAGAACGCTCTAACCGTGCCAAGCCGATACGAACCTGATTCTGAACCAATTCTCCAACAGTTTTAATACGGCGATTCCCTAAATGGTCAATATCATCTGTTTCACCAACACCATCGCGAAGCCCGAATAAATATCTAAAAGCCGCAGCAACTGTTGAGAGGTCCAAAACACGATTCTCAAGAGGCACATTCATATTCAATTTTCTGTTAACAATATGACGGCCGACTTTGCTTAAGTCATAACGCTTTGCATCAAAAAATAAACGATAAAAAAGAGTATCCGCAACTTCAACCGTCGCCGGTTCAGTCGGGCGCATCTTTTTATAAAAATCTAAAAGAGCTTCTTCTTTATTCTTGGTATGATCTTTTTCTAAAGTTGGTTTCAACTTTTCAAAATCATCTCCAAATAACTTCTGTATTTCTTCATCACTAGAAAGCCCCATGATCCTTAAGATCTGAGTGGCAGGGAAATTCCTTCTGCGATCGACATAAGCAAGCAGAATATTATTAAGATCAAACTTTACTTCAAACCAAGCACCTCGTGAAGGAATGATACGGCCGTGATAAATACTTTTTCCAGTAGGATGAAGTTCTTCCTCAAAAGAAACGCCCGGCGGTCTTTGGATCTGTGAAACGACGACACGTTCATCACCATTAATGATAAATGTCCCGGTGCTTGTCATGAACGGGAAATCACCAAAGTAAACTTCCTGTTCCTTGATATCAACGGGTGTGATCAAACGTAACTTGACTTTCAAGGCTGCGGAATAGGTCACTCCGCGGCGTTTGCATTCTTCTGTGGAATACTTCTCACTCCCGAAGGAATAATTAATATATTCTAAACGGATCTGTCCGTCATAACTTTCTAACGGAAAAACCTCTCGAAAGACTTCTTCTAAACCCTGATCAGCACGCTTATCAGCAGGGACATCTCTCTGCAAGAACTGCTCATAAGGTACGGTCTGAAGATCAAGTAAAGACGGTAATTTAAAGTCGTCGCGAAACTTTTTAAAGCTTCTAAACTTTATTTTTTCCATAAGACCTTTTTTGTATACAAGGTTGCTTTAAAATTTCACCAAAAAATTACTTTATTTCAACTTTAGCGCCGGCAGCTTCTAACTTTTTCTTCAAGTCATCAGCTTCTTCTTTTGTCGCGCCTTCTTTGACTGTTTTTGGTGCGGCTTCGACCAAGTCTTTAGCTTCTTTTAAGCCTAAATTTGTCGCAGCACGAACTTCCTTGATAACAGCGATCTTATTTGCACCAGCATTTGCTAAAACAACATTAAATGCTGTTTGAACTTCCGCAGGAGCGGCGGCAGCACCAGCACCGGCAGCGCCAGCCATTGGCATCATTCCGCCCATCATAGGAGCAGCAGCTGTGATACCTAATCTTTTTTCCAATCCCTTAACAAGATCAGACAATTCAAGAGCCGTAAGCCCTTCGATTGTTTTGGCAAGATCTTCCAACTTCCCTGAAAGCTTCACGCCTTCTGCTACTGTAGTATTTTCAGACATCTTAACTTCCTCCCTTTTTTTCACTTAACTGTTTCAGTATTGATAATAAATCGCGAGATTTAGCGTTCATAGCTCCCAGAAGTCTCGAAACAGGTGATTGCATCAATGATAATAATTGAGACAATAACGCTTCGCGAGATGGTAATTCCGACAATCTCTTGATCTCATCCTTTTGATAAATTTTGCCGTCGATTAGACCGCCCTTTAACACAACACTTTCGTTATCTTTTAAACATTTGACAATAGCTTTAGAAGCTTCCACAGAATCAAGATTCCCAAGCACAAAAGCAGACTGACCGTCAACTTTTTCAGCTAACTCATCCTGCTTTAGGTCTTTTAACGCGATACGCGCGATCGAATTCTTGGAAACATAAACACTTAAACCAGATTTCTTAAGATTCTTGCGCAGATCATTCATCCTTGGGCCAGCGACGCAAGTATAACTAAGAACAAAAAGACTATTACTCTTCTCGACTTCACTCTTAACTTCTTTAATTAAAGAATCACGATAAAGTTGTCCAACTTTTTTCATATCGCCACCCTAACTCCCGGTCCCATGGTCGTTGAAACAAATAATGTTTTAACAAGATTTCCCTTTACAGAGGCTGGTTTGGCATGCGTAATAGCATCGATAATATATTGAGCATTATCAACAAGCTTATTCTTTGCAAAAGATTTTTTTCCAATGCCGACATGGATCCCAGATTGCTTATCAGCTTTAAATTCGATCTTTCCAGCTTGAGATTCTTTGATAGCTTTTTCAACATCAACAGTAACTGTTCCAGCTTTTGGAGTCGGCATAAGACCTCGCGGCCCTAAAACTTTACCCAATTTACTTAGATCACGCATCATGTCGGGAGAAGCAATAACAACGTCAAAATCCAAGAAACCACCCATAACTTTATCAATTAAATCCTGCGATCCAACGTAATCAGCTCCGGCTTTTCTTGCTTTTTCTTCTTGTTCACCTTTACAAAAAACAGCAATGCGAACTTTTTTTCCTAAGCCATGAGGAAGAAGAACCGTTCCGCGAACAGCTTGGTCGCTTGCTTTAGGATCGATAGATAAATGAAAATGAAGTTCAACGGTTTCATCAAATTTAACTTTTGGAGCAGCAGCGATCGTTTCCATCGCAGCCTCTAAAGTATAAACTTTTTCACAATCAAAACCTTTTCCAACCTGCTGCATTCTTTTACTTAACCTTGTCATTATGCCACCACCTCAATTCCCATGCTTCTCGCGCTGCCCTCGACAATACGAACAGCCTTTGTCATATCAGCAGTATTTAAATCTTCCATTTTTGTTTTTGCGATCTCTTCAACTTGTTTTTTTGTGATTTTACCGATTATTTCCTTTCCCGTAATTCCCGAAGCCTTCGCCAAATTCGCAGCTTTCTTAACAAGAACGGATGTCGGCGGGGTTTTGAGAATAAAATCAAAGGATTTATCTTTATAAACAGTAATAACAGCCGGCAGAATAAAACCTTCGCGGCCCTTTGTTCGCTCATTGAATTGCTTACAAAACATCATAATGTTAACGCCGTGCTGACCGAGCGCCGGCCCAACCGGTGGAGCAGGATTTGCTTGACCAGCCGGAACATAAAGCTTTAATTGTGCGACAACTTCTTTAGCCATTTTAAACTTTCTCCACTTGCCAGTTTTCTAATTCAACGAGTGTGGAACGTCCAAAAATTGAAACGCTCACTTTTAATTTCCCGCGATCTGGAAAAACTTCCATGACCGTACCGTTAAAATTCCCAAAAGGCCCATCAGCAATTCGGATCGCTTCACCAAGATCAAAGATCATTTTCGGCATCGGCTTTGTTTCCGTATCATCACGTCGCTTTAAAATAGCCTGAACTTCTTCATCCGCGATCGCTGTCGGTTTCCGTCCAGGACCAATAAATCCTGTGATCCCAGGAGTCGTCTTGACCAAATACCAGCTTTCCTTGTTCATATCCATCTTGATCATGATATAACCAGGAAAGAATTTCCGCGCCATGATCCTTTTTTTACCGCCGCGGATCTCTGACACCTGCTCCGTAGGAACAACGATCTCGCTGACATATTGCTTCAAAGCCGTTGTTTCCATTCGACGTTCAAGCCCAGCTCTTGCCTTCTCTTCCGAGCCTGTCTGCGTGTGAACAACATACCATTTCATTGTACTCATAATCTCACCTAATGATCAAAGCCAAACCACGCGATAAAGTAAAATCAACAATCGCGATCATTAAACCTAAACAGATCGCACTAACAAGAACGATCTTCGTCGCATCAATTAATTCTTGTCTCGTGGCCCACGACACTTTTTTTAATTCTGAAACAACTTCTAAAATAAATTTTCTAATATTGTTTATCATTGTAATCCCACAGGCCTGGTAGGATTCGAACCTACAACGCACGGTTTTGGAGACCGTCGCTCTACCGATTGGAGCTACAGGCCTACATCATGCGATATTACTTTTTCATTTCTCGATGTAGGTTGTGCTTTTTACAAAACCGGCAGTATTTTTTAAGTTCGATCCGATCCGGTTTCTGTTTTTTGTCTTTTGTACTGGTATAATTTATCTGCTTACAAACTGTACATTCAAACTGGATATTTTCACGCATATGATTAGGGGTTCTTTATAGTAACTTTGTTATTAATTAAAACTACTTCAACCACCAAAAAGCCCCCGACCGGTCTTGAACCGGTGACCTCGTCCTTACCAAGGACGCGCTCTACCGGCTGAGCTACAGGGGCAAGACCTCTTTAAAAAACTCCCACATAAAATAAAAATGATATTGGGATCAAAGCGAAATCTTGATTTGTTGACAATAGTTCAACAAGTATATCTAATAATTTTTGTTTGTCAAGAATTTTATAGCGATATTTTTAGAGTTGCAATGACCTTAATCCATTCAACTTACAGCATTTCAAACCAGCTTTAAAAACCGGCGTTTCCCCACCTTCAAAACACCAGGACGCGGGATCCAACCCCTATCTTTCAGGATTTCCCCGTCGATAGTGATCGACCCCTGCTCAAACAACCTCTGCAGCTCTCTTTTTGATGTAATAATCTTCTTTGCTAAAAGGATATTGTCCAAAGAATCGTTTTGCTGAAGAGTATACTCTTCAATATTCTCTGGAGTCTTTTTCTGGCTAAATGTTTTTTCGAAATTCACACGTTCCGCTTTTGCGACATCTTCAGAAAAAAATTGGCTAACAATATTTTCTGCTAAAAACAATTTCGCATCCTTAGGATGCTTAAGCTTCATATCCGCAACATCACAATCAGTCAACACTTCAAAATATTTATACATAAGCTCATCATTGATCGACATGATCTTTCCAAAAATATCCTGAGGAGGCTCACTGATCCCGATATAATTATTCAGCGATTTGCTCATCTTCTGAATACCGTCAGTCCCCTCGATCAACGGCGTCATAATGACAACTTGAGGTTCTTGCCCATACACCTCTTGAAGCTGACGGCCCATCAAAAGATTAAATTTCTGATCCGTCCCTCCCAACTCAACATCCGCTTTAAGATGAACGGAATCATATCCCTGTAAAAGAGGATAAATGAATTCCAGAAGACTAATCTCTTTAGCAGTTTCAAACCGTTTTTTAAAATCTGCCCGAGCAAGCATTTGAGCGACCGTTGAATGTGCGATAAGCTCTAAAACAGCTTGAGGCGAAAGCTGATCAAGCCAAGAACTATTAAAAACAACATTTGTTTTCTTGGGATCTAAGATCTTAAAAACCTGATCTTTGTAAGATCGCGCATTTTGCTCAATGATCTTTCTATCAAGCTTAACCCGAAGCTGATCTTTTCCGGTAGGATCACCGACTTGTGCCGTAAAGTCGCCTATCAGAAAATAAACCTCATGCCCAAGATCTTGAAATTGTCTTAATTTTCGAAGTAAAACGACATGGCCCAAATGGATATCCGGCGCCGTAGGGTCAAAACCAGCTTTAACACGGAGAGGTTTTCCATCTTTCTGGCTTTTAAGTAGTTTCTTTTCAAGGGCTTCGAGATTAATGATCTCAACGCTGGCGCGAGAAATGATGTTTATGGAGTCTTTAACATTCATGCTAAAAAGGGGACACCTTCTCTATATTAATA
>CAYGEE010000008.1:30278-34016 GCA_964348765.1 uncultured Planctomycetales bacterium | reverse complement strand
CATGAATAATTTTATTTTTTTCATATGTGCCTTTTTTAATTCCCTCCCCCCTTGTGGGGAGGGTTAGGGAGGGGGGCATTAAGATGTTCCGTTATTTTATGTAAAACCCCTTCCCTGTTATTTAGAACATCATTATTCCAAAATCTTAATACTTCAAATCCTTGAGCCTTTAGCCACTTGTCGCGAATATTATCGTTCTTGCTTTGCATGTGCTGTCCTCCATCAACTTCAAGAACTATTTTCTTTTCGAAACATACAAAATCAACTATATATTGACCAATGATTGCCTGCCTGCGGAACTTAACATTAAGGTTATTATTTCTTAGTGTATGCCAAAGACGCTTCTCAACTTCAGTAGAATTATTTCTTAATTTTCTTGCGATCGGTGTTAATTCTTTTTTCAAATTCCCCTCCCCTAGCCCCTTCCACAAGGGGAGGGGAATGTTTCAATTTCAGATGATTCTTCTACGGTATAATAGCCGGTTCAATTGATTCGTTTTCGCTGGTTAATTGCTTAATATCCTTGCCTTCTGTTGTCATACTCCAAATTTGCTGTTGACCGCTTCGATTGGAAACAAAAATGATTTTCTTCTCATTATCCGCGTAGACAGGTTCAATATCTAAACCTTTTTCATGCGTTAATCGCGTAATTTTCTTTTTTTCGGCATTCATTGTGTAGATATCATAATCTTTATTTTCACGATTTGAAGCAAACAAAATTGTTTTCCCATCCTTCGAAAAACTCGCCCAGCTGTTAAAACTTTGGCTATCAGTCAACAGAGACTCTTGCCTTGTTTTGATATCAAACAAACAGAGGTCATGAATGCCCTTACCCTGCGAACGGATAAATAGGATCTTTTTTCCATCTGGCGAAAAGACCGGATGATAATTTAATTTTGCTTTTTGCGATAAGATCTGAGCTTCTTCCCCGGAAGGCCGAGCGATCCAAACCTGGCTTGTATCACTAACTCGCGGGCTGATCCTGGCAAAGGCTAATTTATCTTCAATAGGCGAGAATGACGGATCCATCATCTGGTTAAATTGTGTTAAAATCCTTTGTTCATTGTTTCCATTAATATCAATGGTAAAAAGTTCCCCGTTGCCGCTTCGGTAACAGATCTTTTTACCATCCATTGAAACTGTGGGGGTGCGCTTATCTTTTGGCGTCGAGGTGATTTGATGATCATTGCTTCCATCTGTATTCATTAACCAAAGCTGCCAATAACTTTCGGTTTGCCGACTGTAGATGATTTCCCCGCTTGCAAAACAAGTGTTTAAATAAAAAAGGCTGAGAATAGCAAATAAAATAATAATCTTGTATGTCGTCGTGCGTCCTTCGTCCATCGGATAAGCCTTTTTCATGAAATTTTCTTAATAAGAAGTGTTGTCATTCGGGACAAATGATCAATTTTTTCACTGATCATTTCTTGTTCTTTCTGACTGATAAATAATTGATTCTGAGAAATAATTAACTGTGTTTCTAACTCTGCCGCTGACCCTAACGCAGTGTATAAAAATTGTTGATACTCTTTATTATGAATTCTTTTAAATCCTTCCGCAATATTTGAGGGAATTGACACCGCCGCACGACGCATCTGTGAAATAAGCCCAAACATCTCTTCTTTAGGAAATGTTTTTGTGATTTGATAAATATCATTAACAATTTCGATCCCTTTTTGCCAGATTTTTAAATCTTTGAAGCTCTTGATTTTTTCATATTCCATTATAGTTTCTCTTTCAATGCAACATTATCGATATGCGATGGACGAACGACGATCGACGCATAAGACCATTATTTATACACCGTCACATTCCCATACCCAATGATCGTTTTCCCGGAATCAGCGGCGATCGCGGTGATCTTAACGGTATAATTTCCTTCCGTGTTGACTACTTGTCCGATAGAATTCTCACCGTCCCAGACAACGGATTGTGTTCCTGTATTTTGCGGTTGATCACTAATGATCGTTCGCACGATTGCTCCTGCGGCATCTAAGATCTGCACAGTAACGGTTGCAGTTAAATTAAGGTCATAAAAGATCGTTGTGTCTTCTGAGTATTGCGGTAAGAATGTGTACGGATTGGGTTTTATATTCGTGATCTGCAGCCGTTTGTCCTCTGTTACGATTGCATTATCTGGCAAGAGATTTGTTGTTCCATAAACCACGTACGTGTTCGGGCCGACGATCACGCTGCTGTCGTTGCGGCCATCCCAGAGTTCCACATTATCGGTAATATTTCGAGGCAAATTGTTGATAAGCAGCCGGTCATAATTGGGTTGCCCAGTGCGTCCGACTTTGATCGTTGCCCACGCGGGTTTGACAAGATCATATGTAATTGTCGCGATCTCTCCTTTAAAAGGATCAAAATTCGGCGGTGTCAGCGTTGAATTCTCAATCGTGACACTTCCCGGCACATACACCGGCGCGTAAGTGCCAATTCGCCCGATCTCGTTGTTGGCCTCAACCGTATAATAAAAAACATCCAAAACCACCGTTTGGCCGGCATCATTTTTCCCGTCCCAGATTTCCGTCTGCGGGCCAGTGATTCGAGGTGAATTATTAACGAGCGTTCGCTGTAAGGAATTATCGGAATATTTATAAATCTTTATCGTCACGTTCGCGTTTCGGTCGAGGGTATAATTGATGTTTGAAGTTTGATTTAAATAGGGATTAAAAAATTCTGGAGTAACGGATGTGCCTGAGATAACAATTTTATCGAGGGTGAAATTCACATAAAGTGTGGCAACCTGGCTTGTATTATAAGTGGTTTCCAATCGTAACACATAATTCCCATTTACGACATTTTTAGTGTCCCATGTATATAACGTTGTGTTTGACACTCCACTCGTTGACGTAATCAGAGTTGTCCATGGGCCGCTTAACGTCGTGGCATAACTTAAAACGTATTTGGTAAAATTGCTCGCGTTCGCCGATCCCGTGATCACATTCGTGTTTCCCGTTAAGACGCCGCCTTCAATGGGGTTTGTAATTTGATTGATATAACCATTACGGTTTACAACAATATACCCTGTCAGAGGAATTCCTATCGCCAGAGGATTACTTGAATTGGCGTTGATTGTAAAAGTGTAAAGCCCATCATCGACTAGAGTGACGTTATCATCTTTTAATCCCGTCCAAGGGGCCGTCATAGTTTTGGTGTTTGCGGCGGCAAATGTTTTGACTGTGACATTTTGACTATCTTGGATCGTAATCGTCCAATCAGCATATTCATCCGCTTTGACGTCAAAGGTAATCGTATCAACGCCAGGGTTGAGAAAAGTTTTGAGGGTGGTGTTAAAATATAATGGTAATCGCGGATTGCCATTGGGAGCATCCAGGATGGGAGTATAATCTATCACTGCTCGGCTGGTATTATCTTTGAAGTCATAAACCTTAGAAGCAATTACTAAAGGATCTATTGTCCCTAGCCAATTATTTTGCGCATTGATCGTTTTGCTGGAGGTGTTGTCGGAAGAATTTGCATTTAAATCATAGGATGTGTTTGAATAGATAGAATTATTATTTACGATAGGATTGGGATATTGAGCCAATGAACCATTAAAATATATGCCATTCGTGTTTTGGGTGATTGTGTTTAGCGTGATTGTGGGAGAAGCAGTATCATTAATAGAGATGCCTGTTGTGTTGGCAGTTAAAATATTATTACTGACCGTCCCAGTATAGCCACCGAGTAAATACATTCCGGTTGCGTTATTATTTATCGTATTAGCCTCAA